>JAMOBI010000082.1:0-22979 GCA_039908105.1 Magnetococcus sp. YQC-9
GAAAAATGCGCCGCGCGCGGCCTTCGTGAGCGTCGTTTCCGTTTTTTGGAAACGACGCTCACATCTTGCACGCAGCCTTGCAAAAAACTACGCATCTCAAAGCAGGTGCGGTTTAAATCGCATCCAGCCTGGAATGTGCGGTTTTTGCCAGTAAAAACTACACATTCCAAGCTGGGTGTGGTTTACAACCCCAACTCTGCAAAAAAATCACCGCCCTTGTCATCCACCACGATGAAGGCCGGAAACGCCTCCACCTCGATGCGGTGTACCGCTTCCATCCCCAACTCCGGAAAATCGATCACCTCGACCTTCTTGATGCTCTGCTGAGCCAGCGAAGCCGCCGCACCCCCGATCGAACCCAGATAGAAACCACCATTGGCCTGGCAAGCAGCGGTCACCTCGCGGCTGCGATTCCCTTTGGCCAACATCACCATCGAACCTCCCGCCTTCTGGAAACGATCCACATAGCTGTCCATGCGACCGGCGGTCGTGGGGCCGAACGATCCGGAAGGCAGCCCATCCGGTTTCTTGGCCGGTCCGGCATAATAAACGATGTGATTCTGGAAATACTCCGGCATCCCCTCGCCCCGATCCAGACGCTCCTGAATGCGGGCATGGGCAATGTCGCGCGCCACGACGATCGGACCACTCAACGAAAGTCGCGTGCGGATCGGATAGCGGCTCAATTCGGCGCGAATCTCAGACATCGGACGATTGAGATCCACCTGGACCACCTCGCCGGAGGCGGGCTCCACCTCGGGCAGGAAGCGGGCCGGATCCCGTTCCAGGGCTTCGAGCCAGATGCCGTCGGCATTGATTTTTGCCAGGATGTTGCGATCCGCCGAACAGGAGACCCCCAGTCCCACCGGACAGGAGGCGCCATGCCGCGGCAGCCGGATCACCCGCACATCGTGGGCGAAGTATTTGCCACCGAATTGCGCGCCCAGACCGATTTTTTGGGCCATTTCCAACACTTCGGCCTCGAAAGCGCGATCGCGCAACGCACCGCCGATGCCATCCCCGGTTTCGGGCAGCGAGTCCAGATAACGCGCCGAAGCGAGCTTGACGGTCTTCAAGGTCATCTCCGGGGAGAGACCGCCGATCACCAAGGCCAGATGGTAGGGGGGACAGGCCGAGGTGCCGAGTCCCTTGAGTTTGTCGGCCACGAAGGCGGCCAGCGACGCCGGGTTCAACAAGGATTTATTTTGCTGGAACAAGAAGGTCTTGTTGGCCGAACCGCCACCCTTGGCCAGAAAGAGGAATTTGTAACCCTCCCCCTCGACAGCCTCGATGTCGATCTGAGCCGGCAGATTGGTGCCAGTGTTCTTTTCGTCGTACAAGGAGAGCGGGGCCAACTGGGAGTAGCGCAAATTGAAATCCGCGTAGGCTGCGAAGATGCCGCGCGCCAGGGTCTCGCGATCGTTGGCCCCGGTCCAGATGCGATGGCCTTTCTTGGCCACCACCGTGGCTGTGCCGGTATCCTGACAGCTCGGCAGCACCATGCCGGCAGCGATGTTGGCGTTTTTCAACAGCTCCAGGGCCACATAACGGTCGTTGGCCGAAGCCTCCGGATCATCCAGGATGGCGCGCAACTGCTGCAAGTGGCTGGTGCGAAGCAGAAACGATACATCGCGCATCGCCTCCCTGGCCAGAAGGGTCAACCCCGCCGGATCGACCATCACCATGCGACCGCCGGCAAACGACTCGCTGCGCACCAGATCGGCAGAGAGCAGACGGTATTCGCTCTCGTCCTGTTGCAAATTGAACAGCTCAGTGTAGCGAAATTCAGCCATGATCCTCCTCCTTGAAGGCACCATTCGGGTCAGGTCTCAGGAGTACGGGCACACCAGGCGCACGAACCTCCATTGATCAGTCAAATTCTACCCAGCCAACGACTCAATCACATAATCCGGACGGATGCCGCGCGCATCGCACAACCGCTCCAGATCCGCCCCCCAGCCGGCACAGGCGCCCGACAAGGTGAGACAGCTGGCAAACCCTTGCGCGGCTGCACCCAGCACATCGGTATCCAGCGTATCCCCGACCATCAAAATCCGCTCTGGCGCCACATCCGGAAACTCTTCTTTCACCAATTGAAAAATGGGGGCAAACGGCTTGCCGATCCCGTCGATGATCAAATCGAACCGCTCCACCAGATCCATGGCCGCATAGCCGGCCACTGCCTCCAGACGACCATCCGGTTTGGGGGTCACCAGATCCGGATTGGCCAGCAGCAACGGCACCCGCCGGTGCGTCAACAGCCGCCTGGCATCGCTCTCCTGCTGGCCGCCGTGGTAGTCGCGATTGCTGCAAAACAGGATGTACTCCGCCTGCTCAATGGCCAAGGCAGCTCCCTCGCGGTTGACCATGAGAGCCTCGGGATGGGGTGCGTAGACCGTCGCGCTCTCCTCGCTGCCGACCAGCAGATAGGGCCGGTCCCGGTAACGCGCCTCTCCAGCCACGAAAGGCTCAACCGCCATCCCGGACGAAATGATGTGCGCTTCGGTGAAGGGAAAGCCCCACTCCTTGAGTTTTTTTGCCATCCGCGCCGGCGACTGCGATGCGTTGTTGGAGACCACCCGCACCCGCCGGCCCGCCGAAAACAGCCCTGCCACCGCCTCTGGCGCGCCGGAAATCACCCCGTCGCCCAGATTCAACACCCCGAAGGCATCCAACAGGATCACCTCGAATCGGCTCTGCAATTCGGTCAGCGTGGCACGGATCATCCGCCCTTGCCGCAAGGTGTGATCCAGTTCCGGATGCTCGGCGCACCAAAGCTGCCGGTAGCGGGCATAGCGTGGCGTCAGCGCCTCCTGGGATTCGATGCGGGGTTTGTGACTCATGCTTAACGGCGTGTCCTCGTCGCAATTTATTGGGTGTCAAAGCCAATGCAACCACTATAACGCGATTTTTCGACGATTCCCAAGTCATGCCCTTAAAGATTCGCCATTTTTTACGCCAGACCCTTTTTTCCTATACATCCATCAAATTTTTTTTTAGCATATTGGTCCATCCGCAATTGCTTTACCTCCCGCAAAAAGGCAGACCATCCCATGAGCTTTTCCGATACCCGGTTGCGGGTTTTTTACTCCGTGGCCAAACACCTCTCCTTTACCCGCGCGGCAGAAGAGTTGTATCTCACCCAACCCGCTGTCACCTTTCAAATCCGCCAGCTTGAAGAGCACTTCAACACCCGACTGTTCGACCGTCACCACAACCGCATCTCGCTGACGGATGCCGGCATGATGGTCTTCAATTATGCGGATCGGATCCTGGAGCTCTATCGGGAGACCGAAAAAGCGATCAACGAAATGACCGGCGTGACCCGCGGGGCCATCAAACTCGGTGCCACCACCACGCTCGGTGAATACCTACTGCCACGGATTCTAAGCGGGTATCACGACGGCTTTCCTGGGGTACAGGTGCGACTGACGGTTCACAACACCCGCACCGTGGTGCGCAAGCTTGAGGATGCCACCATCGACATCGGCATGGTCGAAGGCCCGATTGCCAACAAGAACATCGTCGTTTCCCCCTGCATGGAGGATGAACTGGTACTGATCATGCCGCCGAATCACCCTTTGGCCAAGCTCGACGAGATCCCGGTGCAGCGGCTCAAGGAGTATCCGTTCGTCTCACGCGAGGAGGGGTCGGGCACGCGCGCGGTGATAACCGAGCAGTTGAACAAGTTCGGCGTCCATTATGATCAGCTGGATTTGATCCTGGAGATGGGCGCCACCGAATCGATCAAGGCAGCGGTCGAGGGAGGAGTCGGTTTCAGCATTGTTTCGCTGATCGCCTTGCGCAAGGAGGTCGCATTAAAAAGTCTGGTGATCCGCCGCCTCAAGGAGGGGACCATCAAGCGGCGCCTCAACTTCGTCTTTCAGAAGCAAAAATTTCGTTCCAAGGCCGTGGAGGAGTTTCTCGCCTATGCCCAGAGCGAGTGTGGCAAGATCAAGGAAAAACCGATCATCTGAACCGCAACCATCACGGGATTCGTAGTTCCATTAATAGGGGTCCAGGGGGATTATTCCCCTGGTGGGATCCAAGGGCGAAGCCCTTGGGACTTTAATTTTTGACTTTAGCGCGCTCTTCAAAAGAAGCCATTTTTCGCGCTTTTTGCGAAAAATGCGCCGCGCGCCGCCTTGGCGGGGGTCGTTTCCGCTTTTTGGAAACGACCCCCGCATCTTGCACGCAGCCTTTTAAGAAAATGAAGCTTCTCAAGATGGTTACGGTATAAAACGTGTTGAGACCTCTTGTCGGGAATTCATACCATGCACCCTGAAATTCGACATTCTGGTTGGTTGGTGACGGCTCTCTTGTTGCTGTCACCTTTGGTGGTACGGGCAGCTGACGTTCCCGCAGTTGAGGTGAGCATCCAGAAGATGGCTTTTCAACCGGCTGCGCTCACCATTCGCGTTGGCACTACGGTCACCTGGATGAACAACGAGGCGGGTGCCACTTATCATGCCGTTGCCAGCGATGAGGCCGGTCTGTTTCAATCGGCGGATTTCTTTCCCGGTGAGCGTTGGAGTCACACCTTCACCCAGCCCGGAACCTTTCCCTATCACTGCACCCCGCATGAGAACCGGATGAAGGGGACGATCGTGGTCGAGCCGTGAGGGGGAGGGGAGGCAGAAGATCCTGAGCCGATTTTAGCATCATGGTCTGTTTTAAACCGCAACCATCACGGGATGCGTAGTTCCATTAACAGGGGTCCAGGGGGATTATCCCCCTGGTGGGATCCAAGGGCAAAGCCCTTGGGACTTTGTTTTTGACTTTAGCGCGCTCTTCATGAGCGTCGTTTCCGCTTTTTGGAAACGACGCTCACATCTTGCACGCAGCCTTGCAAAAAACTACGCATCCCAAAACAGGTGCGGTTTACCAATCAAGCGAAACTGCCAAGCAGTCAAATCGGTTCTGTTGACTGGCCAGGATCACTCAGCCAAAGCCGGGAACCCCAGGGAAGAATGGGTGCTGACGATTTTATATACAGTTTCAATGTGTTGGACCTTTTGAGGAGGTCCGATCTGTTCTGAACCGGGTACAGTTAATAGAGTATGGTCAATCAGCAGCATTGCCTATCATCTTTCTAATGATTTCGCTCAATGGCCATTGCGGTGGTCCATCAAACATGATTCGATCATGCTGGGTTCTGACCGACAAAAAGAGAATCTTATGCGGTATCGTTCGAATTCTCATGGTATTTGACCACAATTGCCCCCGTTCCTGTAATCTTTTTTTCAACTCCAAGGTAAGTGGAGTACTGGAAGGACTGTACAAATTCACCATGAATTTGTTACCAGGCTGCTGCAGCCATGTGTCGAACTTGTCCAATTCCCCATACAACGCATCGAGTAGGATAATCCCCCTCACCCGCCTATTTTGCGTCTGATCCAAACCGCGATCCAGGGTATATGCTACGGCTCGATAACCACCACTATACGCCGCCAGGACCACAGGGGCGTTGTTGAACCTCGCGGCAAACTTTGCCCCCATTGTTTTGCCCAGGACATGGGATACATCCTCCAACATTCTGGCAAATCCAAGGCGACAATACAGTTTACCAGGACTGGAATCCGCAGCATTCAATGCCATTTGTGGTGCCACCAACACAAGATTGCGACCGCTGGCATTGATTTGTCGCAACAGTCCCATCTCCTTGATCAACGTGCGATTGAGCTCGGTATTGTGTCCATGAAAAAATACCAGAATGGTATAAGGCTTGTCAGGCTGGAAGGTCGGTGACAGATGGATCAAAACCCGGTTGTCGCGAAAATGGGGCGACTCCGGAATCAGCGTGCCATTGCTGGTGGTGTGAAACCGTTTTTCGCTCACAAGATCTTGATAATCATAAAACGGTTGGTCCGTATCACCCACAATGCCATCATACGGGAAAGGGGCATGGGGCAGCTTGGCCATGAGACCAAGCAGGCAGGATGAGGTCTTCCGACAAATCACTTCATGGCTGATTTCAGTCTCTTGTCCATAGGCCATTCCTGCTGTCAGTGGTGTCAACCCCATCAGCGTGCCAATGAAGAGGATCCGGGAGACGGACGCAACAAGGCAAAAAAGCATGGCCATGCCATTAAATAGAGCGCCGCTGCCAGATAAAGATTGGCAGATAGCCCTAAACTCACCGAAACGAGTGGAACCATCACAGCTCCCATAACGGAAAACGTACCATTGATACCCCATGCCCATAGAAAAAAAGGCTCCTTGCCAAGTTTGGCCAACCAGCTCATGCCGGTGGCAAAGGGAAAACCCATTAAAAAAGCCAACGGGAATAGCAAAAGGATGCATGCTGCTGTACGCCAGGAGAGCGTGCCGATTACCGGTAGCCATACCTCCAGCATGACCCCGTAGAGTACCAAAATGGATGCAATGGCCATAAAAACTCGTGGCATAACTGTCACAGATCGCTTTAGAAACCGTCCGGAAACCAGAGATCCAAGGCCAGTGCTGATCAACATGCCGGTGATCAGCACGCTCGTCGAGATCACCGGGTTACCCAGAGCGCTGATAAATTTGCCGATCAACGACACTTCTACCAGTATATACCCGAGTCCCAGGGCAAAAAAGTAGCCCAAAATGCCCAACTTGCCTGGTTGCGGGGCAAAGATGGTCCTCCAGCCAAACAGCAGCGGCATGGCGAGCAAAATGGTCCCAGCCAAGGCCGCCTGCCCCAACGTCAGCCACAGCAGCAAATATCCCCACTCGTCGGAGATGATTTCCAGTCGATCAACCAATGAGGGTAGATCCTGCAGCCGAATAAAGCCCGCAAAATAGGGCCTGTCGTCGGACAACGTCATGATGTCAAACGGGTAGGCTGCAATCAGTTTCGCATCCTCGCCGTGAATCATCCGATCAAGCATCAACCGGTAGAGCGTGGTTGTTGAAAAATCCAACCCCTCCTCGCCCTCCTCGACTGCTCTCTCATCCAATGCCTGACTGGCATGGCCCTTTTCCAGCACCATCCGTCGCAACCCAGACAACATGGCTGTCGCATCGCCCTTGAATCGCTCATTTGGTCGATAAACGGTGTCAAAGGCCATATCCTGGGCGTGACGGTCGAGTTTTGCGATCTCCTCCGGGGTGAAACCACCCTTTTTGTACAACACCGTGGCGGTGGAGAGAAAAACCTGCACAGCGTAAAAGGAGTCTGCCGCGCGATCTCCGGCATCAGCTCGTCCGGCTGCCGCCAGAGTGGCAAAAAGGCGCAGTGTGGATTTGGGGGGATCTTCCTTGTTCCACACAGTGACCGCCAGCACCCCGTTCGGCTCAAGGGCGCGCATATACGCGGCAATGGCCTCCCGGGTGTAAAGAAATTTTTCCGTGACGGCAAACCCACCGGGACTGGAAAGCCCGGAAGAGTCTGCCAGGCTGAGGTCGATCACTTGAAAACGACGTTGGGTATCACGGATGAACAGGTGGCCATCTCTTGGCACCAAAGTCAAACGAGGGTCAGCAAACAGATCCCCGGTGAATGCTTTGACCGCTTCGCTGGCCATGGCTGTGGGAATCATGGGATTGCCTTCGGCTACGGTGATATGAGCAGCTCCGGCATCCATGGCGGTACGGGTGGAAATCCCACCACCGAATTGGACCACAAAAACGCTTTCTGGATTGGGCTTGATCAAATAAGGGATGGACATGGGCAGGAAGTGAAAATAATCCCGTTTATCGGGTGGCAAAGGCTTCATGATGCCGATTGGACCTTCGCTGTCCATGTACATTCCCAGATAGGTGTTTTTCGGCAGATCTCCCATTGTGAGCGATGCCATATCGCTTTGACCGGGGGCAAAATGGAGATACGAGCTGGAGTAGATCTCCAACAAACCATGGGCGCCCAAAGCTCGGTAGATGCGCTCTGCATCGGGAAACTTGGCGGCATAGCTCACCCCTTTGTAAGGGGAGACTTGAATCTGGGGCAGAAAGAGCAGCAATGCGACCGCCACACCTCCGGCAAGCATGAGCAGCCGTGGCGAATTTCGATCACTCCTGGCCCGAAACCACGCAAGGGCTCCGCCCCACCATAAGAGCAGCGGCACACCCAAAAGATATTCAGGTGGCAGCCAGAGCATGGCGTTCATGCAGAGTAAACCAGCAACCCCGGAACCAACCATGTCAGCGGCATAGGTGATTTGGAAATATTGCCGTCCGACCAAAAAGGCAATGCCCAGTAGCAGCGCCCCTACCAGAAAAGGGGCAGCATAGGCGAGAAAATTGATCAGCAGGTTTAAAAGCTGCTGGTTGTCCGCCAACAGAAAAATAGGATTGAACTGGGCGTGCTGTGCCACCACGTTGCCCAGTACGATCAGGGGGCCAAAAATCAGCAAACCGATCTTGGCGATGCGGTCCATGTGCCGTTCAAACAGAGCCTGACCCAAGCACATGATCGTACTGGCAAAGCCGAAACCAAACATGGCCACACTGATCACCATGGAGCCGAAATGGGCCCAGCCGGAAATCGAGTAAAGCCGCATCACTGTAATTTGCAGGGCAATGATGGCGCCGGCAATCAAAGCAACGGCCAAGAAAAAATATGTGCGGCGGTCCGGAATCGCCGAGCTGATGCCGTCGCCGGATGCTTGCTGGTTCAAAGGGGAGACTTCCCGCTCCATGTGCCACCCCCTGTCTTGGTGAAGGGCACGAATGAAACCGAAAGCCTGCCGTTGTATACATCCTGGCGGCTGATGGTCACCTTGCCTTCCGCATCCACCTCCTTTTTCACCTTAAGCAAGGTTTGCTTACCTGGGGGGCCAACGGGAATCACCATGCTGCCGTTGGGAGCCAGTTGTTTCAAGAGAGGAGGCGGAATGTGATCAATGGCGCAAGTTACGATAATTTTATCAAAAGGGGCAAACTCTTCCCAGCCGTAATAGCCATCACCAGATTTTAACGTAACATTGGCATATTCGGCGCTGCCTGCCTGAACCAGGCGCTTGTATATCCCCTTGGTGCGTTCATGCAGTGGTTCGATGATCTCCACCGAATAGACGTGAGGGGTGAGATGCGCCAGAATCGCCGACTGGTAGCCTGAGCCCGTGCCAATTTCCAAAACCTTGTCGGAATCCTGGATATCAAGAGCGGAAGTCATGCGCATGACCAGATGAGGTCCAGAGATGGTTACACCGTAATCGATATCGAGAAAGGCATGATCATAGGCACGGCTCTTGTTCCGCTCCAGGGTAAACTCCTCACGTGCCGTCAACAAAAAGGCCTTCTTCTCCTTATTCCGGGTGATGTCCTTGTTGTTGATCAGAGACTGGTAACGATCGTAACGCCAAGCAAGAAACTTCTGATCGTGGCCAAAATTTTTACTCATATACTCCACAAAGTTGGCTTTAGTGGTATCATCGGGCATGCGTTGAGTGACGTTATCAGAAGAAGCATCCTGACCCGAATATGCGGCCACGGTTCCAAAAAGGACCAACAACATAAGAGGCAATAATATCGCTTTATTCAATTTCCGTGGGGGGTGCATGGATAACTCCGCTATGTATCGTTGGACCAGAAAATCTTTATAGTGATTACGGCACGACTGAATTCTTCACCCTATCACCATCATCCGCTTGCAAAAAAACTACGCATCCCAAAGCAGGTGCGGTTTAGTAAAAAAAGAGGGTGGTGCTTTACGTTAACCTGGCGGATCAACCAAGCTGATTTGACTGATTGCGATGGTCTGGCACGCCAGTCACCAACCCTTAAAGCCTTTGCCACGCGGCTTTGTTCTTGGGCCATGTTCGCGGGATTGTTTTGCAAAAGACGCAAAACAATCCCGCAAGTCAAGGCAGCGCGCGGCGCATTTTTCGCAAAAGGCGCGAAAAATGCTTCTTATAAGAGCGCGCTAAAGTCAAAGGCAAAACCCTGGGAGAGGAATCTCCCAGACCCTCTCTTTTTTTTCATCAGTAAAGACTACACATTCCAAGCTGGGTGCGGTTTAACAGCAAAACCCTGGAATAGGGGTCTCCCAGAACCGCTCTTAATTCTTACCAGAAAAAACCACACATTCCAAGCTGGGTGCGGATAACAAAATGGTCAGTTTGAAAAAAAAAACTGCGCAGAGCATGCGAAAACCTGTGGATGGTCACACAAAAAGGGGCGGCCATTGGCCGCCCCATAACAACATACCAAACGATTTCCGTTTGCCAGCTTGAACCTACTTGCCAGCCGGAGCAGCCTCAGCCGGAGCCGGAGGAGCCGGAGGAGCACCCCAACCACCACCCGGATAGCCACCGCCCCAACCCGGGCCATAACCACCACCCGGATAGCCGCCGCCGCCCCAACCCGGGCCATAACCATATCCCGGATACCCGCCGTAGCCGTTGTTCCAGCCGTTGTTCCAACCGTTGTTCCAACCGTTGTTCATGTTGTTGTTGCCAGAGCCGGCGGCATCACCGCTCATGTTGAAACCGAAATTGCCCGAGCCGCGGCCACTGCCACTGCCATTGCCGTTGTTGCCCCAGTTGTTGCCCCAGTTGTTGTTGCCCCAGCCGTTGTTGTTGCCCCAACCCGGGCCATTTCCCCACCACGCGGAAGCATCCGGCGCCAGCAGCAGCGCACTACCACCGATGAGAGCCGCAACCGCCAGTACCTTGATTCCTGTTTTCATGGTAATCTCCAATATTCTCAAGTGATTAAGAGGGCTATCGTGTCAAACTATTTACCACCAACCGCCAGGCCCCCAATTACCAGGTCCCCAGCCATTGCCCGGGCCCCAGTTGTTGCCTGGGCCCCAGTTGTTACCCGGCCACCAGCCACCCGGCCCACCGTTCCAGGGACCGCCCCCATTGGGTCCCCAGCCGTTGTTCCAGCCATTGTTCCAACCGTTGTTCCAACCGTTGTTCCACAAATTGTTCGCCCAACCATCCATGTCACCATCGACCGTGATGGTCAGATTGCCACGAGCACGGCCATTGCCATTGCCCCAGCCGTTGTTGGCCCAGTTGTTACCCCAGTTGTTGTTGTTCCCCCAGCCATTGTTCCCCCACCCATTGTCCCACGGTCCCCACCAGGCGGACGCGGTCTGGGGGAGCGCCTGACCCACAACGGTCAGGAGTCCAGCCAAAGCCAGAAAGCGCGCGGTTCGTTTCATGTTGAGCTCCTTCATTTCTTAAGAGTCGTGACTGTCGGCGGAACAAAAGTTGAGCATTCAACCAATCAACCTACCACCAACCGCCGCGATGTGAACCGTACTGCCATGGATTGCCAGCTCGTGGCGGAGCGGAGGGTTCATCTCCGGGCAGCCGGTATCCGGGCCCGTAACTCGGCGCTTCATAATACGATGGATCATACCAGCGCCGCTCTGCGCGCGGATCCGGTGGCAGCTCATACGCCTCCCAGGGTGTCAGCCCGGCCCCGTAATAACCCCGACCTCGATCCCAGTCGCGATTGGCAGCCCAACCATACGATCCCGGATCATTCCAGGGATTGCCATATCCCGGGTAGTGGGATCGGCCATAATACGAGGGACTGCTGCCCCACAACTCCGACTCTGGAAGGGGGGATCCGCGATTCGTCACACCCCAAGGGTCGTAAAGCGGCATATAGCGCGTCCCCTCCCGGGGTTCGCCACGCCGTCCCCCAGCGTCATAATCACCCCAGCCACTCCGACGGGAATCCGCAGGCTCACGCATGCGGGGAACTCCACGCCACCCCTCGCCGGAATCCAGACGCTCCTGTGGATCCTTCATCTCTCGCATGAACGAGCCCATGAACTTGCCCATGCGTTCGCCCATCTCCATAGGGTCATTCTGATCCATACCGGCTGCCATGGCTCCGGGTGCGACTGGAACTGCTTGGGTGGGTAATCCGCCCGCTTGAGTCGCGGTTGACGAAAGGGCAGTAAACAGACCAAAAGTCAGAGCTATGACTAAGTTTCGATAACGAAAGGATTTACTCATTGGCTCACCGCTTGAGCGTAGGTTCGAAAATCGTGCTTCGGGCATCCGTTTATCGACCCATGATATCAATTTGCGCTGCGACGAAACCAGGGATGAAATCCCTCCGGGGCCATTATTTGTATATGATAATTTTCTAATATACCCTTTTCGGTGCGATTGCAAGGGAATTTTCATCTTCAGCCCATTTTTTTGACAAAATTAGTCAGAAATTAACGGTTCAAAGTTGCGATATCAAGGTGTTTGCTTTTGATAATCTTTAGGAATTTGGAACAATTCCACTGGTTGGGTACCCTCCTGGATGTTCGCGAGTTCAACCTGGAGACCATCGGCATACCGTTCACGGATGGCAATTCCCAAACGGGGGTCGATCCACAGGTGTGCCTGGGAGATTTCGCGGTGATCGGGGCCGCGTTGGACGATCTCCCAATGGATGGTTTTTCGACTATCAATTGTATCGGTTCCAATCGGTCGACAGATGAGGGTTTTGTCGGTGCGGCAGGGGCTGGTGGGATCATCGGGCAGTGGGGGTCGGGTTTGGGTCACCCCCTTGCGTTCAGTGTAAAGTTTTTGGTTGGGGAAAAGGGTATGGATGGTTTTTTCCGGGGTGTTGTGAATCATGACCACCGGTACGCCGTTGCGTTGGGACTCCCCGCGAATGGCCACGGATGAAACATATATTTTGCCACGTGAGGTTTGAATTTCACGCCCCTTTTGAGAAATTTTCTCCGGTCGGGAGCGGATGACATCCGCAGAGAAGGGGACGAAACCGGCGTCAGCGTGCAGTTCAGTGGTTATGCAGATCGGAAAAAGGGTGGCACAGACCTTGAACCAGTGGAATTGAGACGGTGATGATAACAATGCAGGCATGTCAGGTCAGAAGGATTGGGGAGAGGGGTGATTAAAAGGAGAGGGAATCCAGCGACCATTGATCCGAAGATCCCGTGAATCGATCAGGTCAGACCGGATCACCGTTGTTTGGCAACTACCGACGCTCATCAGGCCAATAGGCTCCGTTGCCACCCGTCCGACTCCGCTCCGGCTCATCCCAGAACGAACCCCCGCCCGATCGCCCCCACCAGCGACTGCCATCCCGAGGCCGCTCATCCGGTGGATAATCATCATATTGACCCGCACCCGACGATCCCCGGCCATAAGCGTCGCCACGCGCACCATCTCCGCCCCAACGACCGGTCCCGCGTGAATACTCCCGCTGATACGGCCCCTCCCAGCGCGACGGTGCACCTCGTTGATCGAATTCACCACGGTATCCGGAATCAACACGCCCGCCGCCCGATCCCTCATAGCCGCGTCCAGCGCCCGATCCCTCATAGCCGCGCCCAGGGCCCGATCCCTCATAGCCGCGCCCAGGGCCCGATCCCTCATAGCCACGAGGCTCATCGGACCAACGATCGGAATAACGGCCATCCGGTTCATCCCGCTCCCATGGTCGACCGGGCCCGGAAGATCCGGAATCATCCCACTGGGAGGGAACCTTGCCCCAGGGACGATGGATCCGTCCACTCCGGGAGTCCCGGGCACTCTGTCCCCATGACTGACGCGCACCTGGCGACATGCCATAATCGGTATCCCGCCGCCCCTCGCGCCACTGAATGCCTCGATCCTCCTCCGCATCGGTAAAGTCGCGACGCGACTGGGAAGGACGAATTTTGAACGGTGTGCGCTCCGGATCCACCCGGTAGAATCCGGATGTCCACTGCGGATCCTCCTCGGCGTGAACTCCAAAAGCATATCCGAACACGATCAGCAAAACCAGCAGCAGGAACCGCCAGTCATGCCGCGTGCTTAAACTCCAGAATCGACCCTCAGAGCGCATCACCTTCTCCACCGGTTTCATTTCCAGAGGTTGCCATCCTGTGGACCGCCAAACCACTCGTTGCCCGGATTCCACCCCTCGATCGGTTTCGACGGATCGGTCAAGGGGCCCGAAGGGAGCGTCAACACCCCGCGCGGCACCTGCTGGAGCGGCATATCATCTCCACCCGGCAAACCGCGCGGATCCATACCCGCGCCGCGCGGATTCATGTCGCGGCCACGCCCATCCGGCGCTTGCGCCGGACCGAACAGCGGATCATCCCCACTCAAGAAACCATCCTCCACCCGCTCGATGGGGCGAGCAGGCGCAGCTTGACCACCGATAACAGGACGATCCGGACTCCCGCCAGACCGCTTGGCATCCTCGCGTGCTCCATCCTTTTGTCCAGGCCGGCCAGCGGCATCTCCGGCTGTAGCGGGTCGTTTGCCGGCATCGCCAGCCGCCTTCTCCGGTCGCACCTTTTCATTCCTGCCACCACCTTCATTCTTGCCATTACCCGGTTTTTCACGCTTCGGTGGCAAAGCCGCAGGCGGCTCCTCGACTTTCTGGAACAGATCGTCGTTTAACAGATTCAATGGCCGATCAGCACCGGGATCCAAAACATTCCCCGGCCCATTCATGCCGCGAAACAGACCGCCTCGTTCAGGCTGGCCCAAAGGGGCTTCCGGCAAACCAGACGGGTTCCCCTCCCCAAAGGCCCAAAGCGGACCAGCCAGCAAGAGAGAGCCGATCGAGGCCAAAAGAGCGCACCGGATAGCTCCTCGGTCCAACCTCATGACGACTCCCCTTGCGGTTCGTCCGACTTGCCATGATCGTTCTTTAAACGAATCCCCCTCCTGACGCCGGCTTTGGGTCGGGGTTCGTCCGACTCCAACTCAGCTGGCTTGTCGCGCGTTGCCGAGCCGCTCGCCCGTCGCGACGAGACCGGTTGGCGCCGCGTATCTGACGGCGGTATGGTCGAAGCAGCGGGTGGAACCTCCGTGGTCGCAACAGGAGCGGTCGGAGCGGTCGTTATTGCGGATGCCGTGGAAGAGGGCTCAGGCTCCAGCACCACCGGCGGCATCGGCGGCTTGACTGGTGCCGGCTTTGATTTGGGTTTGGCTTTCGGCTTGGAACGGAAGATCAATCCCCAGAAAAGCTGCCACAGGGCCATGAAAATTCCCGTTCGCGCTGCCTTGCTCACCTTGACCGCCGGCTTGGCAGCCGGGGGTGCCTGAGAAGGCGGCAGATCGGCCTCACAGACCCCCTCGATACGCGATGCCGGCGAATACTCCGGATGGACGAAGGCGTGGCTGGCGCTCACACAACCGAGCGGAATCACCAGCAGCGTCAACAAAGTCGAGACCAGCGAACCGAACAGCAGAGAGATCGCCATGCCCTGGAAGATGAAATCCCCCAGAATCACGCTCGATCCGGCGACCAGAGCGAGCGCTGTGATGATGATGGGCCGGGTGCGTGCCTTGCACGACAGGATCACCGCATCCCGCACGCTCGTGCCGCGCATGATCTCCTGCTGGGCAAAATCCACCAAAAGAATCGAGTTGCGCACGATGATGCCGGCCAAGGCAATGAAGCCGATCATCGAGGTGGCGGTGAACTTGGCGTTCATCAGCCAGTGTCCGGGCAGAATCCCCAACAGCGTCAACGGGATCGGTGCCATGATCACCGCCGGTAACATGAAGTTGCCAAACTCCCACACCACCAGCATGTAGATCAAAATCAACGCCACGCCAAAGGCCAACCCCATATCGCGGAAGGTCTCGTAGGTGACGACCCACTCGCCGGTCCATTCAAAGGCCGAATGGGTGTAGCTCTTGGGCGGTCCCATCATCTCACCGGTGATTTTGACGCCATCCGGGGTGGTGTAGTCCTTCAGCATCGCCTCCACATCCATCATGGCGTAGATCGGCGCATCCAGACGCCCCTCCACCTCGGCGGTGACATACTCCACCGGACGCAGATCCTTGTGGAAGATGATCGGGTCATGCGGCTGCTTGACGAATCGTCCCAACTCGCCCAATGGCACGATCTTGCCTTGCGGGTTGACCAGCGGCAGGTCACTCAAACTTGAGATGTTGGAGCGTACCGCCATCGGTACCTGCAGTACGATGTAGGTCGGTTCGAGCACGCTGCCGCGCTTGACGTCTCCCACCTGCGCGCCACCCATGGCCATGCCAAGGTTGCGATTGATGGCATCGACCGTGATGCCGCGCCGTACCGCCTTTTCGGTATCCACCTCGAAGCGCCAGATGTCGTAAGGTTCGCGCATGTAGGTATCGACATCGACCAACGAGGGGGATTTCTTGAACATCGACTCCATGTCGCGTGCGACTCTGTGGCGGGTGTCGGCATCCGGACCGGTCACCTCGGCCACCACCGATTGCAACACCGGAGGTCCGGGCGGCATCTCCACCACCTCGATATGAGCGCCGACTTCGCGTGCCATCGGTGTGAGCAGCTTGCGTGCGTCAATGGCGATGTCGTGGCTGGTGCGCTTGCGCTTGCTCTTGTGCAAAAGCTGCACCTGAATATCGGCATGCCAGGCGTCCTGACGCAGATAGTAGTGACGCACCATACCGTTGAAGTTGAACGGCGAGGCCGCACCGACGTAGGTTTGCAGGGCGGTGACCTCCGGAATCTGCTCCTTGATGGCGTGGGTCATGCGACGCGCCAGATTGGCGGTCTTGGGCATGGCCGTCCCTTCCGGCATGTTGATCACCACGTTGAACTCCGGCTTGTTGTCGAGCGGCAGGATCTTCACCGTGACATCGGTGGTATAGAAGAGCAGCATCGACAAAAAGAACAGCCCAATGAGCAGCAGCAGGAAACCATACCCCTTGATCTTGCTGTCGAGGAGTGCCGGAATGATCCAACGGAAGAATTTCTCCAGCCGTTCCGAGCTTTTGAGCTCCTTGTCGGAATGGTGATGCAGCGAACGCATGCTCGGCTTGATGAGTTGCGCCAGCCATGGGGTGAAAATGAAGGCGGCAAAGAGCGAAAAGAGCATGGCAACCGATCCCAAAGCCGGGATCGGCAGCATGTAGGGGCCCATCATGCCGCGCACAAAGCCCATGGGCAACAGGGCCGCAATCACGGTGAAGGTGGCCAGAATGGTCGGATTGCCCACCTCGCGCACCGCGTCGATGGAGATCAGATGGCAGCACTTGTCCTCCAACAGCCAGCGTCGGTAGATGTTCTCCACCACCACAATGGCGTCATCCACCAGGATGCCGATGGAGAAGATCAAGGCGAACAGACTCACGCGGTCAATGGTATACCCCATGATCAGCGCCGAGAAGACGGTCATCAGGATCACCACCGGAATCACGATCAGGGTCACGGTGGCCGGTTTGAAGCCGAGCGCGAACCACACCAGCACGGTGACGGCCAGGGTGGCCACGAGCAGCTTGAAGAGCAGTTCGTTGACCTTCTCATTGGCGGTTTCGCCATAGTTGCGGGTGACGGCGATGTTGACGTTTTTGGGAATCAGCCGTCCTTTGAGCTCCTCGATCTTGGCGAGCACCCCGTTGGCCACGGTGACGCCGTTGGCCCCCTTTTTCTTGGCGATCGCGATGGTCACCGCTGCGGATTGGTTGGCGACCGGGCCCTTTTTTTCCGCAGCCGGACCGGTGGTGTAGGTGACCATGCGCTGCGTCTCCTCCGGACCGGAGAAGACATCGGCCACATCGCGCACCCGGATCGGCATGTCGCCGTGGGTGCCGATCATCAGGCGGGCCACATCGTGGGCGTTCTTCAAGAACGAACCGGAGTAGACCTGAAATCCCTTGTCCGAGGATTCAACGGTGCCCAACCCCTTTTCGCTGTTGGCGCTGCGAATCGCCTGGGCGATCTGGTCGAGGGTGATGCCGTAGCCGCTCAAACGCTCCGGGGAGACCTCGACGCGGATCTGTTCGGGACGTCCACCGACCACGAAACTCTGGCTGGCGTTCTCCACCTCGTTGACCTTCTGCAGCACGTCGAGCGCCAGGATGCGCAGCGCCGAATCGTCCACATCGTTGGACCAGAGGGTCAGGGTGACCACCGGCACGTCATCGACCGCTTTGGGCTTGACCAGCGGCTTGGTGACATCCGGCGGGATCAAATCCATGTGCGATTCAAGCTTATCGTAGAGCTTGACCAGCGAGGCCTCCATGTCCTGGCCAACGTCGAACTCGACGGTCACCATCGCCTGGCCACGCACCGAGGCGGAATAGACGTGCTTGACACCCTTGATCTCGCTCATGATCCGCTCAAGCGGTTCGGCCACGAGCGTGGAGACCTGATCTGCCGAGGCGCCGGTATAGCGCACGAAGACATCCACCATCGGCACCGAGATTTGCGGATCTTCCTGACGCGGCGTGAGGATCAGGCCCATGATCCCCATGGCCAGACAGGCGAAGAGCAGCAGCGGGGAGAGCGGCGAGTGGATAAACATCTTGGCCATCGACCCGGCCACCCCGAGATTGTGCGTGAGGGTGGTCGGCGTCGGTGGCGGGGGGAGCAAATCGTTTTTGGGTATGGTCATGGTCCGTGCTTCCGGGTCGCAGATACGAGGCTGCCGCTGGGCGTGGAACGTAAAGCTTGAAAGCGGCTTTCGTTTTGAAAACCGCTTTGTGGCTCACGGATCAATGCTGTTTTTCCATTTTCTTGCCGGAAGGGTTGGTTGCCGAGGGGTTCCAATCCGTGGCCATGCTGGAAGGTGGGGTGGCCAGAATGCGCTCCCCGACCGACAGACCCGACAGCACGCTGACCGATTTGTCATCCACGAAGCCGCCAAGACGGATCATGCGCAACGAGGGTTCGCCGTCCTTGTGATCCGGGGCAACCAGGACCGCCGGCAGGCTGCCGCGCCAGATGACCGCAGATTTCGGGACGATTGGCATGCTTTTCACCGGTGTGGTGACATCCGGGATCATCACCTCGGCGTACATGCCCGGACCACCGGGGGCATCTTTGGGCAGGTCGAGCTTCACCGTCACCGTGTGACGCTGCGCGTCGGCCATGGGATAGATCTGCGCCACCTTGGTTTCGATGCGGGTATCGCCAACGTCGAGCTTGGCTGGAATGATCATATCCTTCTGGATGCCGGGCATCAGCCGGGCCGGGATATCGACCTTGATCTGGAGATGCCGGGTATCCGCGAAGGTCAAGAGCGGCATGCCGGGCTGCACGGTATTCCCTTTTTCGATGTGCTTGGCCACGATCACCCCGGAGAAGGGGGCGATCGATTTGGTGTCGCGCAGCTTGGCTTCGAGCTCCTGGAGTTTGGCCTGGGCCTGGGTGCGGGCAGCCGCAGCCTGGTCGATTTGCGATCCTTGATTATAAATGCGCGCGCGCCGGGTGAGTTCGGGGTTGTCGATGCCGATCATGCTCGACATCGGACGGGTGACCATGTAGTCCCACATGCGCGGCATGGCCATGCCGGTATTGTCCGCACCGCCGTAGTCCGAACCGCTGTAGACCTGACGGGTGTACTGCACGCGGGCGTTCTTCCAGTTGACGTCCGCTGAGTCGAGCGCTGCCTGGGCGGAACGACGCATGGCCAAAAGATCCTCGTTATCGAGGGCGACCAGCACGGTACCGCTTTTGAACCAGTCCCCTTCAACACCGGCCAGATATTCGACCCGTCCGGGCATTTGCGCCGTGAAGGCGACCTCCTTGAAGGGGACGACCGTACCGCCCAACGTCGTGGTGGAACCAATCGATCCGGCCTCGACCGCGATGATGTTGCCGGTGGCGCGCGCGTCCGGCGCGGCCATCGTCACCATGAAGGCGGAGAGAAGCGCGATGAACGTTTTCTGGTTATTCATGACGTGCGTGCCCCCTTTAAGCGTGCGAGGCCGGCTTTGGTTTTCGATCCGAAAGCAAAGCCGGCTGACTCGCGGAAAAAAGTATTTATACCCGTCCCATGACGGTGAACGACTTGATGAACGGGCCGGCCATGCGAGGATCCTTGATCATCGCGCCGTAGTCACCCACCTCGAATTTGAGTTTGCGGGTGGTGTAGGCCATGCCCAGACCCATCATGCCCAGACCTTTTTCGATCCACTTGTTCCAGTTCTCTTCACTGGCGCGCAGATCCCAGTTGATCTCCTCACCGGCATAGGCGCCGCTCTTGACCGCCTTGCCCCCCTCGACCACCAGCACCCCGCGCGGCGCATCCTCCCCATCGATACCGTAGGCGATGGTGGAGTTGAAACCGATCTTGGCCAAGGCATCGCCGAGTTCGGGTTCGTTGTTCCATTCGGTTTGAAAACGATTCATCCATTGCGCGGAAAACAGGTCAGCCATGTGCGTGGTTCTCCTTTATTTTTCATTAATAGGGCTGGATCGGGACGATTTGGCAACCGTTCGCATCCGGTTTCAAAATAGCCCTGGATTATAAGAGAATCCTGTTGCTTTAGCCAAATTATTTTTGCATGGCTAAAGCGACCCTCCGCAGCTTATGCATCGGCAGGTTGGCCGAGAAACTTAAACGATGATGCGTTGCCGGATACGATTTACCGCCAAGGGGAAGAGCAGGGCAGCCAAAGTGAGGAGAGCACAGAGGTGCCAGAAGGGGGCTTCAAAGGGCAAACCGGTGGTGAGCGGTCGGATGAGGGCGACGACATGGGTGAGGGGCAGGAGTTCGGTGGCGAATTTGAGCGGAGCCGGAAGGGTATCGACGGGGAAAAACACCCCGCAGAAGAGGAACATCGGGGTGATGACGAGGGTGAAGTAATACATGAAGAAGTCGTAGTTGGGCGAGATGGCGGTGATGATCATACCCATGGAGCCAAAGACGATGCCGGAGAGCAGTACGACCGGCAGGGCGAGAACGGCGGTCTGGGCATGGACGGCACCCATGAGCCAGCCGACGAGCAGGATGGCGGAACCGGACAGAAGCGATTTGGTGGCTGCCCAGGCCACCTCACCGGCCACGATATCGGCGATGCTGACCGGAGTGGCGAGCATGGCGTGAAAGGTCTGTTGGCGGGTCATGCGGGTGAAGCCGTTGTAGACCGCCTCGAAGGTGGCGGCGTACATGGAGTTGGAAGCGAGAATGCCGGCGGTGAGATAGACCGGATAGGGGATGTTCCCCATGGTTTCGACGTAGCGCCCCAGGCCGTATCCCATACCGAGAAGGTAGAGAAACGGTTCGCCGAGGTTGCCGACGATCGAGGTGGAGAAATTCTTGCGCCACACCATGAGGTGGCGTCGCCAGACCTGCACGAACAGCCGGGAGGGGAGGATCGAGTATCTCATAAGAGCGGGATCATGCCACGAAGCACCGGCAAGCGAAAGATCCGGGTACGATCAAGTTTAAAAAAAGCTTGTCAAACAACTCTACCCGAAGTATGATTCAAGATCCGGTTGGTGTGGGATTCTCCAGTCTTTAGACTCGGAGTCACACCGCATCGATTGGTACGCGGAGGAGTTCCAGAGCGGTTGAATGGGACGGTCTCGAAAATCGTTGTGGGGGTAACCCCACCCAGGGTTCGAATCCCTGCTCCTCCGCCATACTTTCGTTCAGTTTCATACAATCCTGTTCAAAATTCCCTTGTAAAATCGCCAGTTTCCAGATACCATTCGTTCAACCCCGTTTATCCTGATTCGCTCAAATTTGCGATTTTATTGTGGGTATCATCGTGGGTAGGCCATTGTGGGTGGCATTGTAGGTATCATGCATGGGAACTTGCAAATGCCGAAACTTGCTCCTGGACAACTCACAGCGTTAAAAGTGGCAAAAATCCGCAAAGTTGGCTTGCATGCCGATGGCGGAAATCTTTATCTACAAGTATCCGGACTGCAAGCAAAATCCTGGATTCTGCGTTTCCGTGTTGCCGGACGTGATCGCACGATGGGCCTGGGGAGCGTGCAGGATGTTTCGCTGGTTGAAGCGCGATCCAGGGCAACAGATGCCCGACGCTTGATTCAATCGGGCATCGATCCGATTGCCCAGCGCCAACAAGAGCGCATCCAGGCCGAAGCCATCCGAACGACCTTCAAGGATTGCGCACTCGCTTTCATTCAAGCCCACCAGGAAGGCTGGTCCAATCCTAAGCACGCCGCGCAATGGCTCGCCACCCTGACCACCTACGCCTTTCCGATCATCGGCCAGACCCCGATTGCCGAGGTGAATACCGACCAGGTGTTGGAAATCCTGCAACCGATCTGGACGGCCAAAGCTGAAACAGCTTCCCGCGTTCGTGGCCGGATCGAAGCGGTTCTGGATTGGGCCGCCGTCCGACAATTCCGCCAAGGGGAAAATCCCGCCAGATGGAAAGGTCATCTGGATCACCTGTTGCCCGCGCGCTCCAAGGTTGCCAGGGTCGTGCATCACGCCGCATTGCCCTATCGGGAGGTGCCCGGCTTCATGCAGACCCTGCGGAAACAGGAGGTGGGTGGCGCGCTGGCCTTGCAGTTCACCATCTTGACCGCCACCCGCACCAGCGAGGCCCTGGGCGCGCTGTGGAGTGAGATCGACCTGGACGCGCGGGGGTGGATCATTCCAGCCGAACGCATGAAGGCCGACAAGGAACATCGCGTTCCCTTGAGCGATCCGGCTATCGCGATCCTGCATCACATGCAAGCGCGGCGGGAATCTGACTATGTGTTCCCCGGCAATCGACCGGGCAAACCCCTATCCAACATGACGATGCTGGCGACGTTGCGCCGCATGGGCAGACCACCTTTCCCCGCGAGGTGTGCGAAATGGCCCTGGCGCATGCCGTCATCGGGGTGGAAGGCAGTTATCGGCGCGGTGATCTGTTCGAGAAGCGGCGCGCGCTGATGGAGGCGTGGGGCGCGTTTGCCTTTGGGGATAGCAATCCATGAACGCTCCCTGGCCTGCCGGGGCTTGGTGTCCTTTGCTTGGCGGGTTGCCGCTGGCTGAGGCTCGTCCCTACTCCTTTGATGGGCGATGCTGCAAGGTCATCGTCCAGGCTCGTTCCCTGCTGGGCATCGAGCCAGAGGATTATTCCCCTGGCGGGAATGATTGGCCTTCCCCTCGGGAAGTTGAATTGCTGATAGACGGGGAATCGTTGTCATCTGCGCGCGCCGCCTACCGGGAAAGCGCGATGATTTTTCACCGTGCCGAGCTTTACCGTCCCGATCCTGTTGGGGTTGGCGCGAAACATTCACTGGATGATTTCGCACAAGGACCGGGCCGACTTTCTGAATTTTTACTGGTTTTTGCGCGTCTCGTCGTAGGCTTCAACCGGGAAACCATGGATCACGTCGTGTTTGCCACGCTTGCT
>JAMOBI010000083.1:0-35753 GCA_039908105.1 Magnetococcus sp. YQC-9
GTCGTCGGCGTCGTCGGGCTCGTCACGGTCGTCGGCGTCGTCGCACTGGTCACGGTCGTCGGCGTCGTCGCACTGGTCACGGTCGTCGGCGTCGTCGGGCTCGTCACGGTCGTCGGCGTGGTCGGGCTCGTCACGGTCGTCGGCGTGGTCGGGCTCGTCACCGTGGTCGGCGTGGTAACGCTGGCAGATCCTCCAGAAGCAGCCACAGGGCTGTCATCCACCATGATCTCAGGCTCGATTGCCCGCGCTGCGTGCGTCGGTGTGGTCGGCGAGGCCGGCTGCGTTGGACTGGTCGGTGAAGCCGTCTGTGTTGGGCTGGTCGGCGTGGTCGGGCTCGTCACGGTCGTCGGCGTGGTCGGGCTCGTCACGGTCGTCGGCGTCGTCGGGCTCGTCACGGTCGTCGGCGTGGTCGGAGAGGTCACCGTCGTCGGTGTGGTCGGTGTGGTCGGTCTGGTCGCGGCTGTCACCTTCGGAATGTTCGGCAACACGATGCCAGCCGGCTCCTCCGGCGGCGGAGGCTCGGCAGGAGCCGTCGGCGAAGTAGCGGTTGCCGGCGCCGTCGGCGAAGTCGGCGAAGTGGGTGAAGTGGGTGAAGCCACATCAACCTCCACCGGCGTTTCACCCGGATCTGGCGTAATCGGGGCGTTCTCTTGAGCGGCCTCGATGATCTGCGAAGTCCCGCCATCCTCGGTCGGCGCATTCTCAGGTAGCACTTCCGCCGGATGATTGGTCTCCACCGGAGATGTCTCGACCGGCGTCTCCTGCTCGGCAAAGGTACCATCGGTCTCCTGCCCCTCGATCCTGCCATCCTTGACCTCAAGGCCGCTGCCCATCTGGATCGAGCCGAGCGCCTGCAGATCCTCGCTGCTGCTCCCTTGCTCGGTAAAGGTCGAGGTTTCGGCGGACATGTCCGCAGTGCGCGTCTGTTGCAACACCGTCAGGTCGTCCAGTGTCTGACGGGACTCCTCTTCTTCGTCCACCACCGGAGAAGGGTTACGATTTTCAGTTTCTGCGGCCATGGTCGTCATCCTCATCTAAAAAAGACCTGTCGCTGCCGATCAGGCGGTTGAAAGCCACTATTAACTAACATTAATGTAAAGCAAAATTCATACCCGATATATTGAGAACAAAAAATAATAAGTTCCAGCTCACCACTCTCGAACAATCAGACCAAACCACCCTCTCCTTAAGAGTCCCGCACCACGCCTCAAGAACCGGTTTGCAGGACATTTTTCACTCAGGTACACGATATCAATTCCCTGCCATACAACCTAGAAAAAATGACGTCTCTATACCATTAGCTACATCAAATTTTGCAAAAAGGGGGGCCGTTGCCCGGCCCCCGTACCGCGGCGCTTGATCAACGGGACTGTGTCTGCGTGGGCAGCAGGGTGGGCGCCAACCCCTGGAAGAAGCGACCAAGCACCGAGCCCTCATCCACGCCACGGCGCAACTCCGCCAACTCGGCGCGCGTCACATCCCCCTTCTTGTCCACCAGACGCACCGCTGCCTTGTAGAACCCCCCTTTAGGGAAATTGTGTCCCAACACCGCAGCGTAGTTGCGTGCATCCTCCGGCAGACCCAGCCGAAGGGATGCCAGCACCAGACCGAACAGCGCCTCCTCGACATAGGGTGTGGTCTGCAACTCCGGATGGTTGACCACCTGATTGAAACGGTTGATCGCCGCGATGTACTCCTCGCGATCCAGATAATAGCGACCCACCACCATCTCCTGCTCGGCCAGGCGGTTGATGCACAACATCAGCATGCGCTGCGCCTCCTGGGCGTAATCCGATTTCGGGAAACGGGTGATCAGTTCACGAAACGCCGTGACCGCTTCTCGCGTGCGATGCTGATCCCGATAGGAGTCGGCGATGCGCTGATAATGGGCCAGACCGCGCATGTAGAAGGCATAGGCCACATGTCGATGGCGCGGATGCAGACGAATGAACCGCATCGCCGAACCCACCGCCTCCTCGTAATCGCCGGCCTTGTACTGCGCGTACATCAGATTCAGCTGTGCCCGGGTGGCATAAGGCGAGAAGGGGTGTTTCTGATCGATCTCCTGGAATCGGGTCGCCGCCGGCTTGTAACGTTCGTTCTTCAAGCCGAGCAGACCCTCCTGGTAGAGCTCTTCCGGTGGCTTGGTCGGCTGATTCTCCGATGTGCTGGAACAGCCGCCACTCAGTATCACCAGCCACAACAACGAAGCGATCCAAACTTGATTACGCATGATGAACGGTTCCAATTCTCATAAATTTGCAGGATGGGGGGAAAACCCCCTCACCCCCCACCCGTGGAACTCCAAAAGCTACCGTTCCACGGTAAAATGATCACGGGGGTTGCGGGCCCTTGGACTTCTTGACAGAATAAGGGAAAAGTTCCTTCCCGCGAAAGCGCTCGCGCGCCCCACCCGGCAGATTTTCCGATACCAGGCATGACGCACCCCTCTCCCGATTCCTCACGGGTCCACATGACTCCCGATGCCGCCTGTCTCGCCATTGCCCAGCGCAACGGATCCCCCTTGTTTTTGGTATCGCGTCTGTTGGGCGCTGCCAAGCGCCGTCTGTTTCTCGCCGCCTATGCCGCGATGCGCGTGGTCGATGATCTGGTGGATGAACAGTATCTGGCCCTGCCCGACGAAAGGCGCATGCTGCAAAAAGACGCGACCCTCGCGCGCATCGAGACCTGGCGCGCCCAGGCGCGGTCCGCCTCGGCAAACGCCTTCGTGCCCGATGCAAACCCCTTTCATCCGGAGATCTTCCTGGCTCTCAACGACACCGCCGGGTTGAGTGATCTGGGAGCGTGGCCCTGGAATGCCCTGGCCGATGCGATGCGGCATGATGCGCATGAAACAGAAATCATCACCTGGGAGGATTTTCTCGCCTACTGCGAGGGCGCGACCGTCTCGCCGGCAGCCACCTTTGCCTATATCCTGGCCTGCGAGGTGCAGGAAGGGGGATATCGCCTGAATCGGCCCGAGTCGTTCTGTCGGGATCATGTGCGCGATATGGCGATCTTCTGCTATCTGATCCACATCGCCCGGGATCTGGCCAAGGATGCCCGCAAGGATCGACAGTTGATCACCATTCCCACCGAGATGCTCGCTGAGGCCGGTTTCCAACGAGATACCCTTGCTACAGGACTTGAGCGCAAGGAGTCGCTGATTCCACTGATCCGATCTTTAACCGATCGCGCCTCGGAACGACTCGACGCAGGGCTGCAAATCATCGCCCGTTTGCCACTGCGTTCGCTCGAACGGTGGATTCTCGATCGGTTGTTGAAGAAATACCAGGATCTGCACCGGGTGTTGCAGGAGGATCCGACACGGTTTTTGTAACAACTCCTTGGGTCCAGACCGCATCATCGTGTCGTTTCCGCCTGGCCGGCGGCGTCAACCCACGGCGCAACCTGCAAAAACCGGGGTCAATTCGATACCCGACCCAACGCCCGCCACAAACAGATCATCTGCTCCCATTGATTCAGCACCGGTCGATTGCGTAACGTATTCCCACCCAGCGCCTCAATCCGCTCCAAGAGCATCATGCCTCGCTCCATCGCATAGGCCAACTCCATGCGCAGCGGTCGGCCCACCTCCTCGATCAGCGGTGAACCGGCAAAGAATCGTGCCCGTGTCTCCTCCACCAGATGCAATACCAGACTGCCCACCATCGGGGTGAAACGACGTTGCAGCACCATCTCTTTGTTCACGTCGAAGGCTGCCATCTCGGCCTCAGGCAGGTACAACGGCCCATCGCCACGCGAATCGTGGCCGAGATCGCGCCAATAGCCGGTCCACGACAAAGCGGTCCACAAGGCATCAGAGTGTCGTACCTTGTCAACCAGTCGCACCTCGGCAGACTCCCCCATCTCCTGATGCAGGTATAAGAGCAGATGCCCCATCGGTGCGGCAACAAAACGACCGTATTCACTCAACTCCTCCAACGTGCCGTGTCGGCGGTTGGTGACATCCATCCGGCAGGCGATCAAAAGCTCGTGAAACGAGATCTCCGGCACCCCGGTGACCGCGAACAGATGTGTCATGGCACGCAAGATCGGATGGTCCGGCTGCCCGGAACGGGCCTGCTCCAACCGTCTCGCCCAGTCGTCGATCAATTGCAACTTGAGATCGTCATCGCTGCCGCGCAGCCGGGTGAAATCACGCGCGGTCCAGGCAAAGGCGCAGATGACGTACCAGTAGGGTTTGAGACGACGCGACAAAAATCGCCCGCAGAGCGGCGACTCCTCGGCGCGCGCCAGGGCAATGTCGCGGCAATAAGCGAAATCGTTGGCCAGGTGACCGGGAATGGCGTCGGAACGTTTCATAACATATTACTGTAACCAAGAATCCCGTCTTAGGGAAGTGTTCATGCCATTCACAATCCACGGCAACGAACAAGAGGGCCGAAAACCAACAACAACTTCCAAACCGTACTTATTTTACCGTGGAACTCTGCGTTTGGAGTTCCACGGCTGGGGGGTGAGGGGGTTCTCCCCCCATCATGCGAGTTTGGGATGCGTCATTTTCCGCAAGGCCGTGGGCAAGATGCGGGAGTCGTTTCCAAAAGGCAAAAAACGACTCCCGCGAAGGCGGCGCGCGGCGCATTTTTCGCAAAAAACGCGAAAAATGCTTCTTGAAAAGAGCGCGCTAAAGGCAAAACCCTGGGAGAGGAATCTCCCAGACCCTCTCTTTTTTTCACTAATAAAAATTACACATCCTGCGCCGGGTGCGGTTTTAAGAATGCAAATGGGCATCACGCCACACAGTGAGCGGTTCCCGGGTTACCACGAACACCCCGCTGGCACCAAAATGAAACGGCAGCCACTCCACCGGCAGATCGGGCCAGCGATTCATGAGGATCGTCTGCACGTCATCACCGGTTTCGCAAACCAACACTCCCCCCGGATGCAGATGATCCGCAGCTTGCTTGAGAATCGGTTCGAGCAGATCCAACCCATCGTCGCCCGCGACCAACGCCATGGCCGGCTCGCAATGGTACTCGGGTGGCAAGACGTCAAAATCGGCCTTGGGCACATAAGGTGGATTGGTGACGATCAGATCATAGCGTTCGTTGGCCAGAGCGGAAAAGAGATCCGAACGGATCAGACGCACACGTTGTTTCAGATCAAAACGGTCACGATTCAGCGCAGCGACCTCCAAAGCAGCGACGGAGAGATCCACCCCATCGACTTGGGCCCGGGGGTGGAGCAAAGCCAGGGCGATCGCCAGACAACCGCTGCCGGTACAGAGATCCAGGATGCGACGTACCCTTTTCTTGGGGAGCCATGGCGAAAAACCGCGCGGATCGTCCAGGATGTTCTCGATGCGCGAACGCGGGATCAACACCCGCTCATCCACGATAAAACGGTGACCGGCGAAAAAGGCTTCACCGGTCACGTAGGGCGCGGGCAGTCGCCGTCCGATTCGGGCGTCAAGCAGACACCCAACCCGTTCGGCGGCATCGGCAGGAGGTGGCGGACGCTTGACAGGTGGCGTGGTGAGCGGTATGGAAAAGGCATGCAAGACAAGATACTCCGCTTCTAGGTACGGTTCTTGCATTCCATTGGCATGGCAAAGTTGCGCCGCCTCCAGCCGGCGCGCCACATCACGTATCCACCCGGCGACATCGCGCGGATGTGGATCTGGCAAGGGATCGCCAAGCGGGCCACGCTTCCTGGATCGGCCAGGGAGCGTGGTATTTTTGTCGGAGTCAAGGATATGACCACTCATGGCAATGAAAAATTGGCGCTGAAGGTTGCGATGACTTGGCATCGGGCCGAAATTAACGTACCCTTTTGTTGGATTTTTGACGCATGACACTTCGCGCTCCCCACGCATGGGATCCCAGGAGTCAGCGGATCCTCAAAGACGCGTTTGACAGCTTGACTCCGACCCGCGGTAACCAAACAGGCCGAGTTGACGATACCATGTATGGAATCATCGGAAAATCCCCGTGTATGCAGAAACTGTTCAAGATGATCGAACGGGTCGCATCCGCCAACTCGACCATCCTGATACAGGGAGAAAGTGGTACTGGCAAGGAGTTGATCGCCAAAGCCGTGCATAACCTCTCCCCCCGCAAGGATCAACCACTGATTCCGGTCAACTGCGGCGCCATCCCGGAAGATCTGCTCGAGTCCGAACTGTTCGGTCATGTGCGCGGCGCCTTTACCGGCGCGGCCAATACCCGCGTGGGCCGCTTCGAGTTGGCCAACGGCGGCACGCTCTTTCTGGATGAAATCGGTGACATGAGTCCCAAACTCCAGGTGAAGATGCTGCGCGTGCTGCAAGAAAAGATTGTCGAACCGGTGGGCGGCATCAAACCGGTGCGTGTGGATGTTCGCGTCATCGCCGCCACCCACAAAGATCTGGAAAAAGAGGTCGCGGAACGACGTTTCCGCGAGGATCTCTTCTACCGCTTGAATGTCGTCCCCATCCACGTCCCGGCGCTGCGCGAACGGCACGGCGACATTTCGCTTCTGGTCAACCACTTTCTCGATCGCTCCCTCAAAATCCACGAGCGCCCGCGCGTCAATGTGGAGCGCGACATCATGGAGATTTTCCAACACTACCCCTGGCCGGGCAACGTACGCGAGTTGGAAAATCTCATCGAGCGGTTGACCATTCTGTCCGAGGGGACCGTTTTGTTGGATGATCTGCCGCCCAAAATTCGCGCCCACCTCCCCGCAGCCAGTGACACGACTCAGCCGGGACACAGCCCGGAGCGGGAATCTTTCGGATCCGAGCCAACCGCTACCCATCCGATTTCCAGCCTGGATGTCGATGCGGATGCCGATCGCGATCGCGACGGCGACCTCGACGGCGATGGCGATACCGGTCAGAGTCTCGAGGCGGTCTCACGCATGATCGCTGCCTCGACCCAGGATCTCAACCAGAAGATTCTCCAGGGACTCGACTTCAACGCTGCCGTGGCATCGTTCGAGAATCAACTCATTCTCTCTGCCCTCGACAGCACTGGCTGGAACAAAAACAAAGCCGCGCGTCTGCTCAATCTCAATCGCACCACCCTGGTCGAAAAGATCAAAAAGAAAGGACTGGAACGTCTGGAAAAGGCGGATCGCGCTGAACTCACGGAACGGATGGAGGATTAACGACGTGGCCGGAGCTAACTGGCTTTCCCAGTGGACAAAAAAATCGACGACATGGATCGCTTTGTGCCTCGCCCTGGCCTTCTTCTGCCTGCCGCATGAAGCCCATGCCTTCTTCACCACCCTCAAATACAGAACCGAGGATCAAGGCAAGCGGGATATACTCTCCTTCATGATCCCGCCCGGTGCAGCGCGTCCTTCGGTGCGCATGCTCGACGCGGTCACCATGCGCGTGATCGTGCCTGGCGTGCTCGCCCTACCCCCCGCCAAAGAGTTGAAACTGGAGAACTCCCGGTGGATCAAAGAGTTTCGCATGAGCGACGTGCCGCGTGGCGAGGAGATGGGGCTGCAGTTGACTTTTATCCTCAAAGATGCCAACGTCAACTTTCGTGATTCGGTCACAGAGCGCGATCCGATGGAAGGGTCACTCTATCAGCTCGAATTCGACCCGCCCGTGGCACCGTCCACCGCTGCCCAGACGCAACTCCTCGAAGGACGGGTTCTCGCCGGTCGCGACGGCACGCTGTTGCTGATCAGCCACACCGGCAACAGCCAAGTGGAGCCCCATCTTGACCTCGGCGCCCATGTCGCCAAACTGGAGTGGAACGGGGCCACCTTGAGTCAGACCTGGCGCACCATCAGCCCGGCGGGCCTGGCGGAGAAGGTCCATGCTTATGAGTTCAAGGGCAAAGTCGAGCTGGAAATCAATCTGCACGACTCGACCAATCACGTCAATTTCGTGAGCGATCCGGCTGCCGGTCTCTACATCGTCGCCATCCACACCAATGCCATCGACACCATCAAGGAGGGGGGCGGGCGCCAGAAGGAAGCGGAAAGAATCGGCCCGCGCCAGAAGGAGGCGGAAAAAATCCTTTCGCAACGCCGCAAGCAGGTGGCCGACAAAAAGATCATTCCCTTGCGCCGCATCGCCTCCTCCCCCTACGAGCCACAACCGGAAAAAAAGATCAAGCTCAACGACAAGGAGATCGATGAATCGTACTACCTTGAGAGAGCCACAAGCGCGGAGCGTGATCGTCAATATCCCACGGCGCGCGGCTATATTGACCGGCTTCTCGAACTCTTCCCGGATACCAGGAACCGGGAGTTCCTGGATTTCTACAAATTCGACCTCGCGCGCAAAATGGAGTGGAAACCCGGTTGGCTTTTGGCCGAACTGTCCACCCTGATCGCCCGTTATCCCAATACCGCCGAATACCCGGATCTGCGTTTGACTCAACTGGCTCTGCTCAATCGATCGGGACTTTTTCAAGAGGCATCGGCCATCCTCTGGGATCCCAACCTGCCCAAGGAGGATCATCGCACCTGGCTGGAAAGGGCCCATACGGTCATTGGTCTGATCCAGTCGCACGTCTCTCCGGATGAGGTGTCCAGCCTGAAAGAGGGCGAGGCCTATTTGAGAAAGGTGATCGAATCCACCCGTGATCAGGGCCCTGGCGCGGCAGAGGCCCACTTCTTGATGGCGCAGTTGGCCAAGGTGGCCGGCAATACCGATCAGGCGATCCGCATCCTGGATGGCATGACTTCAGAACAGATGGCCTTCGTGGCCAACCATCCGGAACAACTGATGGAGGCAGCGGATACCTATTACAAATTTCGTCGCTATCCCGAGGCGGTGAAGTACTATGTCCAGGTGTTGAGCCACTATCCGACCCACTCGACCATTACTCCGTGGGCTCTGCTGCGTGCCGCCGAATCGCATCGTCAACTCGGTCACACAGACGATGCCACACGACTGTTCGAGCGGTTGAAGAAAAACCACCCCGACTCCGATGCCACGGTCTGGGGCCGGATCTTCTTGTTACAGCTGGAGAAGAATCGCGACATTCAGGAGAGCCTGGAGGATCTCGACAAGATCCTGCATGTTATGAATCTGCCCAAGGAGCAGTCTGATTCCTTTAAGGAGAGGGTACGCAAGCTTTTGGTTGAGACCAATCGGCACTGGGATGTCAAGAAGACCCTCGACGAACTGGCAGCCTTGAAGAAGGATTATCCGAAGATCGCACCTGAGGTGTGGGAACGGATTCCGACCTTGCAAAAGCGCATGGAACAGAATTTCAAGAATCGCATCACCCGTCTGGATACGCTGATCCAGGAGATCGCCCTGCCCGAAGCATTGGCCGAAGCCTACCTCACCAAGGCCGAAATGCTCGGCGAGGCAGGACAGCACAAAGAGGTGCTCCAGACCCTGAATCAACTCATAACCATCAGCTCGCGCGAAAAAATGGTGGCGCGCGCCCAGGAGATCAAACGGCTCTACCTGTTGGATGGCATGGCCAAGGCATTGGAGAATGGACGGCCCGAATACGCCGCCATTCTGGCCGAAATCCACGGCGAGGATTGGCGCAGCGATGAGTCCTTCATACCGGCCAAGATTCATCTGGCCGAGGCGTTGATGCGCATGGGGTTGCACGAGGACGCACTGAAACTGCTCGACAACATTCACACCGACTCGGCAGCCTCCTTGACCCGTCTGGCGACCTCACTCTCCAGGGAGAGTGTGCTCGACCAGGGGAGCAAGGAGAGCGGCAAGGGAGGTGGCAAAGAGAGTCTGTCTGCCGACTCGGCACGGGTTCGCCTTGATGAGGCTGGCCGCCGGGCGCGCAAACAGGACTGGGAAGGGGTGATGCTGCTGCTGGAGAATCTGCCGGAGAATCTGCTCACCCCCGGGGATCGGGTGGAGCGCTGGCGCATTCTCGCCAAGGCCGAGGCCGGACTGGAGCGTTTCCCGCTGGCGGTGCAGCACATGGAGGATCTGTTGTTTGGTCGCCCGATGGGTGACGGCATGGATTACTACTGGTATGCCTGTGTGTTGCACAAGTGGAAGGGTGACGACAAGGCACTGCCTGCTTTCCAACGAGTGGCCACCGAAGCGGAAAACAAGGAAATTCAGGCATTGGCACGGATCCGTATGGGTGATATCCTACAACGTCAGGGCAAGTTCAAGGAGGCCAAGGATCTCTTCGCCGGCGTGCCGGCCCTGGCGCCCGCTTCGCCGTGGTCCAGGATCTCCTCGGAGAACGCATCGCAACTGGGTATGGCCTTGGATATCAAACCCTGAATGCAAAATGGATTCATGACTTCGACCATTACCGGGGGGTCTTGGGACCAAAGCCCCCCGGTAGAGGTTTGGAAACGCACTCCCCAAGGTTTTGACTTTGTTTTGGCGCGCGCGCCTTCCAAACCGCACCCGGCTTGAAATGTGTCGTTTTTACTGGTAAAAAAAAGAGAGGGTCTGGGAGATTCCTCTCCCAGGGTTTTGCTTTTGACTTTGGCCTTTAGCGCGCTCTTCAAAAGAAGCGTTTTTTGCAAAAAATGCGCCGCGCGTAAGCCAAGGCTTCGGGATTGTTTTGCGCCTTTTGCAAAACAATCCCGCGAACATGGCCCAAAAACAAAGCCGCGTGACTAAAGGCTTTAAGGTTGAGTGACTGGCGTGCCAGCCCACGGCCCGTCGCAACCCGTCAAATCAGCTTTGTTGTCCCACTACGCATCTCAAAATGGGTGCGATTTATCATGAAAAGCGCGCGAATGACAAAGTCTTAAAGCATAGTCGCGGGGCACTGTCCCGCCCCTGCCGAGGGCGATAATCGCCCCCGGCCCCCCGTAACAATAGAGTCCTGAATCGTTACGAACCTCATCATGACCACACCCCTGCCACGTCGCGAAGCTTTGTTGATCGGTGGACGCCAAGGTCCGGAACTGGCCCACTTTTCCGCTCAACTGGCTAGCGCCGGAGTGGAGGTCACCCGCGTGGGGAGCGTCTCCGATGCCAAAGAGCAACTGGCGCGCGCCCGCTTCAGCCTGGCTGTGGTCGCCATGGAGGGCGGAGCAGATCCCCTGGAAAAAATCCGCGAGTTGACCTTTCTGTTTCGCGGCCTGCCGGTATTGGCCGCCGCGACCCGGGGGAGCGTCAACGAGGCACGCGAAGTGATCGCCGCCGGTGCGGCGGATTATCTGCTCCTGCCGGTCGAGGAGGTCAAGATTGCCAGTCTGGTGCGCAACTTCGCGGATCAGTACTTTGACCCGGAACTCGGACGCGGACGCCGTTTCATCACCGCTGATGATGAGATGCGCCGCCTGCTCCAGCAGGTTCGTCGCGTGGCCCGTTCCATGGCCACGGTGCTCATTCAGGGCGAAAGCGGTACCGGCAAGGAGTTGATCGCCCGATTCGTCCATCAGGTATCGGATCGCAGCCAGGGGCCGTTCATCGCCATCAACTGCGCAGCACTGCCGGAAAATCTCCTCGAATCCGAACTGTTTGGTCACGCCAAAGGGGCCTTCACCGGCGCACTCGCCGATCGCAAAGGGAAATTTCAACAGGCCAATGGCGGCGCAATTTTCCTGGATGAAATTTCCGAAATGTCCTTGAACCTTCAGGCAAAACTCCTGCGTGTGCTCCAGGAGCGCGAGGTCGACCCGGTAGGCGGTCGATCCCCTATTCCGCTTGATGTGCGCGTGCTCGCCTCCACCAACCGCGATCTGAAGGCCTGGGCCCAAACGGGCCGGTTTCGCGAGGATCTCTATTACCGGTTGAATGTCTTTCCGGTGCGCCTGCCCACCTTGAGGCAGCGTCCGAAGGATATCCCACTGTTGGCCGAACACTTTCGTGCCCGTTTTGTCGAGGAGTTGGGCCGCAATGGCATCCCTTTCTCCACTGCCGCGCTGGCGACTCTCGGTCGCTACGCCTGGCCGGGCAATGTCCGCGAATTGGAAAACGTGATCCATCGTGCCCTGCTGGTGGCTGAGGGGGACGAAATTCAGCCGTGGGATCTGATGATCGACGCCCCATCTCCACCACCTGGCTTTATTCCGGAGGATGAAGAGGGGTTTGCCGAAGAGGATGTCTATGAGAATGACCTTTCGCATGCCGATCTGCCGCGACCCGATTTGGAGAACATCGATCAGATCCGTCTGCCGGTGGGCACGACCGTGCGCCAGATGGAGGAGTTTCTGATCCACCGCACGCTCGACGAAGTGAAAGGCAATCGCACGCGCGCCGCCGAGCTGTTGGGAATTTCGATTCGCACGCTGCGAAACAAGTTGAACGAGTATGCGGCCCGCTGATCCAGGCCGTGAGCCCGGAGAGATGGTCCGGGCGAGGAGGTGGTGGCATGCCCTGCTGCTGCTGATGCTGCTGCTGTCTGGCTGTTCGGAGGGGGTGAACGATCCGCTGTTGGCAACCCTGACAGCCAAGGATACGATGTTCGAAACCTTGGAACGGCTGATCCGACCGGAGCGTTATTGGTCTCGAAAGGTTTCAGAACTCGAAGCCCAGGTCGAAGTACTGCGCAATGATTTTCAGACGCGCAATGAGGCCTACCACGAGGGACTGCTGAAACGTCGTCACTCCGTGCGCGAGGCGGTACGAGAGGCACGGGAACGGCAGGAAGAGACGCAGGAGGCGCGCATCGAGGCGATCCAGCAGCACCGCACCGAACTGGCACGTGCGCGCGACGAGGCCAAGGAAACCGGTCGCACATTGCGCATCCGCATGTCCTTGTTGCGCAAGGCGCGCGAGCAGCTGGATCTGGCGCGTTAAACCACACCTGTTTTGGAATGCGTCGTTTTCTGCAAGGCCGCGTGCAAGATACGAGCATCGTTTCCAAACTTGCATGATCCTAAACCGCACCCAGCTTGGAATGTGTAGTGGGTCGACAGAGCTGATTTGACAGCCTGGTATGATTCGCTTTTACTGGTAAAAAAAAAAGAGAGGGTCTGGGAGATTCATCTCCCAGGATTTTGACTTTGCCTTTGGCGCGCTCTTTACAAGAAGCATTTTTCGCGCCTTTTCTAGAAAAATGCGCCGCGCGCCGCCAAGGATTGCGGGATTGTTTTGCGCCTTTTGCAAAACAATCCCGCGAACATGGCCCAAGTGCGTGACTGGCGTGCCAGCCCATCGCAACCAGTCAAATCAGCTTGATTGAGCCATCAGGTTAACGTAAGGAATCACCGAATCTCCCAGACCCCCTCTTTATTTTCACCAGAAAAAACCATATATCAAAAGCTTGGCGCGGTTTGGCAAAACTTTTTGGAGTCTGCCCCCAAACCCCTACCGGGACGGTAACCGCCCCCCGAACCCCGTCATGGCATTCCCACGACCGCAACCCGACTCTTCCCATCTCGAGACTCCCATGCCACCACCCATTCTCCAGCACTTCGTGTCGAAAACCCCGTTGACCCCTCCCTACCCGGACGGAAGCTTGTTGGCCACCTTCGGCATGGGCTGCTTCTGGGGCGCGGAACACACTTTCTGGCAACTGGAGGGAGTCCTGGTCACCGCCGTCGGCTATGCCGGCGGGCAGGAGCCCAAGCCAACCTATGAACAGGTCTGCACCGGCCTGACCGGCCACACCGAAGTGGTGCTGGTGGTCTTCGACCCCAGCCGCATCGACTACGTGCGGCTTCTCACCCTCTTCTGGGAGGGACACGATCCGACCCAGGGGATGCGCCAGGGTCATGACATCGGCACTCAATACCGCTCCGTGATCCACACCCACTCTGAAATAGAGCTTCAACAGGCGCTCGCCTCGCGCGATCGGTTCCAGACGCTCCTCACCCGGGCCGGATACGGTCCGATCACCACCGAAATTCTGCCCGCACCAGAATTCCACTTCGCCGAGGCGTATCATCAGCAATACCTCGCCAAGAATCCGCACGGCTACTGCGGACTGGGCGGCACCGGCGTGCGCTTTGCCCCATGAACACGCCCGCCGACTCCCCGGAAGATCATCCGGTTTCCGCCTACCACAACCACAGCAAACACCACGCGCACCGCTACGCACCCGGACCGGGCCATCTCGACTGGGCCAATCAACCCGATCCGTTCCGCAGCTACGCGGGAGCACCGCTCGTGCCACTGCCGCTGGTGGCCGACACCCTGACCGCCCCCTTTTCCTCCCTCTATGCCCCGGCGGTCCAACTGCCGGTCACGCCACTCTCTTGCACCTCGATTGCCGCCTTGTTGGAGTTGTCTTTGGGGCTCTCCGCCTGGAAAGTGCATGGTGATTCGCGCTGGGCACTGCGCTGCAATCCGTCGAGCGGCAACCTCCACCCCACCGAGGGGTATCTGATCACCCCCGACATCCCGTCGCAGGCGCACCCTGGGGGAATTTCCGCCGGAGTGTACCACTACGTGAGCCGCGATCACCGCCTGGAGCAGCGCCGCTGCCTGGTGGAGCCTGAACGCACCGCCTGGAACAGGCTCTTTCCACCCGATACGCTCCTGATCGGTCTGAGTTCGATCCACTGGCGCGAAACCTGGAAATACGGCGATCGCGCCTTTCGATACTGCCAGCTCGACATCGGCCATGCCCTGGGAGCATTCCGGTATGCCGCCTCCCTCCTCGGCTGGCGCACACGCCTCCTGACCGCACCAGCCACACACGATGTGGCACGCCTGCTGGGAACGCTCTCCCGTGGCGTAGGCTTTGATCCCGCCAAAGGGTCACAACCCGAGGCCGAGGAGGCGGATCTGCTGCTCACCATCGAGCGCAACGACGCCCTGTGGCAGCCGATGGGCACTGTCGTGGCCTCTCTGGCCGATCTGGCCGCATCCGGCCCCTGGTTCGGTCAACCCAACCGCTTGAGCCGCCAGCATGGTATGCATTGGCCCTGGGTGGATCGAATGGCCGAGGCGACCCGGCAACCCCAACTCTCCGATTCCCCACCAGATCTGCCACCGCCACTTCCGCCCTTGACAGCGCTTGATAACGACCCGCCAGCATCCCGATTGATCCGTCAGCGCCGCAGCGCGCAGCGGTTCGATCCCGCAGCCACCCTCCCTCAAACAGCGCTGTGGCGGATTCTCGATGCCCTGCTGCCGCGTCCGGAGCGGCCCCCCTGGGATGCGTTGCCATGGGCAGCGCGAATTTTTCCAATCTTCATGCTGCATCGCGTGGAGGATTTGGAGGCCGGCTTGTACATCCTCATACGGGATTCGGGCCGGCTGGAGGCGTTACAAGCCGCATTGGGGGAGTCGCTGGCGTGGTCGCCCGTGCCGGAGGCACCGGCCCATCTGCCATTTTATCGTTTGCAGGTTGCGGCGTTGAGGGAGAGCGCCTATTGGCTCTCCTGTCAGCAGGAGATCGCCTCAAACGGCGTGTTGACCCTGGGGATGGTGGGTGATTTTCCTGAAGCGCTATCTTCGGCGCCCTGGCTCTACCGGCAACTCTACTGGGAGGCGGGCATGATGGGGCAGACGCTCTATCTGGAGGCCGAATCCGCAGGCATGCGCGGCACCGGGATCGGCTGCTTTCTGGACGATCTGTTTCACCAGTTGATTGGCCTGCGTTCCGCGCGCTTCCAGAGTCTCTATCACTTCACCCTGGGGCGTGCCATCGTCGATGAGCGGTTGCGCACCGAGGCGCCGTATGCTTTTTTGGCAGAGGCGGGAAAAACATTGAGGGTGGGGTGAGAAAAAAAGCTGCTCAACGATGATACGATTGTCCGGGGCAGCACCCGTCCCCGGACAACCCTCTTAAACCACTGGATCAACCAAGCTGATTCGACTGGTTGCGATGGGCTGACACGCCAGTCACCAAACCTTAAAGCCTTTAGTCACGCAGCTTTGTTCTTGGGCCATGTTCGCGGGATTGTTTTGCAAAAGGCGCAAAACAATCCCGCAAGCCTTGGCAGCGCGCGGCACATTTTTCGCAAAAAGCGCGAAAAATGCTTCTTTTGAAGGGCGCGCTAAAGGCCAAAGTCAAAAGCAAAACCCTGGGAGAGGAATCTCCCAGACCCTCTCTTTTTTTTTACCAGTAAAAGCAAATCATGCCAGGCTGTCAAATCAGCTCTGTCGGCCCACCACCTACCAACCAACGCCGAGAGGCGTCTTTCCCCTCACGCCTCCTCGGGCTGCTCCAAGATCGACTTGACCTGCTCACGCAACCAGATGTTGGGCGGACTCTTCTCGGTGCGTGGATGCCAGGCGATCGCCATTCGCAAGGCCGGCGTGCTCACCGGTACCGGCGCGGTGCGCAATCCGAGCGGCTTGGCGATGCGACGCGCCACCCGATCGGGGAGGACGGCCATCAGATCGCTCTGGGCCACCATGAAGGGGATGTTGCCCAACGAATAGAGTCGCGCCTTGATGCTGCGTGAACGCCCCATGTTGGCCAACGCCTCATCCACCACCGTGCTGGTCATGCCGCGCGGGTAGAAATGGATGTGATCCGCCGCCAGAAACGACTCGAGCGTCAACTTGCCATCCGGAACCAACGGGTGATCCTTACGGAAAATGCACTCGAACTGCATCTGGAACACCCGATGCAACAGAATGTTCGGCGGCACCCACTGAAAACGGCTGAACACCAGATCCGCCGCACCGCTCTCCAACACCGTGCGTTCCTCCTCGCCGCCGATATCGACCAGCTCCACGGCAACCCCCGGTGCCTTCTTGCGCAACAACTCCACCAGCGGTGCCAGCAACAACACGGCAGCATAGTCGACCATGCCGATGCGAAACAGATGCTGCGCATGGATCGGGTCGAACCGCTCCTGATTCAGCGCCTGCCGCACCTCGCGCAGCGCCCGCTCCACCGGTCCGGCCAGCTCCAGGGCGCGGGCCGTCGGTTCCATGCGCAAGCCGATCTTGACGAACAACGGATCGTCGAAAATATCCCGCAAGCGCCGCAAGGTGTTGCTCATGGCCGCCTGCGTGATTCCCAACCGCCGGCCCGCACGCGTCACCCCCCGTTCGGTCATCAATACGTCAAACGCAACCAATAGATTCAGATCGAACCGAACCAAATCGTGCATGGGTTCACCCTTCCTGCCCGTCATGAATGCAACGGGTTCTAAAAAAAAATTTGCACCAGATCCAGTTTCCAATATAATTCATTACACGAATGAATACAAATCAACCAACTCATTTTCATTCGTTTTACATGCCTGATAACGCTCGGCGGCTTTGTCACCCTGCGTTGTCGCGAGTCGGCCAGGGTGCGTCCGTCTGCCCCCTCTTAATAAAGGCCCAATCCCTGACCGGCTCGTCTATCTTTAATCCAACCAGCCTCGTTCCGACGCATCTTTTAAAAAAACCAACCCCTTTTGCCCGAGGATCCCTCTTCCGGACGGCAACGCGCCAACTGCTGCCGGTAGCGTTCGGCATTTTTCTCCACGCGATGCGCCGTATCCAAAAGCCACTTCTTGCCCTCGTACGTGCGCCGGTTGTAGCCCTGTTGCCCCTCGTGATAGGCCAGATACTGCAAGCGTGCATCACTCTTGGAAATGCCGCATTTGCGATGGCTCAAATCCACATACCAGCCGACGAAATCCACGGCATCGGCAAAATTATCACGGCTGGCCCGATGGGCGCCGGTATTTTTCTGGTAATTCTCCCAGGTCTCGTCCAAAGCCTGGGCATAGCCGAACGCACTCGAAGCGCGCCCTCCTGGGATGAACCAGAACAGTTTCGATTGGGGGGGTCTGGCGTCGTGACGGAATCCGGACTCCTGGTGGATGATCGCCAGTTGCACAGGAATCGGCACCCCCCATTTTTTGGCCGATTTGCGGGTTTCCTCATACCAGCCGCCGCGATCCTGGAAGATGGCACAGGCATCGTTGACCTTTTTGGCCGGCAGTGGCGTCGGTGCTGGCGACCTGCCGGCACATCCGGCCAACCCGACGCACACCATCACCCCGCCCAGCAGCCGATATCCCGCTTTCGCGAATCCCCCTCGCACCCCGCTGACCTCACCCTCAGAAAACCTGTGAAAAACCCGGATTGCAAATTTTGCAACAAGGTTGCCTGAAATTCAAGTAAATATATACTAACCATTGAAAACCAGAATGCGAACGAACACCACTATATTATTGCATATGCGTGAAAAAATTGCAACAGATCCTGGTGAACAATTGTCCATTGAACAACCATTGCTCTGGCTTTTGGAAATCCTTAGACTGGACACTTTACACGTTTATTGAACCTGGATCCGGCAGTTGCGGGTGATTGCATGTGCTAACATATTGGTTCTTATGGTGAATTGTAAGAAACCGAAGTTGCCTTATTGGCAATGAGACTTTCTTCCGATTTGCCTGATGGATCAAGAGGTTGTCACAGGTGATCCCCCGCAACTGCCGGATCCAGCTTGAAACCTTCTCAATCGAAACCAAGGGCATACCGCATGGTGCGTTTCATACTGGGAATCGCGAGCGCTTTGTTCTGGATTCCGACCCTCCTTTTGGCCGACGAACTGTTGCAGGTGACCACCAAACCCCTGGAAGCGGTGTTGATTCATCCGCGCGAAGAGGCGCCTGCCGAGGCGCGCGCGTTGCAGGATGGATTGATCACTGCGCAGGTGGTGGCGACCATCGTCGAACTGTCGGTTCAGGTGGGGGATACGGTCAAGCGTGGGGATTTGGTGGTTCGGCTTGATCCATGGACCTACCGGTTGGCGGAAAAGCGCGCGGCGGCTGAGCTGGAGGGATTGCGTGCCCGTCTGGATGCGGCGCGCAAGCGGGCGGAGCGGGCGCGGCAGTTGCGGGAACAAAAGCAGGCCTCGGACGAGCGGGTCGAGCAGAGTGAAAGCGAGGCCAAGGAGTTGGCAGCGCAGGCGCGTGCCATGGAGGTATCGATGGAGGAGGCGCGCATTCGTGCGGAAAAGTGTCAGGTGCGGGCTCCCTTTGACGGGGTGATCGTGCAGCGACCAGCGCGGGTGGGGATGGATGCTGCGCCGGGCACCCCGTTGGCTCAGCTGGTCGATCCCCGTGAGGTGGAGTTATCCGCGACTTTGGCCACGAGTCGCATCGACAGTTTGACGCGCGCCTCGAATTGGCGTTTTCACCATGAAGGGCGTGATTATCCGGTTGAGCCACGGGTGGTGGTGCCGGTGGCCGATCCAGCCACCCGTGCCCGTGAGGCGCGCTTGGTGTTTACCGGTGAAAAGCCGGTTCCTGGTGCTGCCGGGCGGTTGGTCTGGTCCGACCCGAGGCCACATCTGCCGCCGTGGCTTTTGGTGCGGCGTGAGGCCACTCTCGGGGTATTTCTGGCGCGCGACGACAAGGCGTTTTTTCACCCGTTGGTGGAGGCGTTGGAGGGGCATCCGGCGTTGTTGGATCCCGTACCTGAGGGTGAGGTGATTTTGTCGGGACGGGAGTCGTTGTCGCATGGGGTGGGGATCAAGGCGTTGCCGACGTTGTGATGAGGTGTGGATAAAAATTACGGGGGTCCGGGGGCGATTATCGCCCCCGGTAGGGGTCTGGGGACGAAGTCCCCAGGATTTTGCCTTTGCCTTTAGCGCGCTCTTCAAAAGAAGCATTTTTCGCGTCTTTTGCGAAAAATGCGCCGCGCGCAGCCTTGGTTTTTTCTTGGAGCCGTTTTGCGCCTTTGCAAAACGGCTCCAAGAAAAAACCATCGCCAGAACAAGCCGCCGCAGGCGGCAACGTGAGGGCCCACCGGCGTATCATCGGCGTGAATCCGTATTCCAATGCCGCGAGCAAATTCGCCCGAGTCGTTGCCAAACGGCGGCAACGACTCGGGCACAGATGTCGCGCGCTTACGCGATTTTTTGCAAAAACCGCGAAAAATCGCTTATCGTGAAGAGCGCGCGAACGGCAAAGTCAAAATCAAAACCCTGGGACTCCGTCCCAGACCCTGCCGGGGACCTTCGGTCCCCGGACCCCTGTAACAGTTAACATCATCACTCACTCTCATACGATGATCCGTACCTTCCTCGGCAACCACGTTCTGGCCAACGTCGCCTTCACCCTGGTCCTGCTGCTCGGCCTGCTGGCCTACGGCCAACTGCCGCGCCAACAAGACCCGGACATGAACTTCAACTGGATCAGCATCGTCACCATCCTGCCCGGCGCCTCTGCCGAGGATGTCGAAAAACTGGTGACCGATCCCTTGGAAGAGGCGCTGCAGAACATCCCGGACGTCCGCTTCGTCCTGTCGAGCAGCAGCGATGCCTCCTCAAGCATCCTGGTGCGCTTCAACGACATGGAGGATCGCACCTTCGACAAACGGGTCACCGATCTGCGCCGCGAAATCAGCCACAAACAACGCGATCTGCCCACCGAGGCCGAGGATCCGGTGATCCTGGAGATCACCAGCGCCAACGGCTGGCCAACGGTGATGGCCGTGGTGACCGGCGAAGCGGACGACGAAACCCTGCGCCATCAGGCCCGACGGGTGAAAAAGGATCTGGAGGGGATCCAGGGGGTGGATCAGGTGATGCCCCTGGGACTGCGCGACCCGGAGATCCAGATTCGTTTTGATCCTCTGCAACTGGCGGTGCTCGGCGTGGATCCGACCCGGTTGGCCGGCACGATCAGTGCCCGCTTCCGCGATCTGGCCGGCGGCGCGGTGTCCATGGGCGAAGGGAATCGCATGCTGCGCTATCAGGGCACCACCCCGGATCCGGCGGAACTGGCCTCCTGGCCGGTGATGGGCCGCGAGGGGGAGTTGCAGATCAATCGCATCGCCGAGGTGGCCCGCGACCGCAAAAAGGCCGATCGCATGGTGCGCTATCAGGGCAAGCCGGCGGTCTTCCTCTCAATCACCAAACGCCCCGGCGTCAACTCCCTGGAACTGACCGAACGCATCAAAAAGTATCTGGATCAACGTCAGACGCTCAGGGAGCGAACCGGGGTCCAGACCCTGCTCGCGGATGATCAAACCGGCATGGTCAAGAATGCCCTCTCAATCATGGAGAGCAATGCCCTCATGGGATTGGGCCTGGTTTTTCTCACCACCTGGTTCTTTCTGGGTTTGCGTATTTCCCTCCTGGTCTCGTTGGGCATCCCCTTTGCCTTGGGTGGCGTTTTCATCATCCTGCACGCTCTTGGCCAGACCCTGAACGTCATGGCGCTACTCGGCGTGGTGATCGCCCTCGGCATGCTCGTCGATGATGCGGTGGTGGTGGTGGAGGCGATTTCGCTGCGACTGATCAACGGGGTCAAGGCCATGGAGGCGGCGATTGAGGGGTTGAAAGAGGTGTGGATTCCGGTCGCCTCCTCCTCACTGACCACCATGGCCGCCTTTCTGCCGCTGATGCTTCTGCCCGGCATCCTGGGCAAGTTCATGAAGATCATCCCCATGGTGGTTTCGCTGGCGCTGCTCATCAGCCTGGTCGAGGCCTTCTGGATGCTCCCGGCCCATGTCGCGGCCATGCGCTGGAACCGGGATCGGCCTCCCACCCGCATGGAACGCTGGCGCGCACGCTTCATGCACCGCATCCGCATCGGCTACGTGCGGCTGTTGATCCCGGTCTTGCGCTGGCCGAAACTCTCGATGAGCGCCGCCTTTTTGGGATTGGCGCTCTCCATCGGCGCCGTGGCATCGGGCATGATCCGCGTCGATTTCTTTGCCATGGATCCGATGCCGCTCTTCTACGTCAACGTGAAAATGCCAGCCGGCTCCTCACTGGAGCGGACCATGACCACGACCTTGGAGGCCGAACGCCGCGTGCGTGCCGGTCTGAAACCCGAGGAGATCCGTACCGTGGTGGCCTACGCCGGCCAGATGATGACCGAAACCGAACCCTTTTTCGGCGACCGCTTCGGGCAGATCCTGGTGAGCCTTTCGCCCGACGCCCAACAGCGCCGTTCGGTGCGCGAGATCATCGACGGCATGCGCGCCTCGGTCACCGCCACCCCTGGACCGGACAACATCACCTTCATGCCGATGTCCGGCGGACCTCCGGTCACCAAACCGATCAGCGTGAAGGTGCGCGGCGACGATTACACCCAATTGCGCGAGGCAACCGGCCAGATCAAGAAGATCCTCGCCGCCATGCCGGAGGTGAGCGACATCACCGATAATTTCGCCCTGGGAAGCCACGAATTGGTGCTGCGTCCGGATGCCGATGCCCTGCGTCGCGCCGGTGTCGATGCCGTATTGATCGCCCGCCTGACCCGCCTGCTCGCCGATGGGGAGATCGCCGCCAGCTTCCAGCATCAGGGGGAAGCGATCAAGGTGCGGGTGATGGCCCGTCCCACCATGCCCCACGGGGTCGAACAGATCCTCAACCTGCCGATTTCGCTCCCGAACGGCGCCACGGCCACGCTCGACACCCTCACCCGTCACGAAACCCGCCAGGGGGTGGATACGCTGCATCATTACAATTTCCGACGCGCCATCACCGTCGAAGCGGAGATCGATCGTGCCCGCATGGACGTGATGACAGCGAACAACCACCTGAAAAAAGAGTGGGCCGGACTGCAAGCCGGTTTTCCAGGGGTGGATCTCGACTTCTCCGGCATTCTGGATGACATCCAGGAGTCGGTGGATGCGATTTTGTGGCTGTTCTTGATGGGGTTCGGCCTGCTCTATCTGATCCTGGGTACGCAGTTCAACAGCTACTTCCAGCCGCTGTTGATCCTGACCACCGTGATCCTGGCCTTTGTCGGCGTGGTGTGTGGATTGCTGATCACCGGCCACCCGTTGAGCCTTTACACCCTTTATGGGGTGGTGGCGCTCTCGGGCATTGCGGTCAACTCGGCCATCGTCTTGATTGCGGCGGCCAACGACCGCCGCCGCGAAGGGATGGGTTTGCTGCATGCCATGATCTACGCCGCCCGTCGCCGTGTGGTGCCGATTTTGATCACCTCGATCACCACCATCGTCGGCCTGCTCTCTTTAGCCACCGGACTGGGCGGGAAATCACTGCTCTGGGGACCGGTGGCCACCTCGATCGTCTGGGGGCTGACCTTCTCGACCCTGTTGACACTCTTTCTGATTCCGCTGCTCTATCTGGTGTTCTCGAACCGGAAACAGAAGCGGCTCATGGGGTGATCGATATCAGGCCGGTTGATCCGCAGTACAAAAAAGGGTACAGCCAATTCGCTTTCTGAAGGGATGAGGCAACCATTTCACATCCTTGATACCGCAACAATTTTTGGTTGCGCCTTACGTTAACCTAGTGGACAACCAAGCTGATTTGACTGGTTGCGATGGGTTGGCACGCCAGTCACCAAACCTTAAAGCCTTTGTCACGCGGCTTTGTTCTTGGGCCATGTTCGCGGGATTGTTTTGCAAAAGGCGCAAAACAATCCCGCAAGCCTTGGCGGCGCGCGGCGCATTTTTCGCAAAAGGCGCGAAAAATGCTTCTTTTGAAGAGCGCGCTAAAGTCAAAGTCAAAACCCTGGGAGATGAATCTCCCATAGCAACACGCCTCAGAATCCGAGTCGTGAATGAAAGCAGGTTTCACTCGCTTTTTTCCACTTGATTGTTCATCCATTGCCGGGTCAACTCCTGTGCCTCTTGAATCTGCCCCGGTTTCAGATTTCTGCCGATCAGATCGCGTTTGGCAGCTGCGGTCATGTCGCCATTCAGGGCTAAAAGATTGTAATGGGCATAGGCATGCACAGGATTTTTTCCAATTTTTCGAACTCCTGCACCCTGTTCAAACAGCAAAGCGAGCTGGTTTTGTGCCTCCTGGCTCCCCTGATTGGCCGCTTTTTGCAGCCAATACTCGGCTTCCACGAAATTGGCACGAATCCCTGGCACCCCTTTTCGATACATCTCACCAAGAGCCACCTGTGAATCCACATCCCCCATAAGTGCGCCGAATCGAGCCATCCAGAAGTCGATCAGAGGGTCGGCACGCGCTTCGTTGCCTGGCAAAGCGCACGTCAACAGCAAAATCAAGGCAACGATCGCACTGCTTCTGGATGAACGGAAATCTGGCATTTTCAACCAAGCCCATTTCACATCTGTGACACTTTTACCGTTTGATCACTCCCCTGCAGGGAGTGGGGTCCACCACGTGTATACGGCTGGCAGACCGCGAAACCGTTGATTCTCATCCATGCCGTAGCCCACCAGACGCAAATCAGGCACCTCGTAGCCGAGAAAGTCCAAAGGCAACGGCTCGGGATCGAGCACGGTCTTGTGCAGCAGCACGGCCACACGGATGGAAGCGGGTCGGCAGTGCTCCGACAACCAGTGATAAAGCCGTTTCAGGCTGTCGCCACTGTCCATAAGGATATCCACCAGGATCAAATCCCGATCGCGCAAAAACTCCATATCCTCGACAGTCATGACGATGCGCTCCTCCTGAGAACGGGAGTGCACGAAAACAACAGGGATCGGTTTGGAGAGATGACGCAGCAAATCGCTGGCGAACAGGAACGCCCCCTTGAGCACCACGACCATCACCGGTTCATTTTCGACGGCAGCGGGTGCGATCAGCTCGCGGTCGATGCGCGCGGCCATGTCTGCAACCGCCTCACGGATCTGGTCAGGATCCAGCATGACGGTCATATGATCCAATCCCTTCATGAATTCACTCCCCAGTTGACGCTGATCAACCGTCCCGTTTGAGAAAACGGCTCAAAAAATTGAGATCATAGCGTCCGCGCACGAACGCACCGTCACGCAAAATACGCTGATGCAACGGCAAAGTGGTCTTGACCCCGCCGATCACATACTCGTCCAATGCGCGTCGCATGCGTGCCACCGCTTCGGTGCGATCCGCGCCGTGCACCACCAGTTTGGCAATCAGCGAGTCGTAGTACGGGGGAATGCGATAACCCGCATAAGCCGCAGAGTCCACCCGTACCCCGCCGCCACCCGGAGGGTGGTATTCGGTGATCAGGCCGGGCGACGGGATGAACCGTTCCGGATCCTCGGCATTGATGCGGCATTCGATGGCATGGCCAGTGAAGCGTACCTGCTCCTGGGTGAGTGCCAAAGGCAGACCAGCGGCGATGCGGATCTGCTCCTTGACCAGATCCAGCCCGGTGACGAACTCGGTGACCGGATGTTCCACCTGAATGCGGGTATTGACCTCGATGAAGTGGAATTTTCCATCGGATTGCAGAAACTCGAAGGTACCGGCGCCGGTATAGCCGACCGCCAGGGCCGCCTTGGTGGCCAATCCTCCGAGGTGATCGCGCTCCTCGCGGGTAACCATCGGCGAAGGGGACTCTTCGAGCAGTTTTTGATGGCGACGTTGCAGCGAGCAGTCCCGTTCGCCCAGATGGATGGCATGACCATGACGATCGGCCAGGATCTGGATCTCGACGTGCCGGGGATTTTTCAAGAACTTCTCGATGTAGACCTCGTCGTTTTTGAAAAACTGCTGGGCCTCGTTGCGCGCCACGGTGTAGCTGTTGATCAGCGCGGCCTCGGTGTGCACCACCTTCATGCCGCGTCCGCCCCCGCCGCCAGCCGCCTTGATGATCACCGGAAAACCGATCTCCCGGGCCACCTTCATGGCGGTCTCCTCGTTGGGAATTGCCGAGGAAGAGCCCTGTACCACCGGCACGCCGGCATCGATCATCGCCTGACGGGCACGCACCTTGTCGCCGAGCAGGCGGATCACCTCGGGCTCGGGACCGATGAAGGTGAGGCCCGAGGCCTGGATGATCTCGGCAAAAGCGGCGTTTTCCGACAGGAATCCATAACCGGGATGGATCGCCTGGGTATCGGTGATTTCAGCGGCAGCCATGATCGCCGCCATGTTGAGATAGGAGTCCTGCGAGGCTGGCGGACCGATGCAGACCGATTCGTCGGCCAGCTTGACGTGCATGGACTCAGCGTCTGCCGAGGAGTGGACCGCCACGGTCTGGATGCCGAGCTCCTTGCAGGCACGATGGACCCGCAGGGCGATTTCGCCGCGATTGGCGATCAGGATTTTATTGAACATGGGCATGGTCAGACCGGCTCAACCAAAAACATCTCTTCCCCATATTCGACCGGGGTGGCGTTCTCCTTGATAATGCTCACCACGCGACCACTCACTTCGGATTCGATTTCGTTCATGAGTTTCATTGCCTCGATGATGCACACCACCTGTCCTTTTTTGACGATGTCGCCGAGTTTCACGAACGGGGCGGACTCCGGCGAGGCGGCTTTGTAGAAGGTACCGACCATTGGCGCGGTGATGGCAATCGCGGTCTCCCTGCTATCGTCCTGGGCCGAAGAGGGCATGAAGGGGGTCGGCGGCGGCAGGGCGACGGCTGGAACCGCCAGCGGCGCCGGACGGGCGATCAGCGCGGGCGCGATCGGCTGCACTGGCGCCGGCTGGGCGGTCGCGCGCGTGATGCGCAACGAGCGTCCCTCCTCCTCCTTGATCTCCACTTCGGCCACGTCCGTGTCAGACAAAAAGCGGATGAATTGTCGTATCTCTCTCAGATCAAAAGCCATGTGACCTTCCTTATGTGATGTTTCCATGCCCTGCGCGCGCGGCAAGACGACCTGCCCCGGCATCCAGGGCATAAAGATAACCATTCGCCCCCAATCCCGCGATCACCCCCTCGGCGATATCACTCACGTAGGAGCGATGCCGGAACGACTCGCGGCGGTGGATATTGCTCAGATGCACTTCGATCACCGGGATGTTCACGGCAAGCAGGGCATCACGGATCGCTACCGACGTATGAGTATAGGCCGCCGGATTCAGAATGATCCAGTCGATCATCCCAAAAGCGGCCTGAATCCGGTCCACCAGCGCGCCCTCGTGGTTGGACTGGAAGAATTCGATTTCGACTCCCAACTCTGCGGCTTTATTCCGACAGGCCGCCTCGATGTCGGCCAGGGTCGAGCCACCGTAAACCGTGGTCTCGCGCGTGCCCAATAAATTCAGATTGGGGCCATTGAGCACCAGAAAGCGCCATCTCCTACCAACCGACCCGCTCATACCGCCCAAGCCTCCTGCCACGCCTCAAGCCGGGCGAGCACCCGTGCCGATCGGGGATCCATCACCCGCTCCTGTCCATGCTCTTCATCGAGGGCCTCAAGTCGCGCCACGCAGCGCTTCGCAGCAGCCAGACGCCACGTTCCGTGCCAAAGGCGCATCCCGTCGAGCCAAACCTGCAACCGCTCGAAGGGTGTTCCCGCGCCTGCCCCGTCCGCGCCTGCCCCGTCCTCTTCCGCATCGGTGGGTCGTGCCCGCTCCCGGCAGGCTGCGGCAAAGGATTCGAGTCGTCCGATCGTGGAGCGCTCCCCCTCCATCCTCTCCAACACCCGCATGGCGCGCCGATGGGCCGCCAGGGGCGCTGCGCCGTACTCGCCCAGTGCCGCCTCGATGCGCGCTTCCCATCGTTTGGGATCGAGCGCGAACAGACGCATGCGCATCAGATCGCGCGCCGCCACTTCCGGCTCTGCAGCGATCCACGTTTCCAGGAGCGCTTCAGCCTCGCGGATCCGCTCTTCACGCACCAGACGTGGCAGAAGCGCCAACGAGCGCTCCCACGACTCCGATTGATGTGCGTTCATCTTGTCACCCTCCATCAGGACTCCTTGCGTAGTGGGCCAAGTATGCGGACAATGGGTAAGACGGAAAAGCCCTTTATCAGTTTATCGAAAATCAACCTCAAAGGGCAACCGATTGTATGAGGTTCACTCCCTTTTGACCCTTTCAGCGGCTGGAACCTCCCGGTACACTGGATGGCAATGGTTTGTTGGTGGATTAATCGGTTTTAAACCGCACCTGCTTTGGGATGCGTCGTTTTTTTGTTAGGCTTGCGTGCAAGATGTGAGCGTCGTTTCCAAAAAGCGGAAACGACGCTCACGAAGGTCGCGCGCTAACGTCAAAAACAAAGTCCCAAGGGCTTTGCCCTTGGATCCCACCAGGGGGATAATCCCCCTGGACCCTGTTCATGGAACGACGCATCCCGTGATGGTTGCGGTTTAAGACGGAACGACTGATGCGGATTCAACTCAACGGCGATGCCACTGAACTGCCCGATGGGCTGACGACGGTGGCCGGTCTTCTGGAACATCTGGGATTCGACGCCCGCCGCGTGGCGGTGGAACGAAATCTGGAGGTGGTGGCACGCGATCGGTACGTCACCACTCCCTTGGAACCCGAGGATCGCATCGAGATCGTTCATTTCATTGGAGGCGGCATGGAACCCACGGAGCACTCCGATCCCCTGGTGATCGCAGGACGCAGCTTTTCCAGCCGGCTTTTGGTCGGCACGGGTAAATACAAGGATTTCGACGAGACCGCACGCGCCGTGGAAGCGTCGGGCGCCGAGATCGTCACCGTGGCGGTGCGGCGGGTGAATGTCAGCGATCCCAACGCACCGATGCTGACCGATTTTCTGGATCCCAATAAATACCTTTACCTGCCCAACACCGCCGGTTGCTACACGGCGGATGAGGCGGTACGGACCTTGCGGCTCGCCCGCGAGGCGGGGGGCTGGAATCTGGTCAAGCTGGAGGTGCTCTCAGATCCCAAATACCTCTGGCCGAACAATCCGGAAACCCTGATCGCTGCCGAACGTCTGATTGCCGAGGGGTTCAAGGTGATGGTCTACACCACGGACGATCCCTATCTGTGCAAACGGTTCGAGGAGATGGGCTGCGTGGCGGTGATGCCACTGGCAGCGCCGATCGGTTCCGGGTTGGGGGTGCGCAATCCGTATACGATCAAGATCATCATCGAGGAGGCCAAGGTGCCGGTTTTGGTCGATGCCGGGGTTGGCTGTGCCTCGGACGCTGCCTATGCCATGGAGCTTGGTTGCGACGGCGTGTTGATGAATACCGCCATCGCCGGGGCCAAGGATCCGATCCGCATGGCCGTGGCGATGAAAAAGGCGGTCGAGGCTGGGCGGGCCTCCTATCTGGCCGGGCGAATTCCGCGCAAGCTCTATGCTTCGGCCTCCAGTCCGCTCGACGGGTTGTTCTTTTAAGACCGGACACAAAGAGTGATGATGACGCACACCGCAGAGAGTCCGATCAACAACCCGGGGGAGCAGCCGGCTGAATCCCCGGTTTGGGATTGCCGCTGGCCCGATCCGGTGGCCGTCAAGGTGAGCGCCACGCGCATCTTGAGACAGATGCCGGAAAGGAGCCCGGAGATCAACCGGAATCTGGCCATCACCGTGGAGATGGAGCTCAACGACGACTTTACCGGTGAATTCCGCGCCCTGCTGGTAACCCCCTGGGCCGTGGAACGGATTTTCTGGCACTCGCCGACCCTCGGGACCGAACCGCCAGTTCGCCACGCCATGCCGCTTATGGCCGATGAATCCGGACGCGTGGCCGCAGGTCAGGGCGTGCTGCTCGAAGTCGAAGTGGAGCGACTGGTGCCGGTGGTGATCGCCTGGGAGCCAGAGACCGGGCACTATTTCGTTGAAACGCTCCTGCATCACACGCAAGGATTCGACACCGCGCAATCGGCGCTTGATACCGCGTTGGGCCGGACACAGGCGCGTCCCGGACGTCAATCCGTGAGCTCGGCGATGCACCGCACAGTCAGCCGGCGCGGGTTATTGAAATTCTGGGGCGGTTGAATGCCGATAATTGGCATAGGATTTGCTGTATTTCTGAATATCGTCAACATTCCGACTGAAAGGCAAACTGACGGTTAACTATTTAATTTATATTATTAAATTTATAAAATTCAATATTGCATGCAATGCGTATGCCGATTTTTTGAATAAAAAAAACCGGGTAAAAATTAATTTTTTGTGAGACTTTTCGCCATTTTTACGGTATCATGGGCAAAATGTGGTTCAAACACTTATTCGCTTTAAATCAGTCAGCAAAAGGAGACTTAGTCATGAAGGGTTACAAAATCTTCCCCGTTCTGTTGCTCGCTGGTGTTCTCGGCAGCACCCTGCCCGGCTGCGCCACCCAAGCCGATAACGCCGCCGACATGCAAGCCGCCGAAGCCGCTCGCAATGCCCGCCTCGAGGCCGAACGGGCCGATGCCGCCCGCATGAAGGCCGAGCGCGATGCCGAAGCCGCCCGTCAAGAGGCCGAAGCCGCCCGTCAAGAGGCTGAGCGTGTCAAGAAGACCTTCCGCAAGAGCCTGAACAAGAAGTAATCGTTCCTTCTCTTCTTTGGAGAACGACCGATACAAAAAAAGCCGTTGACGGATCTGATCCGTCCGGTGTCCAAGTCTGGTACGCATGCATCGTAGCCCATGAGCGCATGTCCAGACTGACCGATACGGCAATCCGTCATGGTTTGCTTCCGACCCATTTCATAGGCGGCAGCAAACCATGACGGAAGCTATGTTTTCCGTTGAAATTCAATCTGACAACCTTTTTCAATCATCAGTGTTATTTTTATTGAAAATTTTTTTAGTATTGTTATTACTTTAATTATAGAATAGACGGTTCAAGTGCTCCATCATCCAAAAAATCACTACCCCAGGTAACGTGAGAGCCATGGTCCCACTCGTTCAGCCACTGGCAGGGGCAAACGCTTCCAGAGCCGAATGAAAAATTGATATTTCGGATTCATGGGATTGATCTCCGGTAACCGGGAGGCACGTATCAGACGGTAGCGATAGTGGAGCGGTTCCGGGGTAAAGCCATAGAACTTCTTGAAATCGAATGAACCGGAGCCGATCTTGCTCCGTCCAAAATCGAACACGCGAGCCCCGCGGGCCGCCGCACGATTCATCAACTCCCAATACATGAATGCCATGGCACCGGATGCTCGCGCTTCGGGAATCCCACCACCGTAATACGGCAGCACCTGATCCCGAAAATAAAAACTGACCACTTCGGCCACGCTCTTGCCATGCTGTTCAATGCGCAATCCCTGACAATCCGTACCAAATTCCACTTTCAGCGCATTAAACAAAGTTCGCGGAAAAACCGGCGTACCCAGATTGCGCACGCTTTCGGCGTAGATATCAAAGCAGCGCGCTCCAATCGCTTCGTCCTCCACCCCGATCAATCCATGCGCGATTCCCTTACGCACTTCGGCGCGCTGTTTGCGGGGAATTGACATGAGATTGCTCTCCGGATCAGACGAAAGTCCCTTCTTGAAGCCGTAATAGAGTGTCTTGCCCTGCCAATCGGCGCGACGTGGGGTACTGTTTCGGCACTCCAGCCAGTCAACGCCCAGTTCCAGGGCGATCGCCTCAGCTTGCGCTTCGAGTGCCAACCGGCTCTCCTCATCTTCAGCTGCGACCCCGCCGCAGACACAAAATGGTGTGGAGACCAGCGCATTACCAAACAACAAACTTTTAACCTGCACCAGCGGCAGTACGCCGCGAATCTTACTGCCCGTGCGAACCAGCAGATAGTGGGTGCGGTGACCGAAAACCGTTTCGATCACTCGTTTCCAACCGATGCGATGAAAGAAGGTGGCCTCTGGGCAGGAGAGAACAAAGCGATCCCAGGCCTCTGCGTCACTGTCACGTACCGGATGAACCATTCGGTTGGGAGACGATGGTGGTGGTGATGCGTGCGAATCCCATTCCATGTCGTATGACTTTCAGAAGTCGAGCGGTTGTCGATTGAACCTAATGGAGCAACCAAGCTGATTTGACAGCTTGGCAGATGTTGCGTTACTGGTGAAAAAAAAGAGCGGGTCTGGGAGATTCCTCTCCCAGGGTTTTGATTTTGTCTTTTAGCGCGCTCTTCTCAAGAAGCATTTTTTCGCGGTTTTTGCGAAAAAATGCGCCGCGCGCGGCCTTCGCCCGCTTCGTTTCCGTCTTTTGGAAACGAAGCGGGCAGCTTGCACACAGCACTGCGGATCAGGCTGTCAAATCAGTTTTGTTGACCTACCAAGTTATACCGCACCTGCTTTGGGATGCGTAGTTTTTTACATGGCTGCGTGCAAGATGTGAGAGTCGTTTCCAAAAACCGGAAACGACTCTCACGAAGGCGGCGCGCGGCGCATTTTTCGCAAAAGGCGCGAAAAATGCTTCTTTTAAAGAGCGCGCTAAAGTCAAAGTCAAAACCCTGGGAGATGAATCTCCCAGACCCTCTCTTTTTTTTCAGCAGCCTCTGCTTCCAAACTGAAGCCGGGGGCGGTAACCATCCCTGAACCCCGCAACAACCTGCGGCCCGTTCCTCAACCCACCTGTCCAATCACCTCTGCAAACACCCGATCCATTCGCCCCCAACGAAAATGGCCCAACAATGCATCCAAACGCACCTCCATCCGATCCAAATTCAAATAGTGACGAAACCGACTCTTGAAACTCAAACCCGGAATACGCGGCTGGTCAGGATCCATCTCCCAAGGATGACAATAAAACACCCCAACTCGCCCTTCACGCTGGTTGAGCCGGTGCCACGCCCAGCGCGTCACCGCATAGGGATAAAGCCGAAAGAACCCCCCTCCCCCACACGGCCAACGCCTCCCGCCCCACTCCAGGCAGGCAACGGGAATCTCCACCACCCCGCAACCCGACGTGCCAGAAGGCCAAAACGGCTCTCGGGGCGCCTCAGGCCAGCCGTAAAGATCGTGCCGGATCGGATAGACACTGGAACTGTAAAGATAACCAGCTTCGGTGAGTTTCTCGAAGGCCCAGGTATTGCTTTTGCCGATCGAATAGGTGGAAGCACGATAGCCGCGTACCGCCACCCCACCGGTCTGCTCAAGCATGTCACGTGCTTCTCGGACATCGGCCAAAAAAAACTCCGGCCCCTGCCGAGTGGCTTGAACATGCTCCATACCGTGACTGGCCAACTCATGCCCTTCAGCCACAATGGCACGGATCAGATCGGGATGACGTTGCGCCACCCAGCCAAGCACGAAAAAAGTGGCCCGAACCTCATGCCGGGCCAGAAGATCCAAAATTCTCCGAGTGTTTTGCACGACTCGCTGCGGAAATCCCTCCCAGGCCTGCCGCTTCACACAGGAATCGAATGCCGCTACCTGAAAATACTCCTCCACATCCACGCTGAACGCGTTGCACGGCAAACGATCCTTGACTGCGGTATTGTTCATCCACGACCCCGGCCAAACAACCGGGAGAAAAAGCCGCGTTTGTGCGGCGGATTTTCAGATTCCGGGCTGCCGTAACCGCCATAACCGCCGCCATAACCACCGCCTCCATACCCGCCGCCGTAGCCACCATAACCGCCATAACCGCCGTAGCCGCCGTAGCCGCCGTAGCCACCATAGCCGCCGTAGCCACCATAGCCGTAATAACCACCCACGGAGCGTTTACGGAATTTGTTGAGCACCAACCCAACGATGTCCGGATTGTCCAGCTGCTCCAGGGCATCCTTGACCGCCAACTGCGGAGTACGATCCGCCTCGACCACCATGATGATCTGACCCATGTTGCGCGCCAACTCTCGCGCCTCGGTGGTGACAAGAAGCGGCGGAGAATCAAACACCACGATTCGATCCGGACTGTCGGCCAGCTGCTTGATGAGGATCCTCATGTTTTCGCTGGCCAGCAGCTCCGTGGCATGGTGATGGCGTCGACCCGAGGGGAGCAGGGTCAATTTCGGTACGTTGGTCTTGATCAATACCTCGGAGTAGTTCTCCACCTTGCCGAGCAGACAGTCGATCAGCCCAATTTTGGCCTTGAACCCCAAAATCCGCGCTACCGACGGCTTGGCCACGTCACCGTCCACCAACAGGACGTTCAGATCCATCTCCGCAGCCAGACTGATCGCCAGATTGATGGCGGTAAAGGTTTTACCCTCCTTGGGAAAGGCGCTCGTCACCATGATCATCCGACCATTGACCACCTTCTCGGACTCTTTTCCCACGGCATTAAGTAACAGGGGGCGTTTGATCACCCGATACTCCTCGGCCATGATGCTGCGTCCGGTATCCGGGGTCAAAACCCCCTTGGAACGCAACCGTTCGAAGTCCAGAACCACCTTCTTGTGTATGTTTTGATAATCCATCATGCGGGTTGAGACCTCAAATCCGCTGGCTTGAGTCTAGAAACAGGTCAATTATATCTTGGAAAGCGTCCTATTCTTAAACCGCACCCATTTTGGGATGCGTCGTTTTTCGCAAGGCCGCGTGCAAAATGTGGGAGTCGTTTCCAAAAGGCGGAAACGACCCCCGCGAAGGCGGCGCGCGGCGCATTTTTCGCAAAAAACGCGAAAAATGCTTCTTTTGAAGAGCGCGCTAAAGTCAAAAGCAAAACCCTGGGAGAGGAATCTCCCAGACCCTCTCTTTTTTTTTACCAGTAAAAACTACACATCTCAAGCTGGGTGCGGTTTAGAAGACTGGTACAAAATAAAGCACGCACGCAAACAACAGGAAAAGTCCAAGCAGCGTCGAGACAAATGCCGCATTGGAACGGGCCCAGCGGCTCCCAACCCCTTCGTCCACCATGGAAACCATGCCAAGCACCGGCAAACCCAACACCCGTTTCAACGCCGCCGGACTGTCAAAAACCGGACGGATCACCGACAAAAACAACGACAGTGCCAGACCAGACAAAATTCCACCCACCAACACCACCATTGAGAACAAAGGACGATTCGGACCCACCGGACGACGCGGCACCTGAGGACGATCGATCACCTTGAAACGCACGAAACGGCTCAAATCCTCTTCCAACTCTCCCCGCTCCCGCGCCTTGGTCTCCTGCTGCAGCATGGCCGCCATCTCTTCCTGGATCATCGTCAGGCGGGTCTGCAAGCGATTGTATTCGTTCTCGATGGCTGGCAGGGTTGTCTCCTGGGAACGAAGTCTTTTCAGGTGGGCTTCGGTCTCACTCAGACGCACGCGCGCACTGGCCAACTCCACCTCCAGCTTGCTCGCGGTCAATTTGAGATTCCGATAGACCGGATTGGCCTCCAACTCCCAAGAAGAGGCATCATCCGCACTCGCGCGCAGGCGATTGATCTTTTCCTGCCTCTGCTGCTCCTGCTGCGCAATCGCCTTGCGCAGAGCGATCACCTCGGCATGATTTTCATTGTATAATGGGAGCTTGCGACCGCCCTTCACATAATGCTTGCTCAGCAACTCCTGCAGCTGTTTGTTAAATGCTTCGATCTTGCGATCCTGCTCTTCGGTCGGTGAGCCAGAAGAGCTCTCGATCTCAGCCATCTGCCGGCGAACCTCGTCACGACTCTGCTCCAATTCGTGCAATTTGGCCTGATGCGCCTCAATGGCACGATTCAGGCGCGTCACCCGCACATAATAGCCGCCGTCCTTCTCCGGAATCAGATCGAGATTCTTGTTCTTGAACTCCTGCAACTTCTGAGTCGCTTCCGCCACCTTGGCTTCGTATTCGGCGATCCGCTTTTTCAGATACTCCTCAGCCGTACGCGCGGAACCACCCCCCTCAATCGGCAGAGTGTCCATGGGAAGACGATCCAGCACCACGTCCACCACCTGACGGGTGATCTTCGGATCCGTGTGACGGTGGGTAATGCGATAAAGTCCGTCGCCCGTGGAGATCACGCTGATCTGGGCGCGCAGCTGATTCATGATATCCTGACGCTCATGGTCGTTCTTGACCTGAAACGACAGATCGGTCTCCCGCACGACATGCAACAGAGTCTGTTGACTCAACAAAGAGTTGAGCACACGATGCGCCTCGCGGGTGACATCGATCACCTGCTTGGTCTTGGAAAGAAAATCAGCGATCTCTTGGCGGGGATCCTCGATTTTGACCGTGGCGCTGGCAACATATTGATCCTGCATCACGGCCACGGATGCCCAACCGGAAAGACAGACGAACCATGCCAGTCCGACCATGTGCCAGCGATGCCGCCACATGCCCCGGGCATACACGATCACCTGGAAATAGAGATCTCGAAAACCGAATTCCTGCTGCATGCGACTTCAATCCATGCCTTCACAAAGTGCCTGGTTCATCGGGAATATCGAAACGAGCTATGCAAGAACCACTCCGTAACCGATCACGGCCCGTCGGAACATTTAAACCGCACCTGCTTTGGGATGCGTAGTTTTTTGCAAGGCTGCGTGCAAGATGTGAGCGTCGTTTCCAAAAAGCGGAAACGACGCTCACGAAGGCCGCGCGCGGCGCATTTTTCGC
>JAMOBI010000084.1:0-31354 GCA_039908105.1 Magnetococcus sp. YQC-9
CGTATTGAATTGTCAAAGATCGAATCCCGTTGTCAGGGCCATGCCCTCCAGGGAACCCCGAATATAGGGAAATCCTGCCTGCCAGTCAATAGGAAAATTCACATCGATTGCATTTTTTTCAACCGAGCCTGGCCAACCCCGGGAACCATTGCAGGATCAAGCTCGATATCCGATTGAAATCACCGAAGAAAATCATGAGCCCTACCAGCACCAGCAGTCCCCCGGAGACCATCTCGATGGTGTGCAAATAGACCCGTACCCGCTCAAACACCCCGAAGAAGATGTTGATCGCAATCCCGGTGATCAGAAACGGCACCCCCAATCCAGCCGAATAGACCGCCAGCAGCAGCACCCCCTGGCCGATATTCTCCTGTCCTCCGGCCACAGCCAGGATGCCCGCCAGGATCGGTCCCACGCAGGGGGTCCAGCCGAAGGCGAAGGCCAACCCGATCAGAAACGCGCCCAGGGGGCCGGCGGGTTTGTTCTCCAGGTTGAAGCGGGCCTCCAGGTTCAGAAACGAGATGCGGAACACCCCCATATAGTGCAGCCCGAACAGCACGATCAGCGCGCCGCCCACTTTGTTCAAGAGTTGCATGTGATTCAACAACAGCTGGCCCAGATAGGTTGCCGAGGCGCCCAGGCCGATGAAGACCAGGGAGAAACCCAGCACGAACCACAAGCTGTGCCAGCCGGCCCGCCAGGCCGATTGGGCATCGTTCCCCTGGCGCAGTTGTTCCACCGAGATGCCGCTCATGAAGCTGATGTAGGCGGGTGCCAGCGGCAGGACGCACGGGGAGAGAAATGAGAGCAGGCCGGCCAGAAAGGCTGCGGCGTAGGTGACTTCCATGGGGTGGCGTTTCCGTCAAGGCGTCGTTAAAAATTGTTTTATTTTAAACCATTAGACCGCAACCAGCACGAGATGTGCAGTTTTCTGCAAGGCCGCATGCAAGATGCGAGCATCGTTTCCAAAAAACGGAAACGATGCTCGCGAAGGCGGCGCGCGGCGCATTTTTCGCAAAAGGCGCGAAAAATGCGCCTTTTGAAGAGCGCGCTAAAGTCAAAGTCAAAAGCAAAACCCTGGGAGAGGAATCTCCCAGACCCTCTCTTTTTTTTCACTAATAAAAACTACACATTCCAAGCCAGGGGCGGTTTAACCCTTCAACCAGGCCAGATAGGCCGGCAACCCCTCGACCACCGGCACCGCAATCACCTCCGGCACCTCATACGGATGCAACACTGTCAACCGGGTCTGCAACGGCACATAACGTACCGTGTCGGTCTTGATCACCAACGTCCACTCCGGCTCCTTGTGCACCGCTCCCTGCCACCGGTAGAACGATCGCCCGGCAGGGAGAATGTGTACACAAGCGGCCAACCCCTCGTTCACCAACGCCTCGGCCAACGCCTCGGCCATAGCCTCGTCCGGCGCGGTCGTCAACACCACCAATGCATCGGTCACAGCAGCGGCTCCACCATCTTCTTCATGTCGTTGAAATTCAACCCACCGACATGCGACTTGACCACCTTGCCCTCCCGATTCAACACCTTGGTGACCGGCAACGCGAACACCCCACCCAACGCCCTGGCCAATCCCTGAATCACCCGTGTCTCGCCATAGGCCACCGGATAATTGATCCCCTGCTCCTCCATGAATCGTACCAGCTTCTCCCGATCCGGCTTCTCCATGTAATCGATGCCCACGACCACCAAACCGCGCTCCGCATAGGTCGTCTGCAATTTGATCAACTCCGGGATCTCCTCCAGACAGGGTGGACACCAGGTGGCCCAGAAATTGACCAGTACCACCTTGCCCTGCAACTCCGGCAAACGCAGCGTCTTGCCGTCAGTGGTCGTCAATGGTGTATTCATCCCCCCCTCATCCGCCGCGTTGACCGGCAGGATGAACAACCAGAGCATGGGCAACAAAATGAAAATCAGGCGTCGTGTCATGCCAAAGCACCCAAAGCTTGAATTTGGCCACTGCGATCAATCGCAGCAACTGGCGACTTTCATTTGCGAAAGCATATTCGCCCCCTCCGTGACCGCTCACGCAACGCAGGGAACACAAATGAGGCGCGCGAAAGCATTCCCCCGCCGAAGTCACTGCCACAGACCACCCCGGGGACGAAAATCGTCCCCGGATACACAGGGCACTTACGATGACTTGCCTTCCTCCACCAACAAACCGAGCCTTCTGGCCACCCAGGATGTGGTCGTGGCCTGAATCAAAATGGTCATCAGAATCGCAATGAAGGTGATCGATGCAATGATCGGTGCTCCCGGCGCCTTCATCCCCACCAACATGCCGGCCAACGCACCCGGAATCACCCCGGTCTCACGCGTCCAACACATGAAAAGCATTTCGTTCATGCTCCAGTTGGCGCGCTTGTCGAGCTTGGCACAGGCGAACACCGTCGCCGGACGGGCCACCAGCATGAAGATGGTCACCACGATCACACCACCCACCAGGTAGGTGTTCATCAAGCCGAAATCGACCTGGGCGCCAAGCAGGATGAAGATGAACATGCGCCAGATCATCGCCGTGGTCAGGACATACTGCTCCATTCTCTCGCCTTCGACATGATCCATCTTCAAGCCGAAGATATCCATGTTGCCGAGCATGATCCCAAGCACGAACACCGCCATGAAGCCGCTGGAGTGCAAGGCATCGGCCAGCATGTAGGAACCGATCACCGCCAGCAGGCTGACCACTGGAGAGTATGAGGCCAGGAATCCGATCCGACGGTGCGCAATCAGGAAGACCGTCACGAAGCCCACCACGATACCGGTGAGGATGCCGAGAAAGGACTCTTTGACCAGCACGTACAGGGTATGTCCGAGATCGAACGATCCGGTTCCCATGGCAATGCCAAGTATGGTGAAGGTGATGATGGCCCCCATGGCATCGTTGAAAGCCGACTCGCTCATCACGGTCTGGGCCACGCGATCCTTGATGGTCACGGTGCGGAAGACCGGAATCAACGTGGCCGGATCGGTCGAGGCGATGGTCGCGCCAAGCAACAGCGCCACGATGAACGGCACGCCGAGAATGAAATGGGCGGCCACGGCGGTGATCCCGGTGGTGATCAGCACGCCGATCGTCGAGATCACCGTGATGGTGATCCACACCTCCTTCAACACCTTCAGGCGCAGCGAGGCCCCGCCATCAAAGAGAATGTAACAGGAGCCGAAAATCAAAATTCCCTGATTCAAGGCCGAATCCATCGGGATATCGACCAGATTGAGCACGCTCGGTCCCAGCCCCATGCCCACCAGCAAATAGACCGCCACGTCCGGTATTTTCAGCTTGTTGGCCAATATGCCACAAAAAATCCCAACTGCCCACACATAGCCGAACACCAGCAAGGCGTGCTTGGCCGTCTCCACCGCAACAGATGGTTCCATGATGTTTCCTTCTCGTTATTTTAAGTGTCCGAAAAACCCAACCGGTGCCACTTTTCGGCCACCCTGGCCTCGATTTCGGGATCCATCACCAAAGGCACCCCCCACTCCCGTCCGGTCTCCTCCCGGCTTCGCATGGTGGCATCCACGGCCCAGCGCCCCGTGTTCGCCTCCACCCGCACATCCCTGCCCGGATCGGTCCGCGTGGCCAATGACCACGCCAGATCCGCCATCGAATCCGCACGGGTATCCCAATCCACGATCCACAACGCATCCGCTCCTGTACCAGGAGGGAGATGCCCCCAGACGGCATCGATCACCCGTGCACCAAAACCCGGACGCCCGCGCGTATCCACCCGTATCACGGCCATCCGACCGTGCGGCATGGCAAATCCATCCAGGACGCCTGATTCGCGCACGCGCAAAGCGTCCAACCAGCCCGGCATCCCCGGACCGGTCACCTCCGGCATCGGGTTGGCGGCCTTCTTTTCTGCTGGCCATTTGGTTGTGGCATCGATCCCCATCTTGCCACCCAGCCCGGAGATCGGCGAGGAAAAATCCAGATAGTCGATCGGCGTGTTGCGCAGGATGTGCAGATCGCGCGCGCCATGCACCCGGGTTTCCACCTCTGCCAGCACCGCGCCCCAGTCGTCGATTGCCACCCCCGGATCCACGACCACCACATATTTCACATAGAGAAATTGTCGCAAAAATCCCCACAACCCGGCCATGACGCGAAAGGCGTGTCCCGGATAGCCCTTCTCCAAGGCAATCACCGCCACCCGGTAGGAACAGGCCTCCATGGAGAGGTGAAAGCCGCGAATCTCCGGAAACTGTTTTTTCAACAGCGGGGTGAACACCCGATTCAAGGCGAGCGCCAGAATCGCCGGCTCATCCGGCGGTCGACCGGTGAAGGTGGAGAGATAGAGCGCGTCGCGCCGCAGGCTCATGCGCTTGACCGTCAGGATCGGAAAGCGGTCCACCTCGTTGTAGTAGCCGGTATGATCCCCGAACGGTCCCTCCTCGGCCAGCTGGTTCGGATCCACCAGCCCTTCGAGGACGATCTCCGCGTGCGCCGGCACCGGCGGGTAGAGTCCCACCGCCGGGGCCACCTCCACGCGGCTCTCGCGCAGCAGTCCGGCAAAAGCGTATTCGGAAAGGCTCTCCGGCACCGGCGTGACCGCAGCCAGCAGGGTTCCGGGATCGCACCCCAGCACCACGGAAACCGGCATCGGACGCCCACCCCAGGCACGCAGATGCTGCGCACCGCCGCGATGAGACAGCCAGCGCATGATCACCCGCTTGCGATCCAACAACTGCATGCGGTAGATCCCGAGGTTCAGCGGTCCGCCATCCGGTCCGCTGGTCACCACCATCCCCCAGGTAATCAAGGGGGCGGCATCCTTTGGCCAGCAGGTCTGGATCGGCAGTTTTCCCAGATCGACCGCCTCCCCTTCGCGGACGATCTCCCGGCAGGGCGGTCGCTGGATCGTCTTGACCGGCATATAGCGCACCCGCGCCAGACGCACGGCCAGATCACGCGCATCGTTCAAGCCGCGTGGCGGCTCGGGATTGCGCAGGGAGGAGAGCAGTTCACCCAGACTCTCCAGTTCCGCGACCCGTCGACCCATGGCCAGCCCCACCCGCTCCTCAGTGCCAAAAAGATTGGCCAGCACCGGCATCTCGAATCCCTTGGGACGGGTGAACAGCACCGCCGGGCCCCCCGTTTGCAGCAGCCGTTGGCAGATCGCCGTGATCTCCAGGTGGGGATCGACCGGATCTTTCACGGTGACCAGCAGGCCGCGCGCGGACAAAAGAGCCATGAACTCCCGCAGATCGCGGAAGGCTCGAGGCATGATCGAAGGTGAGGGAGCTGTTTTCATGGCGGGGATTCTACATGGAATGATCAGGAGAAATAAGGGATCTCGATGCAAGTTGAGAAAGTCGCAAAATGCTGCAATGCACCATCACCCCGATCCGAATCAATTGACGCTATAAGATCAATTAATTGATTTGTCGCCACTTTCTTGCGCGGTAACGGAGAAGCCGCGACTGGCGGCGCCCCCGATGATGAAAGATACTCATGGATAGGTGGCGCTAGCAAGATCGCTCATAGTAATGAGGCCCCAACCTTGTCCTGTAAAGTCGCAAAATGCTGCAATGCACCATCACCCCGATCCGAATCAATTGACGCTATAAGATCAATTAATTGATTTGTCGCCACTTTCTTGCGCGGTAACGGAGAAGCCGCGACCGGCGGCGCCCCCGATGATGAAAGATACTCATGGATAGGTGGCGCTAGCAAGATCGCTCATAGTAATGAGGCCCCAACCTTGTCCTGTAACGAGATCCGTTGCTTCGCCTCGTACCCCGGATTAGTGGAATGCCCTCTGTGCCAATGATAGGTGAGACACTGACCCCCTAATCAATTAAAGTAGAGGGCGGGGAGGAGATGATCTCATGGGAGTGTTCGAGGTGGGCATGGCACAGTGCAAGACAGAGGCTGATTCGAATCGCTCATTCCACCCCATCCCGCCCAGTCCCACCCCATCCCACCCCCGGATTTCTAACACCATCTGGCGCGATCCAAAGATGGTGCAGCGGTATGCTCACTTGGGAGCGCACACTTGGCTGCCGATGCGGCACGACTGTGTCGAAGTTACGACACAAATACGACACAGCCAAAGAAAAAGGCGGTTCCGCTGTCACGGTAACCGCCTAATTCTAAAGAATTTTTTTGGTAGCGATGGGCGGACTTGAACCGCCGACACACGGATTATGAAGCAGAGACTCCAGGGTTTCACAACCTCCTCGAATTCAAACAGTTGTATGTGTTTCAATGAGTTGGCCGTTGTCAGATTTTGCAGATTTTCCACCTTTTAGCCGATTTTGGAGAGGTTTTCTCACACAGATTCTCACACGGGTTTCGGCCCTCGATAACGATGACAGGTTCTCCTCCCAGGGACTGAGACGATCGCTTCGGCAGGCAACGCATGCTGGCTTCTCGATCGAAATCGCCATTTTCTGGTTCACTTTCGAGCAGGATGACGGTATGCTTTGCCCAAGGATCATCGTATTGAATCGTGCCATCAACCTTCGCAAGAGTGCATGACATGGACTACATGACCCGCATTGATTGCAACCCGAACCTCTGCGGTGGCACGCCGGTCATCAAGGGCACACGCGTCACCCTGCGCACCATCCTGGCCAGCCTGGAGGATGGTTGCACTCCGGAACAAATCATCGACGGGTTTCCATCTCTGGTAATGGATGATGTACGCGCCGTCATCGCCTTCGCTGCCGCCTCAACCCGCGAGGATCTGCCCAGGCCAGCGATTCCAAAAGTGGCATGAGAATCAAACTCGACGAAAACATCCCCGTCCTGCTGGCACCATTGCTGGCATCTCTCGGACACGATGTGGACACGGTCCGTGACGAAGGTTTGACGGGCGCGAAGGATCCGGTAGTCTGGGAAGCGGTTTGCCGGGAGGCACGCTTCTTCATCACTCAGGATCTCGACTTCTCCGACTTGAGGAAGTACGCACCCGGCTCACACCCCGGTATCTTGCTGGTCCGATTCGACAATCCTTCGCTGCCAAATCTGCTGCAAGGTCTTCGGGAAACCATGGCACAGCACGACGTTGAAGATTGGACAGGTTGTTTTGTGACGGCCTCGGAAAAAAAGGTGCGCATCCTGAGAGACCACCACAATAAGCACATTTAACTCGTTGAACAGCCTGCCTTTTAGGAGTTTTTCTAATCTTCCATCCTTTGTCAGAGATTCGGTGGTGCCTTACGTTAACCTGGCGGATCAACCAAGCTGATTTGACTGATTGCGATGGTCTGGCACGCCAGTCACCAACCCTTAAAGCCTCTGTCACGCGGCTTTGTTCTTGGGCCATGTTCGCGGGATTGTTTTGCAAAAAAAGGCGCGAAAAAATGCTTCTTGTAAAGAGCGCGCTAAAGGCAAAGTCAAAACCCTGGGAGATGAATCTCCCAGACCCTCTCTTTTTTTTCACTAATAAAAACTACACATTCCAAGCTGGTTCCGGTTAGGTTAACGTAAGATACACCAGAGATTCTGGAACGACCTTTTTTAATATTGATTCTCACGCTGGGATCGAAGCATTTCAGCCCTCTCGATTTATGGATTGTATTGCTTCGTCAGACTTGGCGGGTGTCTCTGGCATGCGCACCACGGGTTCAAACCCAGCCTCCCGAATTTGGCGCTGTGCCTTTTCGGCGGCCCGTCGCATGGCTACCTCGGCCAAGCGGAAATCTGGGCTGGCCAGTCTGTGCACAGGTTCAGGTTGTTGAGACAATAGTTTCGCCCTCCTCAAGCAAAATCGATACAAGGCCATGGGTGTCATAAAGCGCCCATTCGTTAACCAAAGGGCGATACAGCGTCTGGAAGTTCCTCCACCCTTTGACAAAACGGCGTCTGATGACCTTTTCCGGCACATCGTGCCCACCCAGACGCACCCGCAGTCGCACGCGCTGAATGGCAAATTCGGCATCGGGCAGAGACAAAAAATAGAGACTCACCCGATAGCCCAGAGCCTGCCATTCCGGGATATGAACGGCATAGCCACGTCCGCTCAAGGTGGTCTCAAAGGCGAAACTCACTCTCTGACGAACATAGCCGTGGATCAGCTCCAGCATCAACCGACCGGCCTGGATGGCGGCCTGTTCCGGGGCAAACGGACTCAACCCGGCGGCAATCAGATCCGCATTGACGAAACGCAGGCAGTGGACCTCATGGGGCAGGAATTCGGTAGCAAAAGAGGTCTTGCCTGCACCATTTGGGCCTGCCAGGATCAGGATTTTGCGGTCATTATCCATATCACAGTCATCAGTTCAGGCAACATTTTTTGTATTTCTGGCCGCTGCCACACGGACACGGATCGTTTCGACCAATTTTGGGGGCACGGACAACAGACTCGGCAACGAGTAGCGATCCCTGATGCCGCAAAGCGTTTGCAAAAAGGGTATACCGGGGACGAGGAGTCGTCCGTTTCTCTCGCACCCCGAACAAGATCTCCACATCCTCCAGATCACCCATAATATTGACATCAACGCATTTTCGATCGTATGCTTGACGAATCTGCTCCAGCGACTCGACAGCCCTCAGTTGTTCCAATCCCTGAATTAAAAAAGCGTTGAACTCCGGGTCGTTGGTCTGGTGCTGTTCCAGTTGACGGGTCAATACCTGAATACACTCCGCACGATAGCCAGGATGGCGCTTGCCAATCTCCCCCAAGGCGGTAGGTACGAGGTTCCTACATGCGGACGGGACATCCATATCCAGAACCTCGACCATCGGGACAATGGCAGAGTGGCCGATCATCCCGCAGACCAAAGGCAACTCGTCCATCAACCAATCGTCGAATTCATCCTCCTGGGCCGTCAACAACTGAAAGAGAGGCTGTACGACATCGTCCACTCCCAACTGCCCAAGTGCCCGCCAAGCATGCAATGGCGCCCAAATTAACAGGCTCTCTGAATCTGCCTGGTTCAATTCCTGATCTGTCGCCATGTGAATCAACAGGGTTGCATGATCGACTGTCAGACCCAATTTTTGGTAGTCCAACCATTGTTCAGGCTCCGATGCTTCGACTTTTCCCAAGGTCAGCAACTTGGAGACAGGATCCGGGTAATCGAGGTCGAGTTCCTGCTGCGATGTGTGCAAAGCCGCTGATCCGGTGGTTGATCTGTCGGTTGATTGCCTGGCCACTTTGGGTTCAATACCCAAAGATTCGTGTATCAGATCGGTTACGCGATAATCCGTGTTACCCAGATCGTGTTGGACCGCCACAATGTGTCGCATGGACAGCGTGTTCCGGAGTTGGAGGATGCCATCCTCGTAAAAGTGCAAGGGGAGGGTTTCCGTGATCGGGTATGGCCCCCGCGCACGCTTGTCCATCAGTTCAGTAATCAGGGCCAAGCGTTTCTCCTGGTCCGGTTCTATTTGGGAAATCCTTGCCACATCCTCTTCAAACTGACTGGACGGTGCTGGAATTGCAGCAAACAGGTCGTCAAACTGATTTTGTGGGGTGGTCGGATCACCCCGGCTCAACAAGTTGTACATAGCCACATGGGTGGCCATAGCTGCTCTTCGAGGAATCCACTTGTCAAAAAACTGGATGGCATGCACCAACCGTTCACCGGAGCGTACATCCAGGTGAATATGCTGATCATTGACCCGAAAAAACGCACCCAAAACAACAGGACGTAAGTGGACCTCAATGTCTCGGTAGGAGTTCTTGAACTTGAGGGATCGGGCTTCATCGTCGTAAAGCCAAACCCATCGCTGAGCAGTTTCGTCATAGTCCATGCATTTCATGCGACCAAAGACAGCTTTCACCGCCTGGATGTTGGATACGGCGTAGTACAGACGACATGGCTGGAAGAGTTCGCCAGTCATGGTCGCAATCAAGGGGGCGGTCTGCGGATCATTCGGCATTTGTGTATCCGTCCGGACGATTGTTATCGATTTCAGCCTGAAGCTTTGATGAAGACGGTGAGAGTATACTTCACCAGGATGCCGCAATCCAGTTGCCGCCCTGTCGGGTGGGGTACAGATCCCTTCCGGTCTTTATCATGAGGATCGATCGTCGCCACGATGGACTTGGGAGGCAGAAGAGGTCATGATAATCAATGATATCTTCAATGTCGTTGAGGTTGACTCCAACGCATGGTGAGCATGTCGTTCTTGACCTCATAGGAATCCAACCGTTTGAAAAAAGCCATCCCTAACAGTGAGTTGTGGGCAGATCCGGCATTCACGGAGGCTGGTACACGTCGCAACACCAGATCTCCCAGACGTAACTCCTCCAGCACCACAGGTGCGGCGCGGGTCATGCCATTGGCGGTACGGTACTGTAGCGTATAATCCAATTGGTCCGGGTTCAGGCCGATGCGTCGAGCCGCGTCGCGGGTGAGTACGATGTCGCTGGCGCCGGTATCCACCAGCATGCGAATCGATACGCCCTGGATACGAGGTTCCACATAAAAGTGCCCATCGGATGATTTGAACACACTCAGGGATCCCGGCGCCTGACTGAAACCCCGTTGTGGCACCAATGTCGCCCAGAAACGCCCCAAAGACGCCCCCATTTCATAGCGCCAGCCATAGGCCAACATCAACAGGATCAACAGAATCAGCCAAGATCCCATCCTGTTCAGAACTCGCAGATATTCCTTCCTACCCAAGGAATACAACAACCAAGAGAGCAGAAAGGCCGATCCGGCAGCATAGCCCAGTCGCTCTGAGCCACTTTCATCGAAAGTTGACCCCAGGAATAGCTCCTGCAACAGCACCGCCACGCTCATTACACCAAAGAAAATTAGCAAAAATCGCAACATGAAAAAGTGGTCCTTTGCAAATCCACCCCAGCATGATTCAAGGATGATCAGGAGCCAGGGTCGGTTTTGTAATCATAGGTTGGCTACCCGATACATTTTAAGAGGCTGCGCCGTGGCAGTCGCTGCGGTACTAAAGAATACTGGATGCGCAAAGATCAATACGTCCTTCATTGAAAGACTCAATGCGACATTTCGTGGTCGGTTGGCGACCTTGGTACGCAAGGGACGTGCAATCGCACACACGGAGTCTCGCTTGTTGGAGCAGGGGATGTATCTCACTGGTTGTACATACAATTTGAAGGAGCTATTGAGTTACAAAATTGCTCCACGATTAAGAACCTATGTCGTTCACGGTTGGATGTGGTGGTGCCCGGTTTTGGGAGGGGCCGGGATCGAAAGAAACCGGTCTACTCGACAAGCGGCCACATCCGTTAGAGCCTCTCCAGACCGGACAAAACAATAGTGAGGTCTGCCAATGTCTTTTTGAACCGCTCCTCACACTGAGTAGCTTGCTTTTCTTGTGCAGCATGCATCAGGGATAGTGAAGATTGTGTCAGCTCGGTTGCCCCGATGGTATTCGCCACGCCTTTCAATGAATGTGCCAATCTGACTTGATCCTCCCACTGAGAAGTCTCGAGTGCTGCACGGTATTGCGGCTCAAAGTCTCTCGCCAAACGGTCACGAAACATCCTGAGGACACGCAAAAATAATTCGTTGCGTCCCCCGACATTCTTGAGGCCAACGGTGATCTGAATACCTGGCAGATCAGGAAAACCTGGTATAAGTGAAGAAACATTGGAGGATGATGCAGGATGGATGGCCGACGGCTCATAATCCGGCAGGCAGTGCAGCATCTTCTCGAACAGGTTCTCCATACGGACTGGCTTGGCCACATGGGCATTCATCCCTGCCGTGTAGCATTTTTCCTGGTCAATGAGTGTTGCATTGGCCGTCAGGGCGATGATTGGCAGGTCCTGATAAGCTGGAATCTCACGCAAGCGCCGGGTGGCCTCGTAGCCGTCAAGGACGGGCATATGGCAGTCCATCAGGATCAGGTCAGGGCACTGGTTTTCAACCTCATTTAGAACTTCGATACCATTGTAGACGATGCGGACTGACAAGCCGACATTGGCCAGCAGTCCCTTAATAACCTCCTGGTTGACCTCGATGTCTTCGGCCAGCAGAATGTCCAGGCCACGGAATCGTGACCATTGCTTAACGCCCTTGCGGCGATCAGCCACAGGTTCAGTGTCATCAACAATACCCAGACAACGGGACAATTCGATATAGAAATGCCTGGCAATGACAGGCTTTGCCAAGACGCCATCAATTCGCTGGTTGACTTTGCTGAATTCCTCTTGATGAGTATAAGCCAAGACAAGCAACATTGGGGGGGGAGTAATCTTGCGTTTTCTAAAGGTCTCGCGCAGCAGATGAATTGTTTCGACACCATCCACTTCAGGCATTTGTCGGTCGATCAGGCAGGCTAGATAGTTGGGGGTCTCATTGGCAGCAATCAGTGCAAGTGCCTCCGTCGCACTGGAGCAGGGTTCCGCCTTCAAGCCAAGTTGCTCAATCAGTCGCGATAGCACTATCAGGGCAATTTTGTTGTCATCGACGATCAAGATCGTGTGATCAGCATATTTCGCCAAACGGATGGCGAAATGGCGGGTGCCGCTGCGCCGATTCTCATCGTGTATTTCCAGTTGAACGGTGAAATGAAAGGTACTTCCTTGATTTGGTTGACTTTCTGCCCAGATACGTCCGCCCATCAATTCGACCAGGTTGCGACTAATCGCCAAGCCTAGGCCGGTTCCACCATACTGCCGGGTGGTCGAATTGTCTGCCTGACTGAAGGGTTGGAACAGGTTGGCGACTTGATCGGCAGTCATGCCGATACCTTGATCGCTGACGGTGATTTGCAGTTCAACAGTATGCTCCCAAACCTTGAGCACCCGGGTTTGGACAACGACGTTACCGCCCTTGGAAAACTTGACGGCATTTGTGACGAGATTGATGAGCACCTGCCCAAGCCGAAGTGAATCGCCGACCAGGAGATAATCTTCGCCGTCGATATCAAAATTGAGTTCAACCCCTTGTTTTTCGGCCTGCAGCCCCATGACGCTTGCTAACGGGCTGAATACATCCTCAAGGACAAAAGGAACCCGTTCCAATTCGAGTTTGCCCACCTCTATCTTCGAGAAATCGAGGATGTCGTTGATGATGTGCAGCAGGGAATCAGAGGCAACCTTGATCTTTTCCAGATAGTTTTGCTGTTGCAGGGTCAGTTGCGTGGCCAGTGCCAGATCCGTCATGCCAATGATCGCATTCATCGGCGTGCGAATTTCGTGCGACATGTTAGCGAGGAATGTTCCCTTTGCCTCGCTGGATTTCTGGGCATCTCGGCGCGCCTGCTGAAGTTCTTCCATCAGGACATGCGATTTGGTGATGTCACGCGCTACGCCAAGGACACCTATTAGTTTGCCATCCTTGGCACGCACTGCGGTCTTGATCGTTTCCAACAAACCGTGATGACCATCACTCAAGTAAGTTACCCATTCCTGTCGCACGATCGGGGTCGGGCTATCAGCGGCGGAATGATCATCGGCACGAAATGCCGCAACCACATCTGGCGGGAAGAAATCGAGGTCGGTCTTGCCCAGTATCTGCTCAGGCAAAGATCCCATCAACACCCCGAATGCAGGATTGGCAGTGAGGTACTTTCCATTAGAGTCTTTCATCCACACCAGATCAGGAATAGACGCCAGTAATGCCTGCAATTGACCACGCTCACGCTCCGACTGTTCAAGCTCGTCGGTAATGACTTGAGAAAGCTGTTTGATGCGTTGTTCGGCCCGGTACTGTTCGGTGATGTCGAGAAAGCTCCAGACGCGCCCGATAATTTCCGTATCAAGTCGCTGCGGATGTGAAAAGCGGGCAAAAACTCGGCCATCCTTGAACAACAATGTATCGCGCGAACTGACTGCCGGCTTGTTGTAAAGCGCCAGAACCTTGTCGAGAAACTTCTGGGGATCTACAAGCTGCCGGGTGCCATAGGCAAGCACCTGTTCGTCGTTGCCGGAATCAATGAGTTCCTGGGGAACGCGCCACATTTTACCGAATCGCTTGTTGATCAGCGTGATCTTTCCCTGCAGGTCGACCACGAGAATACCGTTGTCACTGGCTTCAAGTGTAGATTCAACCAGAGATAGCGTGTGTGACAATTCCAGGGTGCGCGCAGTGACCAATTCCTCAAGGTGTTGTTGATGTCGATCCACTTCCTCGGTGTAAGCGATCAATCGATCGGACATCTGGCTCACGTTGCGTGTCAGGGCGGCCAACTCGTTGCCGCCGACCAATTCGGCCACATCGTCTCCGAATTGGTCGAGGATAATCTTGCGCGCCCGTTTATCAAGTTCGCGCACCGGTTCGAACAAACGTAGAGCTAGCCACGACAGGATGCCCAATCCGGCAAATACCATCAGGGTAATCAATACCAGCAGCACAATCTGGCGCTGGATCAGGCGATCATTGGCGGCGTAGCGTTTTTGAGCGTCGTTGCGCTGCCGCTCGATCAGGTGATCAAAGATCTCGACCGTTTGCCGGCCGAAGGGTGTGGCCGTGAGCGCCTGCCAGGCGACGGCGTCCTCCCGGCCACCCTGTTGCCAGAGCTCAAAAAACCGTGGGCGGGTATCCCGGTAGCGCTCGTAGGCCGAACGTGCTTCGACCGCCAGCTTGCGTTCTTCTTCATTGAGGGCCGCCTCTTCAAAGGCCTTGAGATGCTGTTCGGCATGCTGGGCCAACATGGCCTGCTCGTCCAGAATGCGCTGTTGCTCGTCTTTGTCGGCCATCATGAACTGGGGAAAGGCGTAGCGCAGACGCCACAGGTCAGATTCCGCCGCTGCCAGATGGGTCGTCGCTTGTAGTACGCGATGGTCCTTTTCGATTTGGTCCTTGAGTTCGTACGTCAGCCAACCGATAGCTATGGCGACGATGGCGATCGCCAGACTGGCCAGGACAATGCCCCGCTTAATGAAGGTGAATATCGAACCCTTCCAGGAAATCACAAAGCCAGCAGGTGTCATCTCAGGCATCCATCTTTCAGTACGGTGTGAAGCCATCTCCAAGAATGATGGGGCGGACGGCGGGAGAGAGGGTGAATTGGATAAATTCCTGAGCCAGCCCTGTGGGCACGCTGCGGGTGACCAGAACCAAAGGCCGCGACATAGGCCAACTGCCGTTGCGTATCGAATCAGGCATCGGGGTAATGCCGTCGAGTATCAGTGCCTTGAGGGGAACCCCATGCTCCAAGGCATCAATGGTCAAGCCTACAGAAAGCACCCCAACGGCATTGGGGGTAGAGGTGACCCCTGTCACCACATCCTCGTTGCGCAAGATACTTTTCGAAACCTTGAGTTCCTCGGGCTTGAGATCAAGATAGTGGTTGAGGATTTCAAATGCCCCCTGGCCTTTAACGCGTCCTTGCACCTCGATGGCTTGTGCGGTGCCCCCCAGCGCTTTCCAGTGGGTGATCCGACCGGTAAAGATGTCTCGTGCCTGAGTTTTGGATAGTGCGCGCACCGGATTGCTCTTGTGAACGACCAGCGCCACGCCGTCGCGGGCCAGGGGGATCACGAACAGCGCCTTCTCTTCCGGGGACAAGAAACGCGACACCATGCCGATGTCAGCCTGGCCCGCCAGGATGTCCTTGACTGCTCGGCCAGAGCCCCCTGTTTCTACGACGATTTCAACATCAGGATTCTGGCGAACATACAGGTCTGCCATTTTCTCGATCATCGGTGCGGTGGTGGTCGAACCGACTATCAAGAGCCGTTTCTTGCCGGCAGGGCTCGCTGCCGTCGAGCCGGTTTTGATGCCCTCGGCCAGGGCTGGAGGATTGGCAGCAAGCAGGCAGGTCAGCATCAGCATCTGAAATACCCAAATGAAGCGACGGTATTTGCCTGCCAGTACAGCGTGTATGGAGATAGTGGGGGGCATGATCATCCTCAGATTAAAGCGTAAGCATGTCTTGCAGCTTGATGGTTTCCAGCACCCGCCGGACCAATGCAATGAGGGAAGGCACAGCGAACGGTTTGGTGAGGTGGTCGAGAAAGCCGGCATCTTTCCCCGCCTGTATCCATTGGCGATGCTGCGGCGGTGACCGTAACTACCGGCAGGGTCGCCGTCAGCCGCCAAATATTCTGCCTCGACCGCCCCCATCAGCACGCCGAGAAAGCGTCCGTCCCTGGACTGAAATCGGCGGCTAATGGTAAAATACCTGTTAGCCTTGGCCGCGTCCCCGTATTGGCGCACCGAAAAAAGTACCCAATCGCGGATTGCCGACATGCACCTTGAAGTGGTCATGATCGGCAACGGAGGAGCCCAGCTTATAGGCGGGTGTTGACGTCGCGACGCCGATCCCCCGAGCGTCGGCAAACAGCAGAATGAAGAAGGGCGGCAAACGGCTTTCCTTGGCGAGCAACATCGCCTCGATCTCTTTCAGAGTTGATCTTTTCGGCGATCTGGTTCGAAAGCGTATCAAGCGTCGTATCGATGATCGCCAGTGTCTGGCTGGTTTGCATTTGCAGCGCTTTGGCCAGTCTGGCGGACTGGTCGCGCACCAGGATTTCACGGTTGTCGATCTGCGACTTGGCATTCCAGGCCAAAACACCCCAGCCAAAGACAATCAGCAGGATAGCCGACACCAGGACCCCACGATAGGTTTGCGGAGGGGTCGGGAGCAAGAGGGAATGCCCGTTGCCGGAACTCATGGCAGCATCCGCCTGATTAATGCCAGCAAAGACGGTACATCGAACGGTTTGGTCAGGTAGTCGTGAAAACCAGCCTCTTTTCCTGACTGTATATCCACGGACGACGCGGCGGCCGTGACGGCGACCACCGGTAGGATCGCCGTGACCGGATCAGACTTGATCTGCCGTAGTGCCTCCAGACCGCTCATGCCCGGCAGGTTGATGTCCATCAGTACCAGGTCGGGCAGTTCGTTGCGGATCAGGGCCAGGCAAGCCTCAGCGCTTTCAGCGATGCGCAGTTCGACACCGGGCAACTGTCGAAACAGGATGTGCATGAGCGAGGCATTGGCTGGGTTATCTTCCACATACAGCACCGTGCCACGCAGTTGCGACACCGGGTCGAAAAGGCTTGCAGCGGCGGACAGCGGATGGTGCCGATCAGAGGAAACAGCAGATTCATCTTGCGTACACATTGGCAGATCAATCCAGAATCGGCTGCCAACACCGACTTTGCTCCTGAACCCGATTGCTCCGCCCATCGCTTCTACGATGTGCTTGGTGATCACCAGGCCGATGCCAGCGCCCTCGATTGCAGTACGTTCCGCGCCAAGACGCTGGAAGGGCTGGAACAACTCTCCTTGGCGCTCCGCCGGAATGCCGTAGCCACAGTCGGTAACGGCGATGCGCAAATGAGCGCCGATCGGCTCGCAGGACACCGATACCAGGCCCGCATCGTGGTTGTACTTCACCGCATTCGACAGCAGATTCAGCAAGACTTGTTGGACACGACCGGCATCCGCATGAACAAAAACGTTGCTGACATTCGCACCAGAAGCATGGCGTACCAAAACCTTGCGCTGTCTGGCAACCGGTTCGATCAGGGCGATGGCCTGGGTGATTATCGGCTTGACCGCCAGAGGTCTCATGTCGAGATCGATGCGACCGGAGTCGATGCGTGCCAGATCAAGCACGCCGTTGATCAGACCGAGCAGATGGCGCCCGCCGTTCAGAATGTGCTCCACCGGCTCCTTCTGCTCTTCTTGCAGCGCTACCGGTACGCCCAGGCTGAGCATCTGGGCGAAACCGATGATGGCATTGAGCGGCGTGCGCAGTTCATGACTCATGCTGGCGACAAAGTTATTCTTCGCTTGTGCTAGCTGCTCGGCGGCTTGGCGCGCTCGCAACAAATGGGTGATGTCGTGCCAAGCGCAGAGCACAAGCTTGCGCCCGTTCCGTTCGATCGGCGCCAGGGTGACGTCGACATAGATTTCCGAGCCGTCATGACGCAGGCACAGCCAGTCAAAACGCCAGACTACGCCTTGCAGGGCGTGGGCAATCATTTCCGGCGCCTTGACGGCCGATGGCTTGCCGTCGGGTTGCAGGAGAGGCGAGATATCCATTGGCGTACACGGCAGGAAGTCCGCCATGCTGGGGTAGCCGAGCATCTGCATCGCCGCCGGATTGGCCTCGCAAAACTGGGAGCCGTCGATCAGCAACATCGGTTCGGGCCAGTTTTCGATCATTTCGCTGAAGAAATGCTGACTGGAGCGCAAGGCTTCCTCAGCTTGCTTATGGCCCGTGATATCGATATCCATGCAGACGAACAGCTGATCGTTGCCGGTCTGGATTGAGAAAGTAGTCGAGGAGACAGCGCGCGAAGAACCATCCCGGTGACGGACGACATTCTCGATCGGGCCGATTACATTGCCCGTCTCGGCGATATCCGCCAACATCGCAGCGAAGTCACATGCCCCCTGCGCATCCCGCATCAACGCATCGGACGTCTTGCCTGTAGCCTCCTCCGCTGTCCAGCCAAACATCCGTTCCGAAGCGCGATTCCAGTAACATACGCAGCCTGCGCGGTCATACCACTGCACCGCCACATTGGGCGCGTTTTCCAAGGTGGCTGACAGGCGCTGCTCGGCAGATGACAGTGCTGCCATGCTGACGGCCTGCTTCTCCAGCAATTCCTCGTTCAGCATCTGGCGCTGCCACAGGCCTTGCACCATGCGCCAGGCCACCCAGGCCAGAACGGTGCCGTAGGCGCTCAAATTCCATGCCAGGGCACTCCAGGTCAGCGGGTGATAGGCAACCACCTGATAATCCAGGTCGAAGGTGAAACCATGCGAGGTGGCGATATAGCTGAACAAGGACAGGCAAACCATGTTGCCGACCACCAACAGCCAGCCGGTACGACCTCCCACCAGCAGGATGGCGGTAAAGGCAAACAGAACGGCAAATACTTGAGTGCCGGCCATCGGGCCAAGGGTGGCAAACCCAGCATAAGTCGTGATCCAGCACAACGTGAGCAATGCGCTGACCTTGACGGGACTGGAAAACCGCCGGCGACCGAGCCACAAAAGCCAAAGTACCACCAGCCCGACGAGATGAAACGCCATGACCAGGCGCCAACCGATTACAGTCATCCGCACCAGCGACAGGACAACGCCCGGTACGGCGGCGATGGCGATGCCCAGCAAGATTTCATCGAGGAGTCGCTGGCGAAACAGTTGGATATCTTGTTGTGCTTTGATCTGGGTCATATGTGGTCTCCCCGGTTGCGCAGCCAAGCAATTAACTCCTCAACCGGCATGGCCTTGGCAACCAACCAGCCCTGCACCAGGTTGCAGCCAAGGCCGCGAACCAAATCGAGATCCTGCTGCGTTTCCACGCCTTCGGCAACGGTGGACAACTTGAGCTTGATGGCCATTTCCAGGCTGGCCGCCAGGATGGCACGCGTCGTCGGCTTCTCGGTTGCGCCCTGGACGAAGCTGCGGTCGAGTTTCAGCTCGCTGAAGGGAAAACGCTGCAGTTGGTCCATTGACGAATAGCCGGTGCCGAAATCGTCGATGGACAGCTTGAAGCCCTTCAATCGCAGGCGGGTCATGATGTCCAGCGCTGTATGCGCATCGGCCATCACCCCCGTCTCGGTGATTTCCAGAATCAGCTTGTCCGCCGGAAAACCGGTTGCCTGCAGGCTGGCGACGATGAATTCCGGCAGTTTGATGTCGGTCAGCCAACTCGCCGACAAGTTGATGGCGACGGCCAGCGGAAATCCCGCAGCGACCAGTCGCGTGCCTCCCAGCATGGCCTTGGTGACCAAAATCTCAGAGAGCTGCCCAATCAGGCCGTGCTGTTCCGCCGCAGCAATGAATAGATCGGGGCGGATCGGCTGGCCGGCGCGCCGCCAGCGCGCCAGGGCTTCGACACCGACCGCGCGTAGCGTCGAGACGTCGACCTTGGGCTGGAAATGGACCTCGAATTCATCACGGCGGATGCCGTCCAGGATGGCGTCCGGCAACAGCGCAGTCGGCTCGGGCCGTACCGGTGCAAGGGGCGTCGGCGAGGTACTGGGTTTCGTCATGAGCGCCAATAATGTTTCGCGGGTCGCCGGTTTTTTCAGCGTGCCGTTCAGGCGCAGACGCTTGGCACGCGCCAGTTCGGCGGCATTTTGTATCAGGCGAGTCTCGACGCCGCTGGCAATGATCAGTCCACCCTGGTAACCGGTATCGACCAGACGGCGCAGGAATTCGATGCCATCCATGCCCGGCATATTAAGATCCGTGATGAGCAGGTCGATACCATCCGTCCGGGCGATTTCCGCCAGGGCCGTGTCGCCATTCTCCACAGTTAGTACGTCGTCGACGCCCAGGCCAATCAGCAGCAGCTCGAATTGACGCCGCGCCACGGGGTCGTCGTCAACGACCAATGCACGTCGGGACATGGCAGCGTCATCGGCTTGACTGGGAGAATATTCAGGAAAAAACGGCGCTGGCGAGACGGCTTCAGCCGGCTCGCCGCGTAACGAGGAGACGGCGAGGCGGGTCAATGCCGCCTCGACATCATCCAGCGCATAGCCCAGTTCGACAAACAGTCCTTTAGCCGCATCGTATCGGCCGGTTTTCGCTGCTTCTTCGAGTTTTTCAGCGACGCCGGCGAAATTCAGCGCCCCGACCATGCGCGCCGAGGATTTGAGCTTGTGCATGAGCAGCGCCAATGAGCCGCCATCGCTCGCCTCGAGATGGCGCTGGCAGGCGGGAAAGTCATGACGGACCGTGCTGGTAAACAGGTCGACGAGATCGCGCGTTTCCTTGGCTTCGATACGACCGACAACGCGTGTCAGATAGTTCTGATCCAGTACGGGCCCGGTCTGCTCCGACTTTGTCGCAGGAGCCATATCGGTTCTCGCTGCGGCCGGCGCAGCCTTGGGCAGCCAGCGTTGCAATATGCGCTGGAGGTCATTCAGTTCAATCGGTTTGGGCAGGGCATCGTCCATGCCTGCCGCGCGGCAGACGTCCAGATCTCTGGCTTGATTGAGCGCGGTGATGGCGATGATGGGGATATAAGTGCCGCGCTCCAGTTCGGCGGCACGAATCGAGCGAGCCAATTCCAGGCCGTCCATGCGCGCCATGTTGCGGTCGGCGAGGATAAGATCGTGGCCGCCCGCCTGCCACTTCGCGAGCGCCACTACGCCATCTTCGGCCATATCGGCGTCAAAGCCGAGGGTACGGAGTTGCATGCGTAGGACAGCCTGGTTGGCGGGGTTGTCCTCGGCGACGAGAATCCGGCGGCGCATCCCTTTGTGCTCGCTCACCACGGTGGTCGGGATAACGGGTGCGGGTACTTTTGGTACGGTGGCGTCCCCAGCCAGCCCGGCCAACACTTCGGCGATCAGTTGGGTGAAATGCTGGCCGCCTTGCCTGATTTCCTCGGCATGTTCGCGGATTTCAGGGTTGTGTCCCGCACTCATCAGAAGCAACTGGGCATGACCGAGCAAGATGTTGAGTGGACTGCGCAGGCTGTTTACCCAGGCAGCGAACTGCTCGGTCCTGGCCTGATGGGCTTGTTCAGCGCTCACCCGTGACTGCAGCAACTCGTCAATGATGCCCTGCTGGACCGTGCGCATACGCGATGCTTCGAGGATCACCGCATATGTGGCCATGAGGGGTCCGAGAAAATCGACCAGAGCGGCGTCGTAACCGCCGTGGCGGTTGGCCAGCCCCAGCATGCCGATCAAGGTGCTGCCGCGATAGATGGGCGCACCGAGGAAGGCGTCGAGTGGTGGATGCCCCTCCGGCAGGCCGCCGCTGCGCGGGTCATTAGTCGGGTTGTTGGCGATGACCGTCTCGCCGCTCTTCAGTACGGTACCGAACAGGGTGGCGAGATTGCGGAACTCCATGCCCTTGGCTCGCGCCTCGTCGAAGAGGCACCGCGTTTCGTCGTTCCAGGCGATATCGGTAATGGCATGGCTGCAAAGATACGGCGCGCCATCCGGATCGTGCAGCACCTCGCCGATGAAGCCATAGGCGCTGTCGGTCAATAAGCGCATGCCATCGAGCAGCAGGGCTGATGTGCCATGGATGTCGTGGCTGGTCATGAAATGCGCCAGGGCCTGCCGCACCAGGTCGAGCAGCCGGCCTTGGCGCTCCCGATCGGCCAGCACCCGTTTTTGCTCGGTAATGTCAGTTCGGATCGAGACATAGCGCTCAGGCGATCCGTGTTCATCGAGGATGGGCAGGATGGTGGACATCACCCAGCATGCCGACCCGTCCTTGTGCCGGTTTTGTATCTCGCCCTGCCAGATCTGACCGGCAGACAGCGTCCGCCACATGTCTTCGAAATAGGCCGCAGGGTGATGGCCGGAGCGGACGATGCGATGGTTGCGACCGATCAGTTCCTCGCGGGCGTAACCGCTGACTGCGCAGAATTGGCGGTTAGCATCGATGATGCTGCCATCGGGCGCGGCGATCGAGACGATGGCATGCACGTCGAGCGCCGCTTTCAGCTCCTCCAGTTCCCGGCGGGACTTTTGCCCCAGTTGTTCGATCGCCTCGACCCGGCGGTAGCGCCGCGCTCGCGCAATGGCCGCCACTACCAGCAAGCGCTCTTCGACCGGCTTGGTCAGGTAGTCCTCGCCACCGGCATGGCGCGCATCAAGCTGGTGTTCGATATCGTCAAAACCAGAAAGGTAAAGAATGGGCAGGCGGGCGAAGCGCGCATTTCGTTGCAGCAAGGCGGCCAGGTCGGTGCCGCGGCACACAGGCATTTCGACGTCCAGCACGCAGGCATCCGGGGCGAAGTCGTCAAGCATTTCGCGAGCGGTCATGGAATCCTCGACCGCGAGCACTTCGCAACCGGCGTCACGCAATATCTCGGTATGAATTGCGAGCATGCAGATATCGTCGTCGACCAGCAGCACCCGATAAGGCGTGCGCGGCATCCAGGCTAACCCAGCAAGCTCCGCCAACAATCGCGAAACATCCAGCGGGGCGTCCAGCAACAACCGTGCGCCGGCTTGCCGTGCCCGCGCCTGTGTGAGGAAGTCGTCAGTGTCGGCGACGCCTACCGCCAAAGGGAAAGTGAACGCCCCGACAGCGGATTTGGGTAACAGTTGCCGGATGCGCTCGCCATGCGTTGTCAGCCAGCCTGTTCCCGCGAGCAGGATCGTCTGCGGGTTGCTCGTTAAGGCCGAAGCAACCTCATCAATGCTGTCGGCCACACTTTCCACCGAAAAATCAAGGGAACGCAGGTCAGTGAATAGATCGGCATTGGTATTGAATCCCTCGCCTGCCGCGAGGAAGGTCCAGGCATGAGGATCGGCCGGTAACAGGCGAATATCCAGACGGTCGGCCAGCGGGCCTTTTCCCAGCAGTTCGGCCAGGTTGCGCACGGCGAGCACAATGGGGGCCAGTCGGCCCTTCGACGGCGGCTGGCGGGCGAAATCAACCAGGATCTGCTCCAACGTTTCGGCACGTCCCTTCGCCTCAGCCCAGGTGCTGTAAGCGGCCTTGATCTGGCCAGCCAACTGAGCCAGCCGCATGCCGTGCACACGGTCCCATCCCTGCGCTGCAAATTGATCGGCAAAATTGCTTAATTCATTTTTTATAGTCTGCAGCACATAGGGAGGAAGTTCGGTTTTCATTGCGTCCGGTCTCTTGTGTTGGTTCAGCGTGACATGGGGTTTTTGATAATTTTTGGTAACTGCCCAGGTAGGCGTCCCAATCAAGATGGGTTGACATGAAAATCTGGTTATGGTTCAAGATTCTCTCATGGACCAAGATACGATAATTATTTCCCGACTGTTTGAAGAGAACAAGGTCCTTGCAGCCGAGAATGCGATATTGCGTGAAACCATAGCGCAACAAGCGACTTTGATCAAAAAGCTTGAAGCACGGATTGCCGAGTTAGAGCGACGTCTTGGTCTGAACAGCAGCACTGTCAAAGACAACAATCGTCGAACCCGTAGCCTACGCGAGGGATCAACCCGGGAACCGGGAGGGCAACAGGGACATAAAGGAGAAACTCTTCGTCAGTCTGCCGAGCCAGATACCGTATCCGCACATCTCTATGCGGTCATCTCCTGCCGGGGTGCGTTTTCATGGAATTGACAAACTTCGTTCGCCGATTGTGGCTGACTGTCCTGCTGATTAACCTGCTGGTGGGAGGTTTGGCCATCTTTACCATTCAGTCTGGTTGGAATACCTATGCCGAAAGTTCCAAAATCTCCACGCAAAATTTGGCCTTGATGCTGGAGCGGGAAATTGCCAGTTTTATCGCCAACGTGGACCTGTCCTTGTTGTCGATGGCCGACGATTACGCCGAACGACCTTCTCCTGACGAGTTGCCGGTGAAAAACTGGAACGAACAACGGCGACGGCAGCAAGCCATCCTGCCCATTCTTGCCGATCTGGGGGCCATCAACGACCGTGGTGTGGTAATATGGGGACAGGTGGTGGATAATCCGCTACGGGCGGATGTCTCCGACCATGAGTATTTCATCATGCATCGGGACAATCCCGACGCTGGCCTGGTGATGTCGTCGTTGATTTTTGCCCGTGATAAGCAGCAGCGCTCACTGGTGTTTGCGCGCCGTCTCAACGATGCCAACGGCCATTTCATCGGCATCATCGCGGCCACCATAGCCTTGCAGGCCCTGTACGAACGCTTCGCCGCCTTGGAACTGGGTCAAAATGGATCGATCGCCATGCGCGATGAAAAGGTGCGTTTGGTCCTGCGCTATCCCAAACTGCCTGATGATGGGGAGATCGGTTCGACCCGCATCTCGGATGAATTCAAGGCAGCGCTGGCACAAGATGCCACGCAAGGCAGTTATCGCGCCGGAGCCACCAGCATCGACGGGGTGCGGCGTTATCACAGTTACCGGCGCAACCCAAAACATGCCTTTTACATCAATGTAGGTCTCTCCGAGGAGGAGCATTTTTCGGCATGGCGCGATGAAATGAGATGGACGTATGGATTCATGGCCCTGTTCCTGCTGGCAACGTTTGGGATGGCTTTCTGGTTGGGGCGCACTTGGCAATTTCGTCAAAACGCCATGATACAGCAGGCCATAGCGGAAAATGCCCTGCGAGATGCCCTGAATCAAGCCAAGCACCTCACGGACGCCCTGGACCACACCCCTTCCTACATTTATATCAAGAACAAAAAGCATCAATATGTCTACGCAAACACCCACACACTTAAACTGTTTGGATGTACTGCCGAGGAGTTGATCGGCTGCGACGATACACGATTTTTCCCGTCGGTCGCTGTGAAGAGCATATGGGAGGTGGACAACCGGGTGTTGGAGCAGGGTATCGCTACCCAGATGGAGATCGAAGTCGCGCCGGGAACTCCAGAATGGCGCGTCTACTGGGAATTGAAACAACCCTTGATTGACGGCAACGGCCACATATGGGGGTTGTGCGGGATTTCTACCGACATCACCGATCGCAAACGGATCGAAAACGAACTCAAGCACAGCGAGCAGACCTATCGGTCGCTGTTTGACAACATGCTCAATGGCTTTGCCCTGCACGAGATCATACTGGATGACGCCGGTCAACCGCAGGATTACCGATTTTTGGAGGTCAACCAGGCATTCACGAAGATGACCGGCCTGAATCCCTCCGAGGTGGTGGGGCACACCGTTCTGGAGGTCATGCCCCGCACCGAGCCCTTCTGGATCGAAACATATGGCCGAGTGGCCCTGACCAGCCAGCCAACCCATATTCAAAACTACTCGCAAGAGACGGGTAAACATTTCGAGGTGTTCGCCTACAGTCCCCAGGAACGCCAGTTTGCCACCATCATCGAGGACATCACCAAACGCAAGCAGGCGGAAGCCACCCTCCTGCGCGAAAAGGAGGTCCAGGAGACTCTGGCACGGCTGGCCAGAAGTTTCCTGGTATCCCAGGGGAGTGGCATCGAGGAGATCGCGCAACATGTCCTGGATGCCAGCCTGGAGGTGACCGAAAGTCTCTGCGGCTTTGTCAATGAAATTGACCTGCACACCGGTCGTTGCGTCAATCGCGCCATCTCCACAACCACCTGCTCCATATGTGAAAAAATGAAGCAATCCATTTTTTCACAGGAGGCTAACGGGTTGTGGGGATGGGGTCTGGAGCATCGGCAGACTTCTTTGAACAATGCTCCCAGTGAATACACCAGTTTCATCGGAACGCCTGACGATCATATTCCTGTCAGCCGGTTTCTCTCGGTGCCTGTCCTCAGCGGGAAGAATCTGGTGGCCCAGATCGTTGTGGTCAACGGGGTGCGAGACTACACCCAGGATGATATATTGGCCATGGAACGCATCGCCAGCCTGCTGGCAGTCGCCTTGGAACGAGTCAAACTCGAACGACAACTGCGTCATGCCGGGAAACTGGAGGCCATTGGCACTTTGAGCGCTGGCATTGCCCATGATTTCAATAATATTCTTGGCATCATCCTGGGTTTTTCAGAAATCGCCCTGCGCAATATCTCTCCACAGGATCGGGTATACGGCTTTCTGCAAGAGATCGTGACGGCTGGCATCCGGGCCAAGGGCTTGGTGGATCAATTGTTGACCTTCAGTCGCAAGAGCGACTCCCCGCGCCAGCCCCTGCTGCTATCGGTCCTGGTGAAAGAGGTTGCCAAATTTTTCCGGGCCTCGGTGCCTTCCTCCATCGATATCGACACCAGGGTCGAAAAGGGTGACCTGGTGGTGAAAGGAAACACCGATCAGATTCATCAGTTGCTGATGAACCTGTGCAGCAATGCCCTCCAAGCGATTCCCCACGAGCAGGGTATGATCCGCATCTCCCTGGAACGGGTACAGGTGGCCGAAGGGGAACCTGGAATCAATCTGGCTGCGGGGAATTATGCGCTGCTTCAAGTGCAGGATACCGGGACGGGGATGCCGCCGGAAATCCTGGAACACATTTTCGAGCCCTTTTTCACCACCAAGGACATCGGCAAAGGCACCGGGCTGGGATTGTCGGTGGTGCATGGCATCGTAACCAACCATGGTGGCGCCATCAACGTGACAAGCACGCCGGAAACTGGCAGTGTGTTCCGAGTCTGGCTGCCCTTGCTGGCCAAAGGGGTGACCATGGATTTGGCACTGGATTCTGCGCCTCCGCTCCACCGGGGCACTGGAACACTATTGGTAGTGGATGACGAACCACAACTCCTGTCAATCTACCAGGAGTCATTGTCAAGCCTGGGGTATGAGGTGATCTCCAAAACCGGGGCACCGGATGCCCTGCGCGTCTTTGCCGCGAACCCGGACCACTTCTCCGCCCTCGTCACCGATTATGCCATGCCCCAGATGACGGGTGTGGAACTGGCCCACAAGGTCAAGGAAATCCGCCCGGAGGTTCCGGTTTTACTCTGCACCGGTCTGGGCAGTGATGGTTTCCAAGCGACAGCCCAGGATGCCGTTATCGATATCGTACTGCACAAACCTGTACCGGTTTGGCGATTTTCAGAAATTCTGGCGAAATTGTTGTCAGAGAACAGAGGATGAAAAAATGAAACGTATTCTTGTGATCGATGATGATCGGCAGTTTATAAAAATGGCCACTCTTATGCTGAGCGATGCGGGTTTCCATGTTGGTGCTGCTGAAAGTGGCAAACAGGCCATTGCCATGTTGACCAATGACGGGCCGTGGGATCTGGTGCTGTGTGACATCCTGATGCCGGAATCGGACGGCATCGAAACGATCCTGGCCATCATGAAACAAAATAGCAACCAGAAAATCGTCGCCATGTCCGGGGGTGGGCGTTACTTGCATCCATCACAGGTATTGCAGATGGCGCGCTCTTTTGGAATAAAGGAGGTGCTGCTCAAACCATTTTCCGAGAGTCGCTTGTTGGAAGTGATTGGTAAAGAGGTCGATTAATGGCATGCAGTAAAGGTGCCCCTCCTCATGTCTTGCCCCCGGTTTCCTGGAAACGTGAGTTTGGTATTCCTGGATTCGCAACCGGAATCCCACCTCACCGCAAAGCGTCTTTCACCCCGCAAAAAGTCTCCCCAGCAAATCCCATTTCACTTTCTGGCCGTCAAATTCCCATGTCTCATCAAGGGTTGCGCCAAGCTCCGCCTGAATTTTGGGGAAAGTCCTGGTATCTATGCGCCAGGTAGTAATGCCGATAAAAACCTGGTAAGCGCCAATTCTTCCCCAGGGTTCCTGGCGTTGGCTGAATGATGCACCATCGTCCTCCACTGAATTTTTTCCTGGAGGGAGACGCGATGGAAGAGAGGACGAGGAGAAGCCGTCACGGGCAGGCGTTTTGGTTGGGCCATATTGTGGCGTGCGAGCAGGCAGGCCGAGGGGTTCCGGCGTACCTGCGAGAGCACGGCCTTGGCGCGAAAAGTTTTTACCGCTGGCGAAGCGATTGACGTTGAGTGGGGATTTGCCGGTGCCGCTTGCGGCGCCGATGTTCCAGCGACTGGAGGTGTTGCCGTCGTCTCCCGCAGTGCTGGAGGAGGAAGCATTGCCGGGTAGCATGTCCGTGTTGACTGGCGAGAGTGCCCGGAGGCCCGATGCGGTGCAGGGTGTGATGAGCAGTTGCCACATCCGGTTGCCCAATGGTGCGTCGCTGGAGTTGAGCGGCACATTATCGACCGGTTTGATCGGGCATTTGTTGCAAGTCGCCGGAGCGCTGCCGGTCAAGGCGAGGAGTCTCCCACGATGATGCGCCCGGCCAATGAGCTATCGGAGGTCTATCTGTGCGTGCAACCGGTGGACTTTCGCAAGGGGATGATGTCACTGGCGGCGCTGGTGGAACGGGAGTTGGGATTAAACCCATTTGAGACGCGGCTGTTCGTCTTTACCAATCGGGACCGGAACCGGGTGCGGATTTTGTACTGGGAACGCAACGGATTCTGCCTTTGGCAGAAACGGTTGGAGAAAGAGCGCTTTCATTGGCTGCGTCGCAAGGAGGGCAGGGCTGTGGCGAGTATCGGCGGACAACAGCTCAATTGGCTGTTGGACGGGTATGACATTGCCCGGATGAAACCGCACAAGGAGCTAAAATATTCATTTGTTTCCTAGCGGTTAGGTCAGTTTTTCGGTATAATTCCCCTCCATGGACACCACCTCTGACCCGCTCTTTCCGCCACTTTCCGACGATCCCGAGACGCTGCGGGAGACGGTTTTGTCTCTTCTGTCGGAAAAGCGGAAATGGACTGTGGAAAGGGTCGAGTGGCAACAGCGCTTGGAGTTATTGACAGAGCAGTTGCGCCTGTTGCGGGCCAAGGTGTTTGGTCGTTCCAGCGAGAAGAAGCCGTTCGAGCATCCGAGTCTGTTCAATGAAGCCGAGCAGGAGGCTGCCGAGCAACCGGAAGAGGAGCCAAATACGGCAGATCAGGCGGAAGCCGCATCCGAGCCGGAGTCCGCTTCTGTTGAGGTCGCGGGACATACGCGCAGCAAGAAGGGACGCAAACCGTTGTCGCCGGATCTGCCCCGTGAGGAGGTGATTCACGATCTTCCAGAAGAGCAAAAAGTCTGCGATCTGGACGGTCATCACCTGGTGGAGATCGGTCGGGAGAGCAGTGAGCAACTGGAGATCATCCCGGCCCAGGTAAAGGTGCTTGTGCATGTGCGGATCAAGTACGGTTGTCCGCACTGCCACCAGGGCGCAAGCATTGCGCCGCCGCCGCGTCGTCCTCTGCCCAAGGCCATGGCATCATGCTGGCCTACATCGCGACAGCCAAGTATGCCGACGCACTGCCCTTGTATCGTCAGGAGGGAATCTTTCAGCGGTACGGGTTGGACCTGAGCCGGACGACGCTGGCCAACTGGATGATCGGGTCTGGTCATCTGGTGCAACCGCTGATCAACCTGATTCGGGACCGGATTTTGGAATATGGCTATATCCGGATGGATGAGACCACGGTTCAGGTGCTCTCGGAGCCCGACAAAGCTCCCGGAAGCAAATCGTACATGTGGGTGCAATGCGGGGGGCCACCCACCGAACGAGCGATTTTGTTTGATTACGATGCCAGTCGCGAGGGCAAAGTGCCCCGTGAGTTGCTGGCGGATTATAAGGGATGGTTGCAGACCGATGGCTATCTGGCCATTGGCGCCCAACCCGGCGTGGAACATCTCGGGTGTTGGGCCCATGTCGCAGATATTTTTTTGCTGCATTGATACCTTGAATTGTATGCTAACACTTGAGAATATGCAAGTATAATTGTTTGTAAATCTTATTTGTTCGACCCGTTGTCCGGTTTGGGCAGCATATAAACCTACTTCACTTTATGAGTTGGCAACCTTTATGCCTGTTTAAGATCCCTGCGCTTGATGTGGCTACCACGGCGACCCCCGAACGCCGGTGATAAACAATGCTATGAGCTGGCCGCTTTGAGGAAATCGGTAAAATTCTCCATCCGGATGACATTATCCTCGGAGGGTTCTTGCGCGGCGGGGGGGCGCTTGCGCTCCTCGGCGACCAGGAATTTGCACAGCGCTTTGATCATCTGCACCTTCTTGTCTGGCGGCATGCTCTTGCCCGCCTTGGTCAACCACTGCTCAATGAACAGCACCACGTCCAGCACCAACGCCGTGCCGATCTCCGGGCAATCCTGGAAATCGCTGGCGTGCCTCCCGGTGACGAATCGAACTCCGGTCAAAAGATAGTTCACATCGACGCCCGCTGTTGCGATGGCGATCAAAAATGATGAACTCGGCTCACGACTTCCTGATTCATAATTAAAATATGAAGTCTTTGAAATGTCTCCGACTTTGGCAAGCTCATCTTGAGTAAATCCAAGTCTCTTGCGCTCAATTTTTAGACGATCTGAAAAATTCAACATAACAGTCTCTGTTTTGCTTGACGATTCAATATTCGTTGAATTAATTTGCAGATGAGCCAACATTCCAACCATTGAAACATCCACAGGCAACCAGAGTGCCAACCATGTGTGATGATTTGATCTCCATGACCAGCGCGGCCACCTGATCCGTAGAAAAGGCTGCGCGTCCCGTGAAAAGGCCGGGGAACCGGAGGCGAAGTAATGGGAGGGGGCGGTGGGGGGGTGGCGAGGGCAAAAGGGATCAATGCGGGAAAAAAGATTTCAGGATGAGCGTGACGACTCCGCCAACGGTAATGGCTATGCCCCATTTCATGGGGGCAAGTTCAGCGGCTATCCGGAGTTCCAGTTCCTTTAAGTCCTGCTTGGTCGCCAGCCTGTCTTCAACCAGTTCGGCAATGATGCGTGTCTGCGCCTCTGCTTGTGCATCGGTGAACCCGGCTTCTTTCAGGCGTTTGACACTGGACAAGGTATCAAAGGTGATGGCGGTCATGGTTTGGCTCCGCGTTAGATGGATAACGAAAACAGCATACCACGGAACGCGGACGGATGCCACAGGCTTTCAGGGCTTGCGGGCCATGGCCTTGGCGGTGATCAGCAGTGCCGCGCGGCCTGCCTCGTCGGCGGCGCGGTAGGCCTCCAGCAGGGCGGATTCGTCGGGGGAGGTAGTGGCGGGGATGGTCGGGGTGCGGGCGCCGGTCAGGATGTAATATACGTCGGCACCGGCGGCGGCGATGGCTCGCAAATAGTTGGCGTC
>JAMOBI010000085.1:0-19186 GCA_039908105.1 Magnetococcus sp. YQC-9
TCTTCTCAAGAAGCATTTTTCGCGTTTTTTGCGAAAAATGCGCCGCGCGCGGCCTTCGTGAGCGTCGTTTCCGCTTTTTGGAAACGACGCTCACATCTTGCACGCAGCCTTGCAAAAAAAACTACGCATCCCAAAGCAGGTGCGGTTTAGTGCAAAAAAAAAGAGAGGGTCTGGGAGATTCCTCTCCCAGGGTTTTGTCTTTGCCTTTAGCGCGCTCTTTCAAGAAGCATTTATCGCGCCTTTTGCGAAAAATGCGTCGCCTTCGCGGGAGTCGTTTTTTGCTTTTTGGAAACGACTCCCGCATCTTGCACGCAGCCTTGCGAAAAACCACGCATCCCAAAATGGGTGCGGTTTAGGTGTTACAGCAGTTTTTGTTGGAATTGGGTGTGGATGCGGGAGTTGGGGTTGCATTGTTCCGTATCTGCCAAACCAGTTGCAGAAGTGCTGCGTCACAGCATTCGCAGCCATTTTGTCCCACCTGACAGCAACATTGGTAGGCCGTGACCATCTGGTTGTAGAGTGTTTGCGAGAGTGCGATCAGGTTCGCTCGGATCGAATCAATGGCCACCATGTATTCATCGACATCGTTGTTGCCCAGCATCGCGGTGCGATGGAGGATGCCCAGAATTGTGGCTTCGGCACACAACAGATTTGGATTGTTCATCGTGTAAACCGTGAGACCCGCAGCGTTCTGTCTTTCCGGGAGATTGATGCTCTGTTGTCCCTCCCAGCGGGCGCGCAAAGAGAACGCGCCGCATCCCAGTCCTGGAATCTCAACCGCACGGTTGAAGCGGCACAGCTCCCCGCCGCGCTCCTTGCGCAGCGCAGAATTGACACGCGCGACGATCTGTTTCACATCGTGCGTTGGATTTGGATAATCGACACCGGAATTGCATTGAGGTTTGATGTCAAGAATGACGTGTCGAAACGGGTCACTGTTTGCCAAATTGGGATTCAACAAGCAGATTCTGAACTGTCTGAGAAACCCTGAACCACCGGTTTTCTTCATGAATGCCAAGGAATGGCGGACTTCATATTCCTTCAGGAAACAATCGTTTGCTACAAAGTTTGTAATGGCGGCTGTTTCTGTGGGTTGGATAAAAATGTCTTCTTCTGGACTGCCGCCAGTTGTCTTGGGTATTAACTTGTTGCTGTTGGATATTTTTCCGAAATCATTGTTACATGTAAAGCAATTCGTCGTAACGTCACATAATAGATTGTATGGATTGTTGGGATTGGCAGGATCGTCAACCTTGCAGTTTGTCAAGAAATCTTTGATTTCGCTTTTCTTGTTCGGAAATTTTCCACTGCTTAATCCGGACAGATAGGCGCAGATCAGATCATTCGGATTGTATGGGACATCCAGGTAGTGAATTCCAGTCAACAAACGGAGGATGTCGTAGACAGGCAACCCGTGTGTGCCATCATCCGCATCATTGGCGGTAAAGACGAGTTTTTTGTCTCCACTGGTCGGATAGAGTGGCAGAACGCCGAAATTGCCGGGATGTGCATCGCCAACGCACCATCCCTCAAATTGTCGGATCTTGTGGAATGTTGGGCTGTTCCAGGTCGTGTCATGATCGAGCACACAATAGAAACAGGCTGCGAACGAACGGAAAAACATGAATGCATCCGAGGTGTTGGCGAGTTTGTTGGCCACATAGTTTTGATAACCCTGTACTGATTGTGGATCTCTGTTGATGATATTTAAAATGTCGCAGTTGCCCATCGGATTCTCCTTTTTTGATACTATGAATTGAGAAATAGAGAGTGCAATTGACTATATATCATGGAATGTGCGGCTTATCAATGATTCTGGATTGATGTATCGGGTATGATAAATTTCTATAGTGATTTCAAAATGTTCAATAATAAATATAATTTAAATTGTGATATGTGTGGATACATTATTGACGGGGAGTGATCGGTTTTCCATGTTCGGGAGTGGCGCCAGACCAGCACGCCATATCTTGCCAGCGTGCGAAAGTTGGATTAAGGTTTGGAGGATGCGTTAATTCCGACGCGTGCGCGAATGCTCCAGACTTAAACAATGAGGAGAACGAATTCATGCTCGAAGCCTATCGTCAACATGTCGAGGAACGTGCCAAGCAAGGCGTTCCGCCCCTGCCACTCAATACGCAGCAGACCGCCGATGTCGTGACCCTGTTGCAGAATCCTCCGGCGGGTGAAGCGGAATTCTTGAAAAACCTGCTGGCCAATCAAGTACCGCCGGGTGTGGATGACGCGGCGAAAGTCAAGGCGGAGTTCCTGGATAAAGTGGCGCAAGGGAAGGTTGCCTGTCCGGCCATTTCCCGTCAGGAGGCTGCTCGTCTGTTGGGGACCATGATCGGTGGCTTCAATGTCATGCCGTTGATTCGTTTGCTGGATGATGCCGAACTGGCTGGGGAGGCCGTGGCGGCGCTGTCCAACACCCTGATGATCTACGATGCCTTTGAAACCCTGGCCGAGAAGGCCAAAACCAACGTCAACGCCAAACAGGTGTTGCAGAATTGGGCCGATGCCACCTGGTTCACCTCGCGTGCGCCGATGCCCGAGGAGGTGACCGTCACCCTCTTCCAGGTCGCCGGCGAAACCAATACCGATGATCTCTCACCCGCCTCCGAGGCCTGGAGCCGTCCGGATATCCCGGTGCATGCCCTGGCGATGCTGGTGACCCGTCAGCCCGGTTCGCTTGAGGAGATCATCCGTTTGAAACAGAAAGGTCATCCGTTGGCCTATCTGGGTGACGTGGTTGGTACCGGCTCGTCGCGCAAATCGGCGGCCAATTCGCTCATCTGGCACATCGGCGAGGATATCCCGTTCGTTCCGGCCAAGCGTACCGGCGGTGTGGTGCTCGGTGGCACGATCGCGCCGATCTTCTTCAACACCGCCGAGGACTCCGGCATGCTGCCGATCCAGTGCGATGTGAGCGCCTTGAAGAATGGTGATGTGATCACCATCAACACCCGCGAAGGGACCATCAGCCGGGATGGTGCGGTGGTGACCCGCTTCCAGCTCAGCCCCAACACCCTGGCCGACGAAGTGCGTGCCGGCGGGCGTGTCAACCTGATCGTGGGTCGCAAGCTCACCGCCAAGGCGCGTGAAGTGCTCGGCATGGCGCCGACCGAGCTGTTCGTCGCTCCGGAGAATCCGGCGGACAGCGGCAAGGGGTACACCCTGGCGCAAAAAATGGTCGGCAAGGCGATCGGCAAAACGGGCGTGCGTCCCGGCGAATATTGCGAACCCACCATGACCACGGTCGGTTCCCAAGATACCACCGGACCGATGACCCGCGACGAGATCAAGGAGCTGGCCTGCCTGGGCTTCTCGGCGGATTTCGTCATCCAATCCTTCTGCCACACCGCCGCCTATCCCAAGGCGGTCGATGTCCAGACCCACAAGACTTTGCCCGGCTTCTTCGAGGAGCGCGGTGGTGTTGCCTTGCGTCCGGGCGACGGCATCATCCACTCCTGGCTGAACCGCATGTGTCTGCCGGATACGGTCGGCACCGGTGGTGACTCCCACACCCGCTTCCCGATCGGCATCTCCTTTCCGGCTGGCTCGGGTCTGGTCGCCTTTGCCGCAGCTACCGGCGCCATGCCGCTGGTGATGCCGGAGTCGGTGCTGGTGCGTTTCACCGGTGAGTTGCAACCCGGCGTCACCCTGCGCGATCTGGTGAATGCCATCCCTTATATCGCGATTCAGAGAGGGCTTTTGACCGTTGAGAAGGCTGGCAAGAAGAACATCTTCTCCGGGCGTATCCTGGAGATCGAGGGGTTGCCGGATCTGAAGGTCGAACAGGCGTTTGAGTTGACCGACGCCTCGGCGGAGCGTTCCGCAGCGGCCTGTACCGTGCTGTTGAACAAGGAGCCGGTGATCGAGTACATCAGCTCGAACGTCACCCTGCTCAAGAACATGCTCAACCAGGGGTACAAGGCGGAAAAAGCGATCCAGAAGCGCATCGCCGCCATGGAGGCGTGGCTGGCCAATCCGGTTCTGCTGCAACCCGACGCCGATGCCGAGTATGCCGCCGTGGTCGAGATCGATTTGAACGAAATCAAGGAGCCGATTCTGGCCTGCCCGAACGATCCGGACGATGTCAAGCTGCTCTCCACCGTGGCCAACACCCCGGTCGACGAGGTGTTCATCGGCTCGTGCATGACCAACATCGGTCATTTCCGTGCCACGGCCAAGATCCTCGACGGTCAGCCGCAGGTGGCCGGTCGTCTTTGGCTCTCGCCGCCGACCCGCATGGACGAGCGGCAGTTGATCGCCGAGGGGGTTTACAGCACCTTCGGTAAATCGGGTGCCCGCACGGAGATTCCCGGCTGCTCGCTCTGCATGGGCAATCAGGCGCGCGTGCGCGATAACACCACGGTGGTCTCCACCTCGACCCGCAACTTCAACAACCGCATGGGGAACGGTTCCAAGGTGTTCCTCTCCTCTGCCGAGGTGGCGGCCATCGCCTCGCAGCTCGGGCGTTTGCCCACGGTGGAAGAGTACATGAAGACCATGGAAGAGCGCGTGACGCCGAAGGCGTCTGCGGTCTACAAATATCTGAACTTCCATCAGATTCCCAACTACGAGCAGACCGGCGGGGCCTGATCTTCCGAGAATCGGGAGTGATGTGATCAAGTAAACGAAAAGGCCGGGAGGGTGACCCCCCGGCCTTTTTCTATCGAAGTGGTTGGTGGATGCACGGGGTGAAACGGATCAGGGTGCAGGCGGTTCCGGTACATGCGGTGCGGGCAGAACCCAGGTAGTGTCTTACGTTAACCTAACCGCAACCAGCTTGGAATGTGTAGTTTTTATTAGTGAAAAAAAGATAGGGTCTGGGAGATTCATCTCTCAGGGTTTTGACTTTAGCTCGCTCTTTAAAAGAAGCATTTTTCGCGCCTTTTGCAAAACAATCCCGCGAACATGGCCCAAGAACAAAGCCGCGTGACTAAAGGCTTTAAGGGTTGGTGACTGGCGTGCCAGACCATCGCAATCAGTCAAATCAGCTTGGTTGTGGCGGGTTTGGAGTGGCGGATGCTGCATCCAATGAGGCCTGCATTGTTCGCGCAGAACGGTTATCTGGTATCAAATTTGGTATCGTTGAAGCGGAGTGATTGGATGATGGTGGAATGGTGTTCGGCTGTATGGCATGAGACGCATGCGCACTGATGATGGTGATAATCCAAAAGAGGATTGCGATTGGAAGATGGGAAACAATTGCAGGATGGTGAATCATTTGGCATTTCCCTGACAGTCAAAACAACATTGTCAATACAAGATATCATTAGTCAGGGGGGGGCGAAAAAATAAAAATCGATAATAAGCCATAAAAAAACGCCTGAATTGCTTCAGGCGTTTTTTTATGGTCAACCAATCGGACTGTGGAGCGATGAACGCCCTCTCCGCGAATTGAGGTCAGCGTTGCTTCCTGGATTGCCAATGGTCAAAGGCTTCCGATTGGGATCCGGTCAAATCAGCGCGCGTTGTCCCACTGTCCACCGGAACCCGCGCCGTAATCGGTCGCACCAGCGGATCTCTTGGCCTTTTTGGCCTTTTTGGCCTTTTTGGCCTTTTTCTTCTTCTTGTCGAGCACGGTGGACTGATCCTCATCCACCACACCCTGTACCATCGAGGTTTCGAGCGAAGCCATGATCATCGGCTTGATTTCCATGGCGGGGAGATCCGCCGCAGAAGCGGTGCCAACACCGCCGGCCAGGCCCAACAACATGGCAACCGCCAACAAACTCTTCTTCATCTGATGCGTCTCCTTGGATTGAAATGCTACACAATGGGATGGATCGATTTCTAACGAAAGCGCAAGAATCTGCATCGGCTCGTTTGCGAGCTTGAGTGCAAACCGGTCAATCAAGGTTTCGATCCAAAAAAATTACCGTGGAACGCCGTTTTTGGCGTTCCACAGGTGGGAGTGAGGGGATTCCCCCTCATCAGACAAGTTTACTTGACCACGCCCGGTGCCATCCGATTGGCGGCGGAGGACTTTTTCTTCGCCTTCTTGGCGGCCTTTTTCTTGGGCGCCTTGTTGGCTTTTTTGCTGGAGGCGGGCTGGGTGGTGGTGGGATCCTTCGTCACCGCAGCTGCGGCCACGGTCATCCCCTTATCTTGGGAAGCGCCTTCGATTTGGGTTCCTTGTCCAACGAATCGATCTGCCGCATCCGCCAAAGAGACCGCGCCTAGCAATCCCAGCGCCATCGAAACAGCCATAATCCTCTTTTTCATTCGAAGTAGACTCCCTCATTTCTTGTCAATAATATGGATACGGTCCTCATTTAACGCGACCTTCGATAAGCATATCATGGCTGATCCCGCTTGAACAGCTGTATTGAAAAAAATTCCATGCGGGCGCCTCTGCCAATAAAACAGGCAGGGGACGACGGGGAAAACACGCTCAAGAATGACGATTTTTTCGTGACACGCTGGAACAGAGAACTATGCATCCGGTGTGTTGTCTGATAGAATGTCGGTAAGCGCATGCCGGTATGAAAATATTTTTTTGAATCAGATCGTTGTCATCTTGAGGATGAGGAGTGGCGATGGAGCAGTCGCAGCTGTTGGAGGCCTATCTCAATCAGACCAGCCGTGGACTGCTGCTGCTCGACGAGGCCGGGGTGGTCCAATTTTACAACCGGCAGTTTGCAACTCGGCCTCTCATTTGAGCACCTCCTGGTGCTTCTGGAACGCTCCGTGGTCACGCTTTGGCAGCAGACAGCGCTGCCCACCGAGGCGTTGCGACGCTCCCGACAAAGTGTAACCCTCTTTTTTCCGGAGGATTTTTTCCTGGGTGGGCGTTGGATCGCGGTGCGCGGCAGACCGATGGAGGGGGGTGCCTATGCCCTGACAGTCACCGATGTCACCCAGCATCACACCACCCTGGAGAGTTTGAACCGTTCCAGTCGCACCACGGTGATGGCGCTGGCCGAACTGGCCGAAAGCCGGGACCAGACCACCGGCGATCACGTGTTGCGTGTGGCCCGCATGACCCACGCCATCACCCGCAAACTGCGGGAGTTGGGGTGCTGTGAGACCATCATCGACGACCACTTTACCAAAAATATCGCCTTGGCGAGCATTCTGCACGACATCGGCAAGGTGACCACACCCGATCGAATCCTCTTGAAACCCGGCCCGTTAAGCGATGAGGAGCGCCAGATCATCCAACAGCACTCCGAAAATGGCAGCAAGCTGTTGCAGCATTTGAACGACTTCCTCGACGACGAGGGGTATCTCTCCATGGCGATGCGCATCGCCGGTTCGCACCACGAGAAGTTTGCGGGCGCCGGTTATCCGACCGGTATCGCGGGGGATGAAATACCGCTCGAAGGGCGCATCGTCGCCCTGGCCGATGTCTTCGACGCCCTGATCTCCGAACGACCCTACAAACAGGCCTGGAGCGAGGAGAAAGTACTCGATCTGATTTGCAAGGAATCGGGACAAATGTTCGATCCGTTCGTGGTCGAGGCGTTTCTCGCCGTGATCGAGGAGCGACGCCAGACCAATCGGATCGTCTGGACGCCGGACATGTCGGTTGGCGATCGGATGCTGGATTTCGATCATCGCAATCTGATCGCCTTGTTGAACCAGGTGTACAAGTCGATCGAACAGCGTGATCTGATCCTCTTCAATCTGGTGCAGCAGGAGCTGTTCAATTACACTTTGGGACACTTCAACCGCGAGGAGAATTATCTGCGCGAACTGGGCTATCCGCTCCTGGATCGGCACGTCAAGGTTCACCAGGCTTTGACGCGCAAGGTGCGCGACATGCGCCACCGGTTTTTGACCGAAGTGAATTTCAACAGCCAGCAACAACTGGGTGACGAACTGTTGGAACTGCTCAGCGGCTGGCTCAAGGAGCACATCCTGCACGAGGATATGCAGTATCAACGGTATGCCAAGGCTCGAACCCGCGCGGAGGCGGTGAGTTGACATTGATGGCGACAGCACGAGAGTTGGATGGTTTTCAACGCCGATTCTCCCTGGAGGATTTTCGGGAGAGCATGCGCATACGTCTCAAGAACGTGGCGATTCCGGCCCTGCATGCGCAGCACGAAAATCTGGTGGAGCTGATTGTTAAACTCTACGCTGAGGTCCGCAAACTGCAAAGGGATCCCCCGGGTTCGGAATCGCTCGCCTCGCTGCGTACCACCCTCGATGAATTGAAAAACTATGCCACCCGGCATTTTCAGGAAGAAGAGGCGTTCATGCGCAAGATCCAATATCCCGGATTCGAGCCGCATCGACAGGCTCACCAACTTTTCGTCAAATCGGTTCTGGATCTGGAGGCGCGCATCTGGCAGGAGTCGGTCTCCTATGTCATTGATCTGCTCCACCTGGTGGTCGGCTGGCTGTTCCAGCACATCAATCAGCTGGATATGGCCTATGCCCGTTTTTCGCGCGGCGAGCACAGCTCTCAGGATTTTACTGAACTGCACACCCCGCCGGCTCTGAAAGTCGCCCGGTCATCCTCATCCGACTCCAAAACCAGCTCAAAAAAATCCGAACAGGCCGAATTTCGCGATCTGTTGCGTCAGCGGATGCGCAAAACCGGCATCGAGCGGTTCGACCAGGAGCATCTCGAACTGATGAACCGCATCCTGCGCATCAATCAATTGACCGAGAAACTGGCCTCCCGCAAACCGACTCCCAAGGATTGGGAGGAGGTCGATCAGGCCAATGAGTTCCTGTTCGGGTATTGTCGATCTCACTTCTTGGCCGAAGAGAGCTGGATGGATGAGATCGACTATCCGAAACGCACCGAACATGCCCAGGAACATCGACGGCTGCTGACCCGTCTCAAGGAGCTCTCCGCCCGGCTGGTGGAGGAGCGCAACATCTATTTTATCGTGGATATGAATCTTTTTGTCACCGAGTGGTTTCTGACCCATTCGGTTCGTCTCGATCTTCAGTACGCCGAATACGCGCGTGCCAAGAATCTATTGTAAGGTATGACCATCGGGAAACCGGATCCACCACCCATCGCCTCAGGACTCACGGCCCTGCGGCGTGCGTGGCTGCGTCTTCGCGCCCGGCAGAGTGCTGCATCCTCTCACGCTCGGCGCAAAACCGCCAAACCGATCGCACACCCCTCAATCGAACCCATCTCGTCCCCTGCGCTGTTTTTCGCCTGGATGAGCGTCAGCGTGATCGCCACGCTGCCGGCGGTGGCCGAGCATCGGGTCTGGCTGCTCGCGATCGCCTTGTTGCCGGCCTGCGCGGCCCTTTGGTCGCGGCAGCGCGCCGGGATGCCGTTTTTGCTTCCCGGGTTGACCGGGCTGGTCTGGGGTGGAATCGCGGTACTCGCTTTTCCTCTGGCCACACCCGCCCCGTTATCCACGACCGATCGTCAGGCGGTGTTGATCGAGGCGGTCGTCGCCGACCGGGATGATCGGGATGACTCGGTGCAGTTGATTCTCGATCAGATCGTTGCCGACGATTGGCACCCGGATGGTCTGGTGCGGGTGACCATGCACCGCAAGAAAACTTCGCTAAAGCCGGGCGATCGGGTGCGGCTGAAGGCCCGCTTCTACCCGATGAGTGGCGCCTGCAACCCTGGAGGTTTCGACTATCGGAACTATCTTCTGGAAAACAACATCGTGGCTTCCGGCTCCGTGGTCGATCAGCCGGAGAAGATCGGCACCACCGATCAATGGTTCTGGAACCGGCAGAGGCAGAGGGTGGCGGAGTGGATCCATACCACCCTGCCCGAATCGCAACGCGGCCTGACCGAGGCTTTGCTGGTCGGCAAGCGCGGTCATCTGGACAGCGCCCTGCAGAACGCCTTGTTCATCTCCGGCACGTATCATCTGGTGGCGATCTCCGGGTTGCATCTGACCCTCATCGGTGGCGTGGTCTTTTTTTTCTTCAGACTGCTCCTTACGCTCATTCTGCCGCTCTCCCGGCGTTGGAATTTGAAACCGATCGCCGCCTTGTTGACGTTGTTTCCGGTCACCGCCTACGCCTTTCTGGCCGGCTGGTCGGTCTCCACGCAACGCGCCTACATCATGGTGGCGTTGTTTCTCATGGCCATGGTGCTGCGTCGAGAGCGACAATCCTGGCGGGTGTTGACCATTGCCGCGATCCTGGTGCTCTCCTGGCAGCCCTCGCAGCTGTTGAATGCCGGTTTCCAGCTCTCTTTTTTGTGCGTGGTGGTGATTCTCTATCTGATGGATCATCTGACGCCCCATACCTGGCGCGACAAGTTGCTCTTCGGCATTCTCACGACCGTGGCCATCGAACTGGTGACCGCACCGGTCTCGATGCTGGCGTTCCACCGTTTGACCCCCTACGGCTTGTTCGTGAATTTCCTGATGATCCCCTGGGTGGGCGAGGTCTCGACCCCCATCGGCCTGATCGCCATGGTCGTGCAACCCGTGTTCTCCGGGGTGGGGGATTGGCTGTTGGAGGTTTCCGGCTGGACCATGGAGATCTACCGCTGGCTGATCGAACGCTCCGTCACCTGGCCGGGCGCCGACGTGCGCAGTGCGGGTCCGACGCTGCCGGGTATGGCGCTGTTCGTGGCCGCACTTTTCGTGGCTGGCGCGATTCGTGAGGTCGGACGTTGGGCGTGGCGGCGGGGGTTCTTCGTGCTGGTGGCGCTGCTCGGACTGCAGTGGCCCAGGCCGACGCTGCCGGAGGGTGAGCTGCGTTTGACCGTGCTCGATGTGGGGCAGGCGCTCGCCGTGCTGGTGAAAGCGCCGGGGGGCGGTTGGTCGCTGTTTGATGCCGGCGGGGTGGTCAACGCCCGGTTTGACATCGGCGAGGCGGTGATCTCTTCGACCTTGTGGCATTATGGGGTCGAGCGGCTCGAACGGGTGGTGGTCAGCCATCCGCAGCGCGACCACATGGCCGGCATGGCGCGGGTGATGCGCAATTTTCCGGTCGGCTCGTTCTGGTTGGAGGAGTGGTCGGAGCAGGATGAGTCGCGGGGCGATTTCAAATCCCTGATGCGGGCGGTTCGCGAACGCGACGTGCCGGTGGTCCGGTTTCAGGGCGCGGCAGCGGTGCGGGACGGCGAGGCGCTGATCAGCGTTTTGCCACCGATCCCCGCCACCAACAAGGCTTCGCTCAACGACCGTTCCCTGGCCGTCGAGATTCTCTACGGCGACCACTCCTGGTTGTTGACCGGAGACATGGAGGCGCGCGAAGAGTCGTGGCTGGTGTCGCGCGGGGTGTTGCATCCGGTGGATGTGGCAATCGCACCGCATCATGGCAGTCTCACCTCCTCCACTCCGTCATTCGTGCAGGCCGTGCGACCCGATCATGTGGTGTTCAGCGTGGGCGCGGTCAATCCCTGGGGATTTCCCAAGCCTGAGGTGGTCAAGCGTTGGTCCGAGGTGGGCGCGCGCATCTGGCGCACCGATCGGCAGGGGGCGATCTCGTTTATCAGTGATGGTCGTACTCTGACGGTGAGAAGTGTGAAGAATTGTCGTGGATAGCGTGATACGGAATGTTATGGCTCAGGCTGCTGACCGGGCGGGAATCATGCCCAATACGATCAGCTTCAAAGGGGCAGTGCAACAGATGGATGCTTTTGCGGACCGAATCGTCTGTTCAACCGGAGATAAACAAGTTCGTCTCATGGATGAAATGCTGCGGGCCATTGCCTATCATCGGATTGGCAATCGACCTGGTAGAGCGGAACCACGAGCGGTGAAACGCCGCCCAAAAGGGTATCGCCGATTGAGCCAACCGAGAGAGGTAGCCAGGATCATCCTTGAAGAAATATGAGGTTACGGCTAACCAAGCGCCATTGGATCTTCAATCGATTTGATGAAATGATTCTTGTTTTATCGGTTGACCGACAGCACTTGACAGAATAATCAGCACTCTCGTTCCGCCAAGTTTATCTGTTTGGGAGTTAATATCTGTATATTCAGTGTGTTGCCAGTCCGTGTAATTGACAGTTTTTTTTTGACGTTTTCCTCTTATTGGTTTATTATGCCTTCAAACTAGGTCAGATTTTCCAAATTTGCAGGATCGAGGAGAGATCCACCTCAACCCAACGACTGAGGAATTCTCTGTCACTGACGACAAAAAACTTTTAGGAATGCGGTGCATGGGTCATTCACTCTATTGGTTCCAGTGTGGCGGCTGTGGTGGCGACACCATGTCGTTTCTCAATGTCGATGCCCCGGATCTTTTGACCCTGTTTGCCGAATTGGAGATTGATTGCCTGTGGCATCCATCGCTCTCCGCAGCGAGCACCGCGCAACGCAAGCAGCTCATGGAGCGGCTCAAAAGCGGTGAGCAACCGCTGGATATCCTGGTGGTCGAGGGGAGCATCCTGCGTGGGCCGACCAATACCGGCATGTACGACACCTTGAACGGTCGTCCGAAAAAAGATGTCGTGGCCGCACTGGCCGAAAAAGCCCGTTATGTGGTGGCCTTGGGAACCTGTGCCTCGTATGGCGGGATCGGCAGCGACGATTACGTGCAATCCTCGGGGTTGCAGTTTCGCAAGGAGAAGCCGGGCGGACTGCTCGGGGCCGCCTTCATCAGTCGCGGCGGCATGCCGGTGATCAATCTGGCCGGCTGTCCCTGCCATCCCGAGGTGCTGGCCGGCACCCTGACCGCTCTGGTGCGCGGCATCCGGCTGCCGCTCGACAACCTCAACCGTCCGCTCGCCTGGTACGGCATGATGGTCCACCAGGGGTGCACGCGCAACGAGTATCACGAATACCGCGTCGAGGAGGAGGATTTCGGCGACAAGGGGTGTCTGTTCTTTCACAAGGGGTGTCATGGCCCGCTGGTCGGCGGACCGTGCAACAAACTGCTCTGGAACGGACAATCCTCCAAACCGCGTGCCGGAGTGCCCTGTTTCGGTTGTACCAGCCCCGAGTTTCCGCAAGCCTATCCCTTTTTTGCAACCCGCAACATCGAAAGCATCCCGGTGGTGTTGCCCAACGGCATCAATCGCGCCCACTATCTGGTCTACAAGACCATGGCCGCAGCCGCAGCCCCGGAACGATTGAAACAGCGCAAGACCGGGATTTGATTTTTGCATTTCGATATCTGGATGATTGGATCAAGGCATGACCACCAAGCGCGTCACCTGCGACATCCCCTTGAATCGTGTCGAGGGGGATCTGGAAATCAAGGTCGCCCTCGAAGGGGGGCGGGTGGTTGATGCCTGGAGTTCCGGCACCATGTTCCGGGGATTCGAGCGGATCATGGAGGGTCGGGGACCACTCGACGGTCTGGTGATCACCCCGCGCATCTGCGGCATCTGCTCTCTGACCCATCTCTATGCCGCAGCCCGCGCGCTCGATCAGATTTACGGTGTGGCACCGCCGGCCAATGCTGTCCGTCTGCGCAACCTGGCGTTGATGGTCGAGACCGTTCAGAGCGACGTGCGCCAGTCGTTGTTGATGTTTCTGGTCGATTTTGCCAATCCGGCCCACGCCGGGCGGAGTTTTTATCCGGACGCGGTGGCCCGTTACGAGCCGTTGCGCGGTGCGCGTTGCCTGGAGGCGGTGCGCGAGACCAAACAGCTGTTGGAGATCGTTGCGATCATCGGGGGGCAATGGCCGCATACTTCGTTCATGGTGCCGGGTGGCGTGGTGTTCTCTCCGGCGCTGCCGGATCTGTTCAAATGCCGCAACCGGGTGGTGCGCTTCAAGAGATGGTATGAAGAGACGGTTTTGGGCTGTTCGCTTGAGCGCTGGCAACAGGTCGATGGAGGCGAGGCGCTCGATCGCTGGTTGGGCGAGCAGCCGGCGCATCGGGCGGGCGATGTCGGGCAGTTGTTGCGCATGGGGGGCGAGATCGGCCTGGACGCACTCGGACAGGGGCCGGGTCGATTCCTGTCGGTCGGCTCGCTGCCGCTGCCTTCCGGCAGTGCGGTCAGCGGCTGGGGGGCTGGACCGGATCTGGTCCCCGCCGGTTTCGTGGACGGCAAAACGGTACATCCCTTCTCCCAACAGATGGTCAGCGAACATGTCGCCTGGTCGTGGTATGCCGATCAACCGGGCGGACTGCATCCGTTTGCGAGCGTCACCGATCCGGTTGCCAGCGGTGCGGAGGGGCACAAATACTCCTGGGTCAAGGCGCCGCGCTACTTTGGTCTGACGGTCGAAACCGGACCTTTGGCCGAAGGGGTGGTGGCCGGCCATCCACTGCTGACCGATCTGGTGCGCGCCAACGGTCCATCGGCCTTGACCCGTCAGCTGGCGCGGCTGATCCGACCGGCGTTGATGCTGCCGGTGATGGAACGGTGGATCGACGAGTTGATTGCTGAACACTCAGGCAAGTTCTATCAACCCGCACCGCTTTTGAAGGATGGCCAGGGGGTCGGATTGATCCAGGCGGCGCGCGGGGCGTTGGGGCATTGGGTGACAATCGAGAAAGGTCGCATCGCCCGTTATCAGATCATCACCCCCACGGGCTGGAATGGTTCGCCACGGGATGCCAACGGCGTGCGCGGTCCCTGGGAGGAGGCGCTGCTCGGTACGCCGTTGGAGGATCCGGACAATCCGGTCATGGCCGGACATGTGATCCGTTCGTTCGATCCGTGTCTGGTGTGTGCGGTCCATGTGGTCGGCAGTAGTAGACGGATCGGACTGGCGATGTGAGGCCTTTTGTCCATGGCCGTGGCCGATCGGGCGATCATCTGCGTGGGCAACCGTTTCATGGCTGAAGACGACACCGGCCTGCGGGTGTTCGAGCTCTTCTCCGGGATCCCCTTGCCGGATGGGGTGGAGTTGGTCGACGGCGGTTTGGGCGGTTTGAACCTGCTCTCCCTGCTGGAAGGCCGGACGGAGGTGATTTTCGTCGATACGCTGGACGTATCGATGACGGCAATAGGGGAAGTGATTGTGCTCGATGGGAGGGAGGTTGCGGCATTGGCCGAATCGTATGGTCATGCGGCGGGCTTGCCCTATCTGTTGCACATGCTCCCTTTGGTCTGTCCTCCGCCCTGGCCTCGCTGCCGGGTTGTCGGCACTGCAGCACCGGCTACCCGGGAGAGTCTGCTCGCCATCGTGAGAACTACTCTGGAGTTGCTCGCTGATGCATCCGCTGCTTGAATCACGATTGGTCATGGGCGATCCGGTCGTGCTGGAACTCGTTGCCGAAAACGAGATGCTGCGCAACGAGATCCGCGTGGTGCATCAGGCGGCGGCCATCTCCGCTCAACTGGTGATCGCGCAGTTCGAGAAGGTGGATACTCTGCTGACGCGGTTCCAGACGATCAGCAATCAGCTCTCGGCGGTGTTGAACGCGGCCTCGCAATTTTCCATCATCGCCACGGATCTCACCGGGCAGATCACCTTGTTCAACACCGGGGCTGAACGAATGCTCGGGTATGCGGCCTCGGAAATGGTTGGACAACGCAACGTGCTGACGCTCCATGTGGAGGAGGAGATCCGCGCGCGTCAACCGATGTCGTTCGTTCACGAGGAGGAGAAGGGAGAGGATCTGTTCGCCGGATTGGTCGCGTATCACGGAGGTGGTATTTATGAGTGTAGTTATATTCGCAAGGACGGGGAACGGATTCCAGTGCATCTGTCGATCACCACGTTATTGGGATCGAACGCAGAGTTGATTGGTTATCTGGGCGTGGCGATGGATATTTCGGGGATTAAAGCCGACGAAGCGGCGTTGCGCGACTCCGAGGCCTACAACAAGATGCTTTTCCAGGAGTCAGCACGCCCAATCGTGATTTATGATCCGATCAAGGATGGCTTCATCGATTGCAATCCGGCGGCGGTGCGCATGTATGGTCATGCCAGTCGCGAGGAGTTGTTGGGCAAGACGCCATTGGATGTGTCGGCTCCGACCCAATACGATGGCAGCGACAGCCGCACCGCCATGGAACGCATCGATTTTCAGGCGTTGCATCACGGGCCGCAATCTTTTGAGTGGCGTCATCGGCGTCCCAATGGCGAGATCTGGGATGCCCATGTCTATTTGATGATGTTCCACTTCGGTGGACGGCAGCTGTTGCAATTCACCCTGGACGACATTACCGAAACAAAACGGGCGCGCGAGGAGATTGATCGGCAACGGGCCACACTCAGTGCGTTGATCGATGCGATTCCGGATTTGATCTATTACAAGGATCCGGAAGGGTTTTATCTGGGCTGTAACATCTCTTTCGCGCGGCAGCTTGACAAGTCGGTGGACGAGATCGTTGGTCTTACCGATTACGACATCTTCCCGCCGGATGATGCGTATGAGATTCGGCAAGACGATCACCGGATGATGGACGCTTTGACCCGGCGTGCTGCGGAGGAATGGGTTACCTATCCGAATGGGCGTCGGGTGTTGCTCGATACGGTGCGCGCGCCATTTTACGACAGTCAGGATTATTTGCTTGGTGTGTTGGGGATCGGACGGGACATCACCGAACGCAAGGCGGTGGAGGAGGCGATGGCCGAGGCGCGCCGTGCCGCCGAGGATGCCACCAAGGCCAAGAGTGACTTTTTGGCCAACATGAGTCACGAAATTCGTACGCCGATGAACGCGATCATCGGCATGTCGCATCTGGCCTTGCAGACCGAGCTCGACAAAAAGCAGCGCAACTACATTGAGAAGGTCCACCGTTCGGCAGAGAACCTATTGGGGATCATCAACGACATCCTCGATTTTTCCAAGATTGAGGCCGGCAAGTTGACCATGGAGCGGATCGATTTCCGCCTTGAGGAGGTGATGGATCATCTGGCCAATCTGGTGGGCATGAAGGCGGAAGACAAGGGGCTGGAGCTGTTGTTCGACAGCAGGCCGGAGGTGCCGGTAGGATTGATCGGCGATCCGTTGCGACTCGGGCAGGTGTTGGTCAATTTGGGCAACAATGCGGTCAAGTTCACCGAGCGGGGCGAGATCGTCATCGGGGTGGAGAAGGTCGCGGAAGGGGAGCAAGAGGTCGAGTTGCACTTCTGGGTCAAGGATTCGGGCATCGGCATGACCTCGGAACAGTTGGGCAAGATGTTCCAGTCGTTCAGCCAGGCCGACTCCTCGACCACGCGCAAGTATGGAGGAACCGGTCTGGGTCTGGCGATTGCCAAGAATCTGGTCGAGCTGATGGGGGGGCGCATCTGGGTGGAGAGCGCGGTCGGGCAGGGATCGGTTTTCCATTTTCATGCCCGTTTTGGCCTGCGGAGCGGTGTGCTGCCACGCCGGATGTTTCGTGCCGATGAGTTGGCTGGTCTGAAGGTGCTGGTGGTGGATGATAACGCATCGGCGCGTGAGATTTTTTCCAGCATGGCGCGTAACATCGGTCTCAATGTCGAGGTGGTGGCTGACGGAGTGGAGGCGTTGCGGCGTATTGGTGCGGAGGAAGAGAGGGGTGTTGGTTTCGATCTGGTACTGATGGACTGGAAGATGCCGGTGATGGACGGGGTGGAGTGCATGCGGCGCATCCGCGACGAGGCCTTTGTCCATATGCCGGCGATGATCATGGTGACCGCCTTCGGACGCGAGGAGGCGCTCAACGAGGCGCAACGGCAAGGGGTGACGTTGCAGCATGTGGTCACCAAGCCGGTGACGCCATCGGTATTGTTGGAAAGCATCGGCGAGGCATTGGGTCGAGGCATGGTTCGGGAGCCCGGAGCCCGGAGTTCGCGGCCGGATCCGGCGCGCGAGGCCAAGCGGAAGTTGCGTGGCGCACGCGTGTTGCTGGTCGAAGACAACGACATGAATCAGGAGTTGGCCACGGAGCTTCTGACCGAGGCCGGGTTTGAGGTGGTTCTGGCCGGCAACGGGCGTGAGGCGCTGGATCGATTGGCGATGGACGATCGGTTCGACGGGGTACTGATGGACTGTCAGATGCCGGTGATGGATGGTTACTCGGCGACGCGGGCGATTCGCGACAATCCCGCCTGGGAGAGGTTGCCGGTGATCGCCATGACTGCCAACGCCATGGTCGGTGATCGTGACAAGGTGCTCGTGGCCGGGATGAATGATCACATCGCCAAACCGCTCGATGTGGATGAGATGTTTATCACGCTGGCCAAATGGATCGTACCGGCCCATCCAGTGACTGAAAAGATCGGTGTATCGCAGGTGGAGCCGGAAAAGCTGTCCGCCCCCGGATCATCGGCGACATCTCAGAGATCGGTGTCGTTGGATGAGGATGGCATTCCGCGCGGGGTTGCCGGTTTGGATGTGGAGACCGGTTTGAAGCGGGTGGTGGGCAAGAAGGGGCTCTATCTGTCGATGCTGCGCAAGTATCTGGCAGGTCAGAAGGATGTCCCGATGCGGATTCGTGAGGCGCTCTCCGTCGGGGATCGTGCCACCGCCGAACGCGAGGCGCACACCTTGAAAGGCACCTCTGGCAACATTGGGGCGGGCACGGTGCAGGCGGCTGCGGGAGCGTTGGAGACCGCCATCAAGGCGGGGCGTTCCGAGTTGGAGATTTTGGATCTGTTGGTCCCCACGGAGCGCGTCTTGCGTGGTTTGATCGTGGACCTGGAGGCGGCCTTGCCGCCGGAGGTCGAACCATCCGCAGCGTCGGTGGCGGAGCAGCCCGCATTGGATCTGCCGGCGTTGCGGGGCGTTGCGGGAGAGTTGGCGCGGTTGTTGGCGGATGACAACTCGGAGGCGTCGGATATCTGGAACGAGCGGTTGGATCTCTTCAAGCAGGCGATGCCGGACCATTGGCGCCAGGTGGGCGAGGCGTTGGATGGGTATGATTTCGAGAGCGCGTTGGGGATCTTGCGCGCGGCGTTGCGTCCTCACGGCGTGGAGATTCCTTGCGATAGAGTCAAGACTGCGGCTGTGCTTGTTGACCGGAGGCATCCATGAACGCTATGCCGAGGCGTATCCACAGCCGGAGCAGCGGCAACCGGTCGATTTGACCCCTTATTTATAGCCTCCCATTAGAGGACGTCCGGCATGTAACTTGCTTTAATCATTCTTCAGCATGGCATCGCCGATACACAATGAGTGCGCAAGCGAGTCTTGCCATTGCCTTAAAGCCTCTGTCACTCGGCTTTGTTCTTGGGCCATGTTCGCGGGATTGTTTTGCAAAAGGCGCAAAACAATCCCGCAAGCCTTGGCTTGCGCGCGGCGCATTTTTCGCAAAAAACGCTTCTTTTCGAAGAGCGCGCTAACGGCCTAAAGTCAAAAGCAAAACCCTGGGAGAGGAATCTCCCATATATGGTCCGCCCCGCTTTGCAAGGAAAAATTTTCACCGAGTCAACCAGAGAAAAGTTGCATCCATATATTCGGCCTATGA
>JAMOBI010000210.1:0-1669 GCA_039908105.1 Magnetococcus sp. YQC-9
GATCACCTCATCCCTCGGATCGGCCAGCGCCGTACCGATCACATGGATTTCAAGCGCTGACAGCAAGGCTTTGGGGGCGTCGAGCAGCGTTGGGGAGTCGTGATTGCCGGCGATCACCACCACATGCCGACAGCCGGTGGATGCGACCCGGGCGATGAAGCGGTAATAGAGTTCCTGAGCGCGATGGGTCGGGGTGGCACTGTCGAAAAGATCCCCGGCAATCAACAACGCCTCGACCCGTTCGCGGTGCAGCGTCGCCAAGAGCCAGTCGAGAAAAGCCGAAAATTCGATGTCGCGCCTCTGGCCGCGCAGCGTATGGCCCAGATGCCAATCCGAGGTGTGACAGATCTTCATGCCGCATCCGGTTTGGGTGGTTTGACAGAGGCGCGCGGCACATGGCCGGCGGGGACGAAACGACGCACCGATTCGCAGTGCCCGGTGTGGTCATCAAAGAAGATATCCGCGCCAAAGGCAGCCAGAAACGATCCCTTGTCCAACCCTCCGAGAAAGAGCAGTTCATCGACGCGGATGTTCCAGGCCCGCAGCGTGCGGATCACCCGTTCGTGAGCCGGTGCGCCGCGTGAGGTGACCAGTGCGGTGCGGATCGGACAGAGTTCCGGGGCGTGCAGGCGTTGGATGCGTTGCAGCGCTTCGAGAAACGGGCGGAACGGCCCATCGGGCAGGGGTTCGTGGGCGCTCAAGCTCTCATGTTCGTGAAAGGCCGCCAGGCCGCGCTCCTCGTAAATGCGCTCCGAGGCGTCGGAGAAGAGCACCGCGTCGCCATCAAAAGCCAGCCGCAGCGGCCCGTGCGCTGCCTTGAGTGCCGGAGGATCCCCAGGTGGCAGGATCACGGCAGCCGCCAGGCCGGCCTGCAGCGCCAGGCGGGTATCCTCGGGGTCGAGCGAAAGGAACAGATGGGCCTGAAAAGCGGCGGCGTAGGGCCACAGGTTGCCGCCGGTGGTGAAGACCGCGCGGGTGATGTCAAGGCCGTGGTGCCGGATGGCGTTGAAAACCCGCAACCCGGTATCCGCGCTGTTGCGCGACAACAGGATCACCTCGACCGTGGGTGCGGCGGGATCGGCCTGATTCAAGGCCAGAAGCTTTCTGACCAGCGGAAAGGCGGGGCCGGGGTGCAACGGTTGATCCTCGCGGGCGATCTGCCATTGGGCATAGGCCTCCACGCCTTGCGTTTCAAAGACCGCGTGGCTCTCCTCCAGGTCGAACAGGGCGCGGGAGGAGATCGCGACGATCAGTGGGGAGTTGGCTTTGGGCATGGCGGTATCGGGTTGTGTAAGAGCCGGGGCAAGCCAAACCGCACCCAGCTTGGAATGTGTAGTTTTTATTGGTAAAAAAAAAGAGAGGGTCTGGGAGATTCATCTCCCAGGGTTTTGCTTTTGACTTTAGCGCGCTCTTTTCAAGAAGCATTTTTCGCGGTTTTTGCGAAAAATGCGCCGCGCGCGGCCTCCGCGAGCTTCGTTTCCGCCTTTTGGAAACGAAGCTCGCATTTTGCATTCGGCCCTTGCGGAAAATCACACGTCTCAAAATGGTTACGGTTTAAACCGCAACCATCACGGGATGCGTAGTTCCATTAATAGGGGTCCAGGGGGATTATCCCCCTGGTGGGATCCAAGGGCAAAGCCCTTGGGACTTTGTTTTTGACTTTAGCGCG
>JAMOBI010000086.1:0-11944 GCA_039908105.1 Magnetococcus sp. YQC-9
GAGCGCGCTAAAGTCAAAAACAAAGTCCCAAGGGCTTTGCCCTTGGATCCCACCAGGGGGATAATCCCCCTGGACCCCTATTAATGGAACTACGCATCCCGTGATGGTTGCGGTTTAATAAAAGCAAGACATTGCAAGCAGAGTTCAATTCCGAATCAATTCGGGAAATTCTTGTTCAGCCGATAGACATAGGCCAACACCTCGGCCACCGCCTTGTAAAGATCCGGCGGAATCACGTCGCCGACCGGCACCTTGCCCAGCAAGTTCACCAGGTCCGGATCCTCCATCAAAGTGACGCCCGCCTCACGGGCCTTTTTCATGATGGTGTCAGCAACCAACCCCCGACCCGAGGCGGTGATACGCGGCGCAGTGTCGCGCGCACGCTGATACCGCAGCGCCACGGCACGACGCTGATGCACCGGCAGTTCGGACTCCTTGCCCTCCTCCTTGACCTTGGGGCCGCTCACCGTGCCTCCCCGGCTACAACCATTTGAGCCGTTTGAAAAACCACACTTCGACCAGACCAATCGCCACCAGCAGCATCCCCTCCATCATGAATCCCTGCTGACTCGGGAACCAGACGCTGTCGGCATTCAAGAACAGTCCGCTCACATTGCTGCCAAACCAGCCGACCACGAACGACAACGGCATAAAAAAGGCCGACATCATGGTGAGCTTGAAAACCAAATCGTTCAACCCTTCGCTGATGGCATTGGCCACCGAATCCTGAAGAATACCAGCCGTATCGCGAATCTCGTCCAAATCCTCCAGTTGCCGGGTCGATTCGTTGACCACTTCGGCCAGACGCGATTTCAACTCATCCCCCACCCAGGGAAGCTCATCGCTCAACAGACGGGCGATCGCCTCCTTTTGCGGCCCCAAATAACGGCGCATCGCCACGGCGGCCACACGCAGATCCCCGAGCTGCTGGCGAATCCGAGGCCCATCGCGGCGCGTCTCGTGCGGTTCGTGGGCAGCCAGGGTGTACTCTTCGAGCTCTTCAAGCTGATCGTCCATGCGCTCCAGGATCGAGCCGGTCCGCGCGGTCAGGTGTTCCAGGAAGGCAATCAACAGCTCTCCGGGCGAACGCGGACCGGTCGCATAATCCAGCGAGCGGCGGATTTCGTCGATGAACGAGATGGGCCGGCCCCGCATGCTGATGATGCCGATGTCATCGACCCACATGCGCAGGGCGACCATGTCATGATAGTCATGGCCGCGGTTTTCGTTGACGCTGCGCAGCATCAACACCGCGCCATCCTGAAACCGGGTGTAGCGCGGGCGGGTTTCGTGGGCCAAAAGCGCCTTGACCGCACACTCGTCGACCGCCGAACGCCCCTTGATCCAGGCGAGCGCCTCATCGGAGTTGCGATGCAGATGGAGCCAGAAGTGGCCCAACGAAAAGATATTGGTCCCTCCGACCTCGTTCCAGGCAAGCCCCCGGCCAACCCCGTCGGTGTCGAATCGCCAGGCATGAATCAATGGATCGATGGACACCGCACGACACTCCTTTACCTGCATTTGCTGCGTTTTTCGCTTGATCCCGTACTCGCGCCGTTACGCACACACCCAAACCCGAAAATCCAATACAGCAACCATGCAAGGCACGGACCAGTCACCTCCCAGCACCCATTTGAGAAATATTTTTCTCCAAAACAGGCATAACGAGAAATCAAATTCCACAATAAAACTTTCAGAACAGTCAATACCACAACCAAAACACCTAAAAGAACTGCGCAACAAATCCATCCAAAGTTGCCATAAAATCGATCAGGTACTGCTTTCTTGATGAAATTTTGATGTTTTTCCACCTTGACAAATCAAAACGTATCGAAGAACATTACCAGATTAGTCCATTCTAAAGTATCGTTTACCAAGCAACACAATCCCAACTCCTGATATGCCATAACAGACGATCCGACCATTCCGGTTCAGATCGCAGGGATCACTTTTACTGCAATAATAATTACTTAAATATTAATGGAGCCCAATCATGAACACTTCAATGATCGTTATCCTGGGCATCATCTTCGGCTCCCTGATCACCGGGGTTGGCGTTTACGACTATCGCTACAGTCAGAAGCTCCAACAAACCGCCAAACTCGAAGAGCAGCGCGCCGATGGCCGCGATGCCCTGCTTGAGCTGGCCAAGCGCCAGGAGATCCATTTCGCCAATGCCAAAGCCTATACCACCGACCTTGCCGCGCTCGGCTACGCGGATGTCGCGGACTTGAGCGTCTTCTCCCCAAAAAAACTTTACAAACTGGTCATCCTCTCCGCAGATGAAACCAACTACGCCTTGGCAGCCGAGCCTCAAGAGGAGCAGCTGGGCGACACCAAATGCGGCGGTCTGACCCTCACCAAACAGGGCATGGCCAAAAGCGCACGCGGCAGCGATGGTACCGCCTGCTGGCAGCCGCCGGACAGTTGATCCGCACCCCACCGTCATCCCCGGTCATCTGATTGAACGAGATTTCAACCAGTCGCGGCACGATCGGTATCAGACGACTCCAGGTTTCATTCGTTCACATCAAGACGCTCATCACCTAAATCAAAGACAACGGGAGGTTCCCATGGCTTCGGATCGTATCAGCGTGATGATCGAGACGGTTTCCCGCCTCTATCGCAAGCAATCCCTCCCCCATCTGGAAAACCTGCTCGGCAAGACCTCGGAAAACGATCTGATCGCCCTGTTCAAGGCGATGCGCGACGAGGAGAGCTCCCGCATCCTGCTGCTCTTGCCGCGCGCCAAGGCGGTGCGCGTGCTGCGCGCCCTGTCGACCGATCAGCGGGTCAATCTGGTCTCCCTGGCCGAAACACGCGAAATCATCCCGATTTTAGAGGAGCTGCCGCCGGACGAACTGACCCAACTGGTCAATCGCGTCGAAAAGTCCAAGCAGGCACCGATTCAGGCGCTGCTCTCCATGCGCAAACGTCCCACCAATCTGGTCGACGACCGCATGATGGGACGATCCGGCGATGAAATCGACCTTCACGAAGAAGAGCATGACACACCCACCGATGCCTCTTTCAGCGCTGCAGGAGAGCGTCCCGGCAAGAGCGATCGGGCGACGAAGAATCTCGAGAAGGCCCAGATGCTGGTCGAGAACATCGAGACCTTCCACTCCAAACGGGCCAATCGCACGCTCCAGAACATCTTCGCCAAGGCCTACCCGGCGGATCTTGCTGCCGCCTTTGCGATGCTCCCACCGGAGAAGATCCCGGAGCTGTTCCTGCTGATCCCGGACAACGATCAACGGGCCCGGGTGTTGGGCGAACTCGACGAAACGCTGCAACAGGGCGTGGTCAACGCCACCCGCATCGAAACCATCCTGCCGATCATGGTGCGCATGGCCCCGGACAAGCGTACCGATCTGTTCAGCCACCTCGACAAGGAGAGCGCCGACGGCATCATCGGCCAACTCGATCAGGAGACCAAATCCGAGATCGAAAATCTGCTGAAATATCCGCCTGAGAGCGCCGGCGGCATGATGACCTCGCAGTTCTTCGCCCTGCCGGAGGATACGCTGGTCTCCGAGGCGATCGCAGCGGTGCGCACCCTGCCCACCTACGAAATGGTCTTCTATCTCTACGTCACCGACGAATCGGGCTGCCTGACCGGGGTGAGTTCGCTGCGCCAGCTGATCCTGGCCAATCCGCGCCAGCCGCTGCGTGAGATGATGAATACCCGCGTGGTCAAGACCTTCACCCACACCCCGCAAGACGAGGTGGTCGAGATGGTCCGCCATTACCGGCTGCTCGGCATCCCGGTGGTCGATGAGATGGGCGTCATGGTGGGACTGGTGACCGTGGACGACATCTTCCCGGTCTTCCAGGAGGAGGTCACCGAGGACATGTTGAAGATGGCCGGCGCCCACAGTGACGAGATCGAGGCCGACTCCTCCCTGCCGATCGTGCGCATCCGTCTGCCGTGGCTGATGCTGGTGTTTTTGGGTGGCATCGCTGGCGTGGGGATCTACCACTACTTTGAAAAAGAGGTTCTGGAGATGATCTCCATGATCTACTTCCTGCCGGTGGTCACAGCCCTGGCCGGCAATGTCGGCAACCAGTCGGCCACGGTGGTGATTCGCGGCTTGCGCACCGGCGAGATCAAGGCCAACGCCTTCTGGAGGGTCTTTTTGCGCGAGGTGGGGGCCGGCTCGCTGATGGGCCTGCTGGCCGGCCTGCTGCTCGGAGTGACCGCCTACATTCTCTTTCACAGCGTCGATCTGGTGCAGGTGGTGGTCACCTCCGCAACGTTGACCATCCTGCTGGGCAGCCTGATCGCCACCACGGCCCCTTTGCTGCTGGTCCGCAAAGGCGGAGACCCGACCACACTGACCGGCCCCATGCTGACCACAATCATCGATGTCGCCGGGATCGCCAGCTATTTTATGATCGCCCATATTTTCATCGATTAACGGGGATACGCGATCAAAATCGAATCTCTTTTCAACCACGGCATACATGGAGGGGCGTCATGAGCAACGAAGCCGGATCGATCTACGCCTATCAGATCGACAAACAGGGCAAGGCCCAGGCCATCGGATGGCACGAAATCCGCACCTGGAAACCGGAAAACGGCTATTTCTGGCTGGTGAGCCGTCCGGAAGGGGAAGAGACGCGCCGCTGGCTGCAAAACGAAAGCGGACTCGATCCCCAGGTGGTCACCACCCTGTTGAGCGATGACAACCGTCCGCAATCCCTCTTCTCCCCGGAGGGGACTCTGATCACGGTACGCGCCGTCAACCAGGGACGCATCGACGACGATGACGATGATCTGATCGGCGTCAACATCTGGGTGGATCAATCGCGCATCATCGTGATCCGCACCCGCAAGATCCTCGCCTGCGACGATGTGCGCAATGAAATCAAGGAAGGTCAGGTGCCGCGCGATACCGGCGAACTCTTCTCCCGGCTGATGGATCGCATCATGAACCGCCTCGGTCCCTTCACCAGCCGGGTCGACCATGAACTCGACCTGCTGGAAGATCGCATCCTGCTGGCGGCCAAGATCGGCAACACCCAGCACGAACTCTCCGTCATGCGCCACCGCATCATCACCGCACGCCGCTATCTGGTGCCGCAGCACGGGGTGCTCACTTCGCTCTACAGCGACCGGGCCTTCTGGCTCTCGGACCAGTGCAAACGCCAGCTGCGCGAGGCCAACAGCCACATCAACCGCGCCATCGAGGATATCAACGCCTGTCGCGAGCACGCTGCGCTGCTGCAAGACGAAATCATGGCCCGACTCGACCGCAACATGAACCGCACCATGAAAATCGTCGCGGTGTTCACCGCCTTCCTGCTGCCGATGAACGCGGTCACCAGTCTTTTGGGCACCAACATCGAAGGGATCCCCGGACAGGCCGGCACCAACACCCCTTACGGCTTTCTGTTCGAGTGCATCGGTCTGTTCTGTTTGATGGTCGTCAGCTATTTCGTCTTCAAGCGGTTGAAGTGGTTCGAGGAGGATTGAGACATCCTCCCCAAACATCCTTCCCAGGGCGGAAGAAACCGTCAGAAACCGGATTGCACACGGGGAGCAATGATTGTAAAATTCAATCAAACTCAAACGACAATCCGGAGTCTAGCCATGCTTGCCGTCGTCAAAATCAATTCCAATGGTCAAACCACCATTCCAGTGGATATTCAGGCTGCGTTGCGGGTGATTCCGGGCGATTTGATCGCCTGGGAGGTAGGCAGGAATGGCACGGCTCTCGTTCGTCGCGTGCCATCCGAAGAGGTAGAATGTGCGCCGGAACTTGAAACCACTTTGTCTGAATGGCTCGGATCCGCCGATGAGGAAGCCTATCGTGATCTTTGAGCAGTTCGCGGTCGTCAGAGTTCCATTTCCCTTCACAGATCGTGACGCAACCAAAAACAGACCAGCCCTGGTGTTATCCTCTCCTGATCTGTTCAACACGCCTGCCGGTCATTCAGTCATGTCCATGATTACGTCGTCCGGCAATCTGCCATGGCCTCTTGACTGTCCAATTACGGATCTGATATCCGCAGGATTGCCTGCGCCATCTATGGTTCGATTCAAACTTTTCACCTTGGATCATCGGCTGGTCAGAGGCCAACTGGGGCGTCTCGCCCCAGCCGATAAAACCACGGTTCGTGCTGGACTGTACCAGTTGTTGGGAATCTATCTCTTGTGATCATTATTACCGTGGAACTTTAGCTTTTAGAGGTCCACGGGTGAGCCTCCTATCATACAAAGTTTATCCAAAACTGCACACAACTCACACCCGCAACACCATCACACTAAAGCTTGAACACCATGAACGCCACGGTCAGATAGTTGATCGAGCCCACCATGTCGATGAAGGCCAGCGCCAAAGGGCCGGCGGCAACCGCCGGGTCGGCACCGAGACGCTTGAAAAAGAACGGCAGCGACATGGCGATGGCCGCCGAGAAGGTGATGCTCAACGTCATCGCGATCCCAAGGGTGAGCGACAGCAGGGGGTTCTGAAAGATCAGGTAGGAGGCCCCGGCCAGACAGAGCCCATACACCAGCCCCTGAATGACGTTGATCCCAACCTCCTTGAACAACAACTTGAAAAAATGAGCATTGTGGATCGTGCCCAACGCCAACCCGCGCACCACCACCGCACCGGTCTGACTGCCGGCATTACCCGACATGCCGATGACAATCGGGAAGAAGAAGGCCAGTTGCACGACCTTCTCCAGAGTCTCCTCAAACCCTTCGAGGATCGCGGATACCAGGATGTAGGCGACAAACGCGGTAATCAGCCAGGGAACGCGCGTCTTGAAGATGGTAAACGGCGATTGCGCCAGAACATTGGTATCCTTGGAGCCGATACCGGCCATCTTCATGATGGCGTTGGTATTCTCCTCCTGGATGATGTGGATGAGGTTGTCGATGGTGATCTGTCCGACCAGCACGTCGAATTCGTCGACCACGGGGATGGCCAGCAGCCGGTAACGACTGATCTGATTGGCCACCAGACCCTGGGGGGTATCGACATGCACCTTGATCAGACGGGTTTGGGTGAATTCGCGCAGGGTCTTTTTCGGATCGGCCACGATCAGACGCCGCAGAGAGCAGACGCCGATCAACCTCTGCATATCGTCGAGGACATAGAGATAGAAGATCGAATCGTGCGAAGAAAGCGCCTGGATCGCCAAAATGGCATCGCCCGCCGTGGTTTGATCCGACATGGCGATGATGTTGGTCTCCATCAGGCTGCCGGCGCTGCCGGGCTTGTAGACCACCTCCTCGTCATCCATGCGCCGGACCACACGGTTCATCGCCGCATTGAGACGATCGGCCACCTCGGGTTCCAGACCGGTCAACGCCATCTGCCGCACCTCGGACGGCAGGGTTTCGAGGATGCTCTTGACATGATCGGTCGGGCAGTTGGAGACCACGAAGCGGCGGTGGTCGTCATCGAGTTCGGTCAACACCTGGGCGGCATGCTCGGGCGGCGCGATCCGGCAGAAGAACTCCAGGGCGCGCGGTCCAGGAAAACCGTTGAGCACCGAACCCAAATCAGCGGGTTTGAGTTTGCTCAACAGTTGGGCCAGATGCGCGGTCGCACCGCGACGGTGCAGCCGCACGATCGCCTCGGAGATGTTGGCATTGCTTTTGGCAGCCGGCTGAGTCGCCGATTTTTTGTCATCCAGAACCATCATGGCCATGGCGGGATCCTTTCATCCGTTCGAGAGCATTTTTTTAAACCGGTGACTGCGCGTGTCGGGCTCACAAGCCGTAGACCGCAGTGGCGATCAACAGGTAGTTGATCACCCCAAGCACATCGACCGTGGTCAACACATAAGGTCCACCACCCACCGCCGGGTCGTGACCCAGCTTCTGCAACAACAGCGGCAGACTCGAAGCAATGACCCCGGCATAGGTGATGTTGCTCAAGATGCTGATCCCGACCACGAAGGCGAGTGTGGTACTCTTGAAGACCACCAGGGCGTAACCGGAGAGGCAGGCGCCGTAGAACAGCCCGATGAGCATGCCGGTCTGCGTCTCCTTGAAGAGCAACTTGAAATAGTCGCTCACCTGAATCACGCCGGTGGCCAGGCCGCGCACCGCCACCACAGCGGTTTGACTGCCGACGTTGCCGGCCATGCCGAAGATCATCGGCATGAAAAAACTCAACTGGATCACCTTGGACATGGTGTCCTCGAAGCGCCCGAGGATCCAGGCCGCAGCCAACCCACCCAGAAATGGCGCCACCAGCCACGGAAGACGACTGCGCGCCACGCTGGTGATCGATTCGGAGAGGATGCTCAATTTGTGTTCGGCATCAGCGCCGACCGATTTCATCATCGATTCGGTATCGGCGTCCTGGATGACATGGATCAGGTCGTCGACGGTGATGATGCCGCGCATCACCCCCTGATCGTTGACCACCGGGACGGCCATGAGATCCATTTCGGTGACGAGCTTGGCCGCTTCGGTCTGCGGGGTATCGACGTTGACGGTATGGACCCGGTCATCCATGATGTCGCGCAGCAGACGATTGGGCGGTGAGAGCAGCAGACGCTTCAAGGAACTCACACCGATGATGCGTTGTTTGTCATCAAGCACGTAGACGTAGAAGACGAACTCGTGATAGGCCAGATCGCGCAACGCCTCCAACGCCTGCCTAGCAGTGAGGCTCTCTTCGACGGCGAAGAATTGCGAGTTCATGATATGGCCAGCGGTATCCGGGAGGTATTGCAGCAGGGTCTGCACCTCCTTCTGGGTCTCGCGGTCCAGGGCGTTCATCAGATGCTGACCGACTTCGGGATTGAGCTTGCCGATGATGTGTCCGCGGGTATCGGGCGGCAGACTCTCCAAGATCAGCACGGCGCGCTCCAGACTGCACACCGAAATGATGTGGATCTGGAAATCCTCGGAAAGCTCTTTCAAGGTTTCACCGGCGTGCTGCGGGGAGGTGATCAGATTGAAGATCTCCGCCGCGTCGTCGAGATCTTCAGAACCGTTGATCACCAGGGCGATGTCGCCCGGCAGCAATTTGTCGAGAATTCGGGTCAACTGGGCAGTGGCGCCCTTGCGGTGCAGGCGGCGGATCGTCTCCACGAATCGGGGAGTCTGACCGGCCTCCATGGGGGTTTGCGGTTCGTCAACCACGATCATGCTCATATTGTCGCGTCCTTACCTTAGCAAAATTATGAATCTTTAAGGAAATAAAGACCTTGTAGAGCGTAATGGGACACACCCGTGAGCCATTCACGATCCCGCACGCGACCAAACAAAAGGAATTCCGGGCGCGAAATCGCAAAGCTCACCATCCAGGTTGCCAACAAAACAGCAACCCTGGTTTCTCAAAAAGAGATCAAATGGATGCCCTGATGAGACGATCGATCAGGTTTGAAAGGAACTCTGGGGGGCGAAAATCAGGAGGGAGTGTGGAGGCAGCGGATGTCAAGTCAGACCCGATCACCCTCCCAACCGCGCGTCAGAGTTGCCAACCTCGGTGTGTCCACATATCCTCCAATAGCAGTTAATACTTTTTACAGTTTAGCCAATAACGAAAAACCGGTCAATCAAGTTTGTTAAGAATGTAAAAAAAAATTCTCTGATCCGCTTGAAACGAGAACATCGCTTGAATCTCGCAAAGTCTGTCTGATATCCTGTTCTTCACAATGCCGTTAAAGCGTCCGCACCTTTAATTTGGACGAGGCAATCTGAAAAAATCAATCGACTTCACAGGAATGAGGCCTTTCACGAAATGAGCGATACCGATGTTGCGATGACGGATCCCTGCAAGGTTGTGCTGCTGGCCACCGATGGCTCGGAGTTTTCCGCCGGCGTGGAGCGGGTCGGCATGCAGCTGGCAAGCCTTAGCCAATCGCATCTCCACATCCTGCGCCTGCTGTTATCCCAATCCGGCACCGATGCCTCCCTGGTCGAGGAGCAGGAGGCGAACCTGGGATTGGACCAGATCACCAACCAGTGCCTGACTTCCAACATCGAGCACACCCGCATGATCCGCCCGGCTGAGGATCCCACCATCGGAATCCTGACCGCAGCACAGGAAATCGATGCCCAACTGGTGATCGTGGGACGACGCGGACGACGCGGCCTGGCCAAAAATAACGTTGGTGAGGCGACCACGAAACTTCTCGAAAAACTCGACTGCTCGGTGATGGTGGTGCCGCGCCTCTTCTCCTTCTGGAGCAGCGGCGTGCTGTTGGTGGTCGATCCGGACGAGACCGCCGGGGATCAGGCGGCGTTGGTGGCGATCCGGCTGGCGCGCGGTGCCAACATCCCGTTGACCATTCTTTTGGTCGCCGATGAGAAGGAGGAGGAGAGCCGCGAGGCCAATCTGACCGTCAACCGCTTGGTGGCACTGGCGCAGCTGCACGGGGTAACCGCCGAAGGGCTGGTGCATGGCGGCGAGATCGACGAGGTGGTCCTGGAGGTGGCCCGTCAGCGAGCCGACGATCTGATCATCTGTGAGCCGCGCGATCGCTCGATGTTTGATCGACTCTTCAACATCAACGATCTGGTGAGATTGATCGGCAAGGCCAATTGCCCGGTGCTGGTGGTCAAAGGTGCGCCCACGAGCAGCTCTGCGTGAAACCCACCCCCCTGCCTCCCCGCACCGGCTGGCAGCGACTGCGACGCTACTGGCGCGCCTGTTCCTTCATCGAACGGGAGGTGTGGGACCGCCCCACCCGTTTCACCCACTGGTCTTTGGCCGCGTTGCTGGTCGCGGCCCTGATCACCGGCTGGTTCGATCCCTCCTGGCAGCTGGATCGTCACCTGCTGATCGGTGGCATGATCGCCGGATTGTTGCTCTTTCGGCTGGTCTGGGGGGTGTTCGGTTCAGAATACAGCCGCTTTTCCAACTTTTTTCCCACGCCTCATGCCGTGCGCGAGGATCTCTCCTCGCTCATGCAGGACCGGCTCAAGCTCGCCACGCCCGGCATCTCGCCCGCCAACGCCATGATCAGCCTGCTGTTGTGGCTGGTTTTATTCGGTTTGATGCTCACCGGACTCATAGCCTACGGGGGCGAGGAGCATCTCGGCCCCTTTGCCGCGTTGATCAGCTTTACGACCGGCGAGGCGGCACAACGGGTCCATGCGCTGTTGTCCGTGGTATTGATCGCGCTGGTTGGCATCCATTACTGGATCGTTGACCGCGAGAGTCGTCTGACCCGGATTCCGCTGCTGCGCGGCATGATCACCGGTTGCAAACCGCTCGATCCGGATCTGCCCCAGGATGGGGGACGTTCCGCTCATGCCAGTTGGGCGATGTTGTTGGGCATGCTTTTGATGTTTGGCATCGATCACGCCTCCAAGAGCCTGGGACAACTGCCGATGGACGGCTGGAGGCAGCTTCACTACCCGACGATCTATCAGGGGCGCTGCGGCTCGTGTCACTGGACCATCCATCCGAGTCTGATGCCCGAGGAGCGTTGGCGGGAGCTTTTGCATCATCTGGGCAACCACTTCGGCCAACGCATCACGCTGACCACGCAGGAGGCGATCACCATCAGCTCCTTTGTCCTGGTGCATGCCTCCGAAGACTGGGATACCGAGGCTGCACACCGATTCCGCAAACCAGTGGACGAAACCATCAAGGGGATCAGCGATCATCCGGTGTGGCGCAAGCTGCACGCCCAAGTGGACCAGACACTCTTCGAGAGTGCGCCTGTCAACAAACCGGGCAACTGTCCGGTCTGTCATCACGACGCGCTGAGTGGGCGGTTCGACCGGCATGCCATCCACCTGCCCTTGCGTTCGGCGGACAAGCTGGCACCGTTGTAAAACGAAGAAAAATTGTGCGCCGCCCAAACCGCACCCAGCTTGGAATGTGTAGTTTTTACTGGTAAAAAAAAAGAGAGGGTCTGGGAGATTCCTCTCCCAGGGTTTTGCCTTTGCCTTTAGCGCGCTCTTCAAAAGAAGCATTTTTCGCGCCTTTTGCGAAAAATGCGCCGCGCGCCGCCTTGG
>JAMOBI010000087.1:0-16208 GCA_039908105.1 Magnetococcus sp. YQC-9
AAGGTATCATTGTGGAGCGCGGCCAGACCTTCCAGCCCGTTCGACGTGGCGCGCCAGCGTTGCAGTCGCCCAGGGCCACCCCAGACCGAAACCGCCGCAGCCAGGGAGGTTGTCTTGCCATTGCTGCTCTGCCCGACGAGATGAAAGCCGCCCGACTCGGCCCCAGCCAGATCGAGCAGAGGCGCGGCAAAAGCCGCACTCACCGCGAATACCAACCGGGAGTTGCCCGCGCACCTGGCCGCCACCTCCCGTTGCCAATCCTCAAGGGTTCCGGACTGCTCGAACCCGCTTTGCTCGGCGTCGCCGGTTTGCAATAAGACCCGTTCGTAGTTTTCACCGATGGTTCGATCTGGCAGCACGAACGCCCCACCATGCCAGCCGACACGCTCCACGCACCGGGCCACGGCGTCCGGGCGGGCGCGTTGCAAATAGTCGGCAAGCAGATCCCTCGCCTTGCGCGACGTGGAAAGCCCCAACCCTTTGGAAAGGAGGTTGCCCCGCAGATCGGCACCATCCCCGGCCAAAAGTGTCGCGGGTGCGAGCCGTGACGTGCAGGGGATCGCAAAGCCAAACCGGTTCCGGTTGTTCGTCGCCATCGGCGGGCGGTAAGAAGTAGACCCCATTTCGGCGGCCCTTGATCCCTTCCGCCACCTCAAACGGAAAGCCTCGGCGGGCTTTCTCGCGAGCCTCTCTTTCGGCTTGGACTTGTTCGGCGGACTTCATGTTGGCATCGAATTCAGCCATGGATTCCGCATGCTCCCGGCGCGGTTGCATCAGGTTGGTCGGGTCTTCCAGGAAGGCGATGCCGGTTGCCAGGTTGGCCCCTTCCGACGCCGCGTCCGCCGCATCCCACCCGGACGGGAGTTCCTCACGGGCAGGCAGGCCGGGCAGGTTCACAAACGCATCGAGCCGAAACCAACGAACCGAAGCGGCACCGGCCTTGTGCAAGGCATCGGTCACCGCGTCGGCATATCGCAACCCGGCTTCATCGTTATCCGGCCAGAGGATTACATCCCGCCCGGCAAGTGGGGACCAATCCCCTTTGTCCGCAGATCCGGCCCCGTTGGGGGAGGTAACGGGCACCCAATCCGGAAAGATTGCCGCCACCGCGTCAGCGGCCTTTTCGCCCTCGGTCACGACCACCGGCGCATCTGGTCTGGCCGCCAGCCGATCCAATCCATACAGAGGCCGGGGGGAGGGAACGCCCTTCCAGCGCCATTGTCTTCGGCCATCCGGACCCTGGCAAAAGGTCAGCGGCAAAACCTCTTTGCCACCTTCTGGCAGGTCGAACCGGCAAACGTGGAACAGCGCGCGCCCCTCGGTGTCCCGATAGGTCTGACGCACGGACGGCGCGCCCAGCTTGTAATGATTGGGCAGTGCCGGCGCATCGTCGGGAATCGGAATGATCGGAACCCAGGGATCCTTTTTGCCGGCGCTGGTGGTTGGGGGTGCGGCGCGGGGTGTGCTGGCGCGGGCCACGTCATTCCCGGCCAGAAAGGCAACGGCATCTTGGAATCCAATGCCTTGCTGGCGCATCACAAAATCGATCACGGATCCGCCCGCCCCGCAGCTGAAACAATACCACTCCCCGGAGTCGGGCTTGACTGAAAACGATGGATTCGAATCGGGGTGAAACGGGCAGCAGCCCCAATACTCGCCGCCGCGCGGTTTGAGTTCGACGTGACGCCCGATCAGGGTCACGATGTCAGTTTGCGCCTTGATGGTGTCGGCGTTGATCAAGGGAGCGGTCATTCCTTCGTTACCCGTGCTTGAGCCGTGCTGCTCACCCGCGCCGATTGCATCCATTCGTCAAGATCCTGCTGGAAGTAGAAAATGCGCCCCCTCTTCACGAATGAAGGGCCTTTCCCCTTGCTTCGCATCATCGCCAGAGTCTTGCTTGCCAGTCCCACATAAACCGCAGCATTCTGGCTGTCCATTCTGCCGTCCGGCAGCACCACCACTTGAACTTTGTTGTGTTCCATAATTTTCTCCGAAAAAGCAGCTTGCAAGAGAATTCACGAGATGATATTCTTTCGAGAAGTCTGGAGAACTCTTGAGAAGGGGACACATCATGGCAGGTACAAAGGGAAGACAAGGCGGAGGGGGGAAGCTGGTTCGGACTGAAACCGTTACGGTGCGGCTTGATCCGAAGTTGCGCTATGCGGCGGAATTGGCGGCGAGGAAACAGCGAAGAACGGTTTCCAGCTTTATTGAATGGGCGATTGAAGCCAGCCTGGAACACGTTTTCTTGATGGAAGACGAAAGCGAATCATTCTGCAATACCTTGAAAGATGAAGTTGAAGGTTTGTGGGACGTGGATGAAGCGGACAGGTTCGTGAAATTGGCCATTCGATGGCCGGATTTGCTCACTCACGATGAACAGATGATATGGAAACTCGTTAGAGAGACAACCTGGTTTTGGGGCAAAGATGTTCTGAAACTAAGAGATACTGGATCTGGAAAGGATTACTTGGTTGACAGTTTTCATTTCGCTCGGCTTCGTTTTTTTTGGGAACAATTAAAACTTATTGTTCAGAGAGAAAATTCAACATCAGAAGGACCGAAATGGCCGAAAAACGGTCCAACCGGGGACGATATTTTACCAGCCCCGCAATGGCCAAGCAGTCACAACGCGCGTTTGGAAATGGAGAGATTAGGGGTAACCCCGCCAGAGGATGAACTTTTTGCCTCCGATGGTTACGATTGGCCGCACGATGTGAAAAATCCGATCCGGCGAGGATAGAGCAATGGCTTTGAAATTCTCCCAACTCACCCGTCCGGCCACGCGAAAACTTCAATCGGGCCAGTCGGTGATGGAACACGGCATTCACTTTGAACGCCTTCCTAATGGTGATGGCCGATTCACGGTCAATATCATGGTGGACGGCCAACGGGTTCACAGGGTCATCGGCAAGGAGTCGGACGGAGTAACTCGGCAGCAGGCCGAAGATTTCATCCAGATGATTCGGACTGACGCCCGCAAAGGGCGGCTCAACCTCCCCAAGGGGAGGAAGGTGGCGATGGGGTTTCGAGATGCCGCCGGGAAGTACCTTTTCAAGCTCGCGGAAGAAGGCGGGCGGGATCTGGTCATGAAGCGTCGTCGTTTGAATCTGCACCTGGTCCCATTTTTTGGGGATGCCACGTTGTCAAAGATCAGCACCTTTGATGTGGAGTGGATTGACAAGCGCCCGGCACAGATCCGGCGCTTCCGGGAGGAGAAGGGGCGCATCACCTATTTGACAGTCGAACAGGTTAAACGGTTGGTGGATGTCGCCAAAGGGGATCAGAACGCCCAGGTTTATCCTTTCATTGTGATTGGCGTGGAAACTTCCATGCGGATGATGGAAATCCTGTCCATCCAGCGGGAGCATGTGGATGTTGCCAGGCGCGTCATCTGGATCCCCCAGGCGAAGGGCGGGGCGCGGGAGCAGCCCATCACAGGCCACTTGGCAAACTTCCTGACCGACCACATGTCCGCGCTTCCTTCGGGAACGCCGTGGCTTTTTCCATCGGTCAGCGCCCGTGATGGGCACACGGTCAACATCGTGAAGGCGTTTCGCCGTGTGGTCGATGCCGCCGGGCTTGATCCCAACCAAGTGGTCAGGCACACGTTGCGGCATACGGCCATCACGCATCTGGTGCAGGCTGGAATCGATCTTCCGACGGTCAAACGCATCTCCGGGCACAAGACCTTGGCCATGGTGGAGCGGTACAGCCATCAGAATGGCGAACACATCAAGGCGGCCATGAACCGTCTGGATGAACGCTACCGGCTGGCAGGGGAGGGGGATTCTTCTGGCAGAGTTACACAGGAATTACACATTCAGGAAACGGGGCAAGCCCGTGCTTGAGTGTAACTATTTGATTTGAATGGTGCCCAGGGACAGAATTGAACTGCCGACACGAGGATTTTCAGTCCTCTGCTCTACCAACTGAGCTACCTGGGCAATCCGTGCGATCACGTTATCGTTTCAAGATATCCAGCTTTAATACACGATCTGCTGGTTTATGTCAATATGAATTGATTGATGTATCCAAGCAAAACGGTTGGGGTCGGTTTTGTCTTTCAGGACTGACGGATGGTGCGCAGAGATCTTTAAAACTTGCAGGATCCCAGATCCGGCAGTTGCGGGTGATTGCATGTACTAACCTATTGGTTCATATGGTGAATTGTAAGAAACCGAAGTTGCCTTATCGGTCATGAGGCCTTCTTTCGATTTGCCAGATGGATCAAGAGGTTGTCACAGGTGATCGCCCGAAACTGCCGGATCTGGGATGATGGGGGGAGAAGAAATCAAATTCTTGCACTGATTCAAAGTGTAAAAACCAACCAAAGGAGATCATGGAGGCCCTGTAATTGTCAGACAATCTCGTCACACCCGATCCACGATCCAATCGTCGATAACCAGGTGATCGAGCTGCATAGCCTCCAGAGCTTGCAATGCTTCGGCTGGGGTGTTGACCAGAGGTGCTCCGTGCGGGTTGAAGCTGGTGTTCGGCTCTGCTCCTTCTCGGCAACCATTTGCGGACGGCAGCTGCCGTCTGTTCCGCTCACCTCAATGAGTCGGGCGCGATATTCGGGGCGCAGCCGGTAGAGGCTGGTCATATAGCGGTTCGGCTCCCCGAAATGATCCTCGAACAGCTGTCTGGCATCCTCGTCGAGCATGGCTGGACAGAATGGTTGATACCAGGCACGTCTTTTTAGAGTTCGATTGAGCTTCTCGCGCAAACCGGGCAGATCGGGCCTTGCAAGCACGCTCCGCGCTCCCAAGGCGCGCGGTCCATATTCCATCCTTCCTTGATGCCAGCCGATGATCCGTCCTGCGGTCAATAGACGTGCCGCGTCCCCGACCGGATCGTTGCTCTGCCGATACGCGTAGCCACTTGCCAGCACGGCAGCGGCGATCGCCTCTTCAGAAGCGACAGGACCGAGAAACAGATCCGAAAAAATCGGTTGTTGCGGTGTTGCCGAGAGACAAGCCGCTCCCACGGCCAGTCCGCCATCCCCCATGTGCGGGAAGACGTAGCAACGCTCCACCCCCGGCAGACTTTGAATGCGGCCATTGAGTCTCACATTGGCAAAGATCCCTCCGGCCAGCGCAATCCGTCGGCAGCCGGTCCAGGCCAGCGCGTTGGCGATCCATTCCAAAACCCACACTTCGAGTGCCTGCTGGGCCATGGCCGCCAGGCTTTCGTTCGGCTGGCGCCAGTGGATGCGTCGGACCACCTGCTCGATATCGCGATGTTGAGCGCGGATGTTGAGTCCTGTGACCTTGAAAAGCGGCAGCAGGGGATTGTCGATCGGATCAAAAGTGGGTGCGTGATCGGCCAAGGCCATCACCTTGCCTTCGTCTTCGAGTTCGCGCAGGTGGAGCAAGCGGGTGATGCACTCGAACAGGCTGCCGAGCGAATCGCGCGCTGCAATGGATGCCAGAGGATGAAGTTGTCCGTTTCTAAAGTGGTAGAGTGAGCCGGCACGACCATCACCCACGCCGTCGAGGGTGACGATGAGCGTATTTTCTTCGCCAAGACCGAAGGCTGCGGTGGCTGCGTGGCAGAGGTGATGATCGTGCAGGGTGATGGGGATGTGATTGGGAAAGCCGAGAGCTCGCAGTTCGGTTTGCAGCATGCGGGATGAGGCCCAGCGGGTCAGCGAATTGCCGGACTGCCGGGTGATGATCCGTTTTGCCCATTGGGTCCAGGGGTCGATGGGTGAGGGGTCGGTCAGGTGGCGGCGAAGAAGGTAGTAGCGCTCTTTCGTGGTCGGCCAGAGGCGGGTGAGGGTTTTGGCCGGGTCCGTGGTGCTGGCTGCGATCTGATGAATTTGGCTGGGCGTAAGGTTGGCCTGATCAAGACAGGCGAAAATCGAGTGGCGCGGGAAGGTGATTTCCAGTTTGCGACGGGTGAGTCGTTCCTCGTTGATGGCGCAAGACAACTGGCCGTTGCTGAGCAGGGCGGCGCCGGAGTCGTGGCCATCCCAAATGCCGAGGGTGAAAGTGTGCATGTGGGTGGATCCGGTGAGGTGTCAAATCAAAGAATCATGGTAAACCGCATCCCAAAGCAGGTGCGGTTTGATAAAAACTACACATTATAAACTGGTTGCGGTTTAGAAACCATACATTCCAAATCGGGTTTTGTTTAAACTTTGGTTAACGGTTGAGCAAATTTTCCAGCAGGCGGGCCAGTTGCAAGGTGAAGGGTGGCGAAAAGGATTTTGAGGGGATCGTTGCCATTTTTTGCCAACGAATCAGGTTGGAGTGGATAGAAACGGCCCGATAACGATCCGGATGGGTGCTGATCAGTCGGCAAAGGTTACGAAGGCGTGATTGATGGATGCGATGGGCAGGATGGGTGGGGGCGGGGCCTGCCAGATCATGCGGATGGAGTAAAATGACGACCGGGGAGAGGTGTGCCAGGCGTGCCTGTTCCAAGAGAGCGCGCATTTCCCACCAGGAGGTACCGGTTAAAGTCAGAGAACGCCAGGGATGAGCAGGTCGCGGAAGGCGGGCGTGATAACTGAAGACCGGCAGTTCGAGCACCCCGTCGAAGCGGTGCAGGCCGCAGGCCAGGTGGAGTTCTGGCTCTGCGGGCAAGAAGACACCCAGGCCGATGTGGGATGCCAAGGGCATCTCAAGCTGCGCCATCACCCGATAGAGCTCTCGATCAACACGTAACCCCCCCGCGCGCAGCGCCACTGGAGGGGGCAGCCCCCATTGCTCGAACAGTGTGCGCCCGGTTTGGATCCAGTCAACAATTTCCTCTGGCGTGCGTCCATGACAGTTGTCATTGGGTCGTTGGCAACGAAGCTGTTCGCGCCAGTTGGAATGATCAAAAAATTTCCAGCAGGGGTGCAAGTGGAGCTGAACGTCGTGGCCAGCGGCATGGATGCGCCGAGCGATCGTGCCCATGGGTTCGGCGCCGAACCAGGTGGTTTGCAGCGTCTCGCAGAAGAAGTTGGCCAGCAGTCCATGCTCAGCGAATGTATCGAGCATAAGCCCCAATCCCTGTTCACGGCCCGCACCGTCGCGGCAGACAACGAATGGCTCCCCCAAAGGGCGCGCCTGGTCCGGAAAGGTGAAGGCACCGTGAATGGAAAACTCGACATCGACTGTGAGCAGAATCTCCAAAGGTGGTGGCGCGATGTTCATGCGTCCTTCCTTTGCAGGAGTTCCGAAAACCAGTCGCGCAAATACCAAACAGTTGTCCTGAGATCATTGAAATGGACGATCTCATCACGCCAGAGGAAAAAACCTGCCAACAGATCGTACCAGCGACGTGGCATGCCAGAGAGATCATCCAACAGACGCGGATCACGACGTGCCATTTTATAAAGCAGTTTGCCCAGGGCCAGGCGATTGCAGACCGTGTTGCCATTCAGGATCGTGGAGGTGGTGGGCGGGATGGAAAGAAGGTTGTGCGCGCTTAACAATAGACGCGGCTCATCGAATCCGAGGGCGTAGACTTTGCCCGTGGTACCACCCAGGCGTCCATTCACCTCCAGAAACCAGGGTATGGTGTCGCGTGGATCGTGTACCAGTTCGAAATGCAGGCAACCATGGATGCCGGCTTTCCGGCAGAAGGCGATGCAGGCGTTGCGTAAACTCTCATCCAAGGGAGCGGGCTCGATGGTGAGGGTGACCCCCTCGAATTTGCGGCGTACCAGAAAGGCTTGCAGGGCAAAAGGGGTGCCTGTGACATCGGTTGCCGCGTGAATCACCAGATTGGGGCCGTGAATCAACGGTTGCAGCAGCACGGGCTGATGCAGTTTGTGGAAGCCTTTCAGCCAGTCGGACAACTCTCGGGCGTTGCGCACGATGCGGATTTTGAACATCGGTTGTGCCGTGCCCGAGCCGTCGGGGCGAGCGACGAGCGGAAACACATCTTCTGGAATCATGGGCAGGAGGTGATGATCGGCTCGCCAGGTCGGCAGCACGGCAAAGCCGCACACCTGGGCCAGCTCGAGTTGACGGTGTTTGGAGTCGAGAAAATCGTGCGACTCCTGAGAAGGGAGCCATAAGTCGCAGGGGAGCACGCTCTGCATGGCGCGCAACAGGCGGGCATCCGCTTCACCCAGACAGGTCAAGCCTGTGCAGCCCCGGGCTGATAGAAACGCACAGAACTGAGCGCGTCCAACGGGTAAGTTCAACTGCTCGCGGCTCAGGGGCAGGTAGTCGCCGGGGACACCGGGCCAACCTGGCGTGCCGCTTCCCTGTGTGAGATGGATAAACAGCGGATCGAGACCCAGTTTGCGCCAGCTGCGCAGACAGGTGAGTTGCGCCGGTCCAAGGGGTCCGAGGATGGCGGGGCGCAAGGCACCTGAGGTGGAGGATGCCGCGATGTCGTCAAGTGGGGAGATGGTCGATGACTCCGCAAAGAATTGAGTGGCAGCCTCCTGACTATACCTCGGGAGTCTGCGCGGTCTCAAGTCGGTTGCGCGGCTTGGGGTGTCGTTTCCGGGAGAAAGGATGAAACATTTGGGCATTGAATGGCTGGTTTGATTCTTGCTTGAAATGGACGATGGTGAGGCGCGACGCAGGGGTGACGCAAGAAAACTGAAAGTCGCTGCGACGCTGGTCCGACATGAGTCCGATTTGTTGCCAGGGAGGATCCTGCATGAGTCAATCTCCACATGATACGCGTATCTTCAATGCCATTGCCGGTGCTCTGGGGCGGAGCGTCGACGAGGTGGAGCGTCTGGCCGCAAGCCAACAGGAGGATGGTGAACAGGACTGGGATTCACTGCAACACATCCACATCAATGTGGCCCTGGAGGCAGAGTTCGGGGTTCGGTTCGAGCCGCTCGAGGCGGTGGATCTCAAAACCATTCCCCAGATTCGCGCCAAGTTGACCAGCAAACTGGATTGATCGAACAGGTCGCGACCGAACGGTAAGCCAGCATGATCATACCATTCGGGTTTAAGAGTGCGCGCGAAGGTGACTTGGGATCAAGGCAGAAAGCGAGATTCGCCGCTGCGTGGGAATGGCTCGGAGTTCTGATCCTGCTCTTGCTGATTTTGGTGCCGCCTGCCGTGTTTCGGGGCAATCCGGCACCGCTGCGTTTCGATGATCGTCATTTGCTCAAACTGCAGGCGCTCAAGCCGGATTATGTGTTCGTCGGCTCTTCAACCCTGCTCTCCCGTATCGATACCGAACAGTTGAATCGTTTGCGACCCGGCTCGACCAGCTACATACTTGGCGAAGTGGGCAGCATGAGCGCGCTCTGGTATTTGTGGGTCAAGAACAGCCTGCTGCCATCTGGGGTGCGTCCCCGGGTGCTTTTCATTCATTTCCGCGATACGGAACTGACCGATCCGGTCGACGAGACCGGATCCTTGTGGAACCAGGAACGCATCGCCCGCAACAAAGGGTTGGAGGACGCGGATTTCGGGCGGATTTCTCATCATCATAAACGGGTTACGGATCGACTGCGCGAATGGTTGATCCGTTTCTATCCGATTCAGGAGCGTGGACGGAAACCGGCGTTTTGGATGATCGACGGAGTGGGTTTTCTGTTGTCATCCCCCGCGTATCGGGGGTATCTGTGGAACCGTTCCTTTTACCCGGAGCGGATCAAGCCGGGTGAGACCGGGGCGATCGTCGCGCAACGGGCGACCTTCAAGGCACGTCTGGCCGAAGAGATCTTCTCGAACGAAAATCAGCGGGTTCTCAAAACCAAGGGTGGCAAGGGTGGGGAGGTCAATGCGCGTCATGCTTTTGATGCGCGACTGGAGCACTCCTTTTTGCCTGAGTTGATCCGCCTGGGCAGACAGGGGGCGGACCGGGTGATCTTTGTCCGCATGGAGCCGCGTCCTGCCGTCGATGACGCTCCGCCCGTGCCTCACCCCTCCCTGGATCACTACATGGCTGCGCTGCGTGCCCATTTGGAGCGAGAAAGGGTCGGCTTCCACGATTTCTCTGACGAGAAATCTTTGAAATACGACATGTATCTGGATGGGGGACATGTCAAGCCGGAGTTCATGCCGTTTTACACGGAACGGTTTGTCGAGCGACTCGCGGAGGCGTTCCGGTGATCTTTCATAGTCTTGATTTCGTATTGTTTCTTCTGTTCGTGCTGGCACTTTATTGGTGGATGGAGCGTCGGACGCAGAATCTGTTTCTGCTGGCGGTGAGTTATTTTTTCTATGGTTATGTACATCCGTGGTTTCTCTATCTGCTTTTCGCCTCCACGGTGGTGGATTATCTGTGTGGATTGACCATCGCCCGTTTCCCGGAGAAAAAACGGTACGTGCTCTGGTTCAGCATCACGACCAACCTGATTTTTCTCGGGTTTTTTAAATATTTTGGCTTCTTTGTCGAGAATGTCGCCGCCCTGTTGCATCTGTTGGGGCTGCCGAGCTTCACCCACAATCTGGACATTTTTCTTCCGGTTGGGATTTCGTTCTACACCTTCCAATCGATGAGTTACATTATCGATGTTTATGCCGGACGACTCAAGGCGCGCGAGAATTTTCTCGAATTCGCGCTGTTCGTGGTCTTCTTTCCGCAACTGGTCGCCGGACCGATCGAACGGGCGATCACTTTTCTGCCGCAGATCGAGAAAGCGCGCACGATCACCCCACAAGATGTCCGCGATGCGGTGTTTTTGTTGGTATGGGGATTTTTCAAGAAACTGGTGATTGCTGACAATGTCGCTTTCATCGTCAACAAGCTGTTTGCTCTGGAGCAGACCACCTTTGCTCTGGCATGGATCGGCGTGATCGCATTCACGGTACAGATCTACGCCGATTTTTCTGCTTACACCGACATTGCACATGGTTCGGCGCGGCTGATCGGCTTTCGGTTGTCACCGAATTTCAATCATCCCTACATGGCCGCCACACCCGCAGAGTTCTGGAAACGGTGGCACATTTCCCTCTCCTCCTACATCCAGGATTACATCTTCCTGCCGCTTTACTTTCATTTCCGCACCAAGGGCGTGCGGTATGCCATCGAAAAGGGATTGCTGATTACTTTTTTAATCATCGGCCTGTGGCATGGGGCAGGATGGAATTTCATTCTGTTCGGCCTGTATCACGGTCTGTTGGTGATCCTCTATGACCGTTGCAAGGGGTTTGCGTCTTCGACGTTCCGGGAGAGCCCCTGGTTGAGGCCGTTCAAGATCATGCTGATGTATCTGCTGGCCAGCATCGGCTTCATGCTGTTCAGGGAGAGCGAGGGGGTCTACATCCTGCGTCTCCTCTCTTTATCGCCCTGGGCTCCGACCAGTGAGCTGCAACATCAGGCGGCCTGGTTTCTTCTCGGGCAGACCCTGCTCTATTTCACTCCCCTATGGGTCCACACCTTTTTTGTCCATTTTGTGGCTCCGCGGCTGGCTTCCGGATCCAGGGTGAGGATCCTGTTGCACACCGTTGCCTCCATGATGATGTTCTTGATGATTCTGGTGGCGCGTGGCGATTCCGAGGATTTCATCTATTTTCAGTTCTGAGTTCCACCCTTTCGGGTGGGGGGCAGAAGGTCTTGATCCGGAGTGACCGGCGCCTCAAAACGTTTACCCACCAGCGGTACGGAGATCGAAAACCGTTCCCTGGCAGGCGGTTTCGGATGTTTGTAACGGTAGACGCGCAGCTCTTGTCCGGTCAACTGGGATCGGGACGAGGTGATCGGAATGGTGGCCAAACGCTCGAATTCCGGACCTTCCACGTAGTCGCGCAACAGGCGATGGATTGCCAGTTGAGCGTAGTTGCGCTCCTCGATGACCAGGATGTCGATGCCGTGCCGATCAAGCGTTGCGCGGATGCCGTCAAGATCGTTGACGTGGACTTCGGTCCAGTGTTCGGCGAAGACCGAGGAGGCGTGAAGCAGTTTGTCGCCGCGCAGGATGTGGAAGCGTCGATCGGCATCCCTTAGCCGAACATAATAGGTGAAATATCCGTTGTTGACCCCATCCATGAAAATCCGTCCACTTGCAGAGTGGCGCATGGCCAATTCGACAGCCTGTTCATATCCGCGCGAGAACCCGGGCTGTTTGAGCCAGGTCTGCCGGCTCTGCCAGGCGACCAGCAGGATGAGGATCACCCAACCGGTATTCCGGGTCAGAGTACGCTCCCGAAAGTGGTGAAATGGTAGTGCCGCCAGCCAGGCGAAGGCCGGTACCCAGAAGATGGTGTAACGATCGATGCGATAGCTGTGCAGAGCGGTGAAAAAGAGATAGGTGGAAAGGATTAACAGTAGGTAGAAGAGATCGGCGCGGTTGCGTCGCACCAGGGTGAGTATGAAACCGGCGAGTGCCAGCCATTGGACCGGCTGGGTGATTTGATGGTGGACCAGGATGTCAAGATACTGGCGCAGATGATCCCACTGCCACCAGAGACTCTGCTGTTGGGTGGTGGTTACCCCCTGGAAGGCAAGGGTCAGGTTGGTTTTGCCCATCCAGATGGTGATCACGGCGAGCGGCAGGGTGAGAAGCAAAGCCAGACCCAGAGCGAGCCAAGTGGAGCGTTGATTCAGTATCGATTTGGCCTGTCGGGTGATGACCAGCCAGGCCGGGATCCACAAAAGCATGAACAGGGCGGTCTGTTTTGTCCAGAGGGCCAGACTGAAGGCCATGGCGGCCAGATAAAGCCAAGTGGGTTTGCCTGAGGAGACGTAACGCCAGAAGAGGTTGGCGGTCACAAGCGTCATGGCCAGGACCGGGATTTCAAGCATCGGGTACCAGCCCCATTCGACGATGAAAGGGGAGGTGAACAGGATGGCCGAGGAGCAGAACGCGCTGGTGCGATCGTGGGTGCGGGAGACCAGGTCATACCAGGCCCAGAGGGCGATGGGCACGAAGAGGAGCAGGGCGAGTTTGGCGCTCCAGTCGTGGATGCCAAACAGAAAAAAGAAGAGCGCCTCGATGAACGGGAAAAAGGGTGGTCTGGAACCAAGACTGAGCGCAGGATACTGCGCAAAGTATCCGATGGCGTATTGATAGGCGTCGCGGAAAAATGTCGGTTCGAGCAGTTTTCCGGGCTGGAGGTCTCCAAGGAAATCGTGAATGAACAGGCCATCCATGAGGATGCGGTCGGCGTCCGGCCAGCCGATTTCCGGATCGGTGAGACCGCGGGAGAAAAGAATGGCAATCAGCGTGACGAGCGGCAGAAGTCGGGTAAGGGGAGCGTTCAGGAGCGTGCGCATGGTTCCGAAGTGGGGTCGTTGTGGAGTGTCTGAGCTCGGAATGGATCGCGGAAGAGCGGTGGTTGCTTGAGGTAAAAAAAGCGGTGCAGTTCGATACGGGTACGGCTGATGCTATCCAGGATGATGCCGCTGGTGAGGCTGATGCTCGCCATGATTACCATGCCGGAGCACAGCAGTGCAGTCGGAATACGCGGCACGAGACCGGTTTCGTGGTAGGTGATGAAGATCGGGATGGCCAAAAGAATCGCGGTTACGGTCAGCAGCAGGGCGATCAGACCGAAAAAGGCAAAGGGACGTGCCTCCTTGGCGAGCAGCAGAATGGTCATCAGGATGCGCCAGCCGTCGCGCCAGGTGTCGAGTTTGCTGGTTGATCCGGGAGGTCGGGCAAAATAGGGGGTGGGGATCTCCTGACAGGGGATGGCAAGGTTGAGAGCGTGGACGGTGAGTTCGGTTTCGATTTCAAACCCTTTGGAGAGAATTGGAAAGCTCTTGACAAACCGTCTGGAGAAGACCCGGTAGCCGGAGAGCATGTCGGAGAAGCCTTGACCAAAGAGATGGGCAACTGTCGTGGACAGCAGACGGTTACCGAAGCGATGACCGGGGCGATAGGTGTTGGTGTGTCCGGACTCTTGTCGCAGGCCAACCACCATATCGAGCTGATGGTCGAGCAGACATTGGATCATTCGCGGGGCGCAATTCGGATCGTAGGTGCCATCGCCATCCGCCATCACATACACATCTGCTTCGATGTCGGCGAACATGCGTCGGACTACATGACCTTTACCCTGCCTGGGTTCCTGGCGAATTTCAGCACCTGCCTGGCGCGCGACCGATACGGTTCGATCGGAACTGTTGTTGTCAAAGACAAAGATGTGCGCATCCGGCATGGCCTGACGAAAGCCGTTGACGACCTGTCCAATGGCGTGCTCCTCGTTGAAACAGGGCAAAAGGACGGCGATGCGTGGGTGTGGTGTCGGAGGAACATTGGATAATGGCGGACTCGGTGTCATGCTGGTTGGGCTGAGAGGCTGGAGGGAGTGGTGCATCCACCTTGGACCTGAAAGAGATCAGCGCCTGGCAGGCGATGAAGGAGATTCATTTTATGGATTTAGTTAACCCAATTCGCGTTTGATTGCAATGAATGGTATGGTGAATGCGGTGGCGACCTGCGGAAGAAGCTGCCTTCTGGTCGGGCTGAGGCGGAGAATGATTGAATTGGTTCTTGAAATCGAAGAAAAAATATTTTAACGTAAGTGATCTGGATTTGTCCCGATCCACCGTGGGGATGGAATGTCGTGATTCGCATTTTTCGTCATTATCTGCATCGTTGGTCGCTGATGCTCTTGGCCATGGAAGCGGTTCTGGCCACGCTGGCGGTTTATGTCGGTGTGACGATGCGCTTTGGCTTGGGCCAACATGATGAGATTCACGGGGATTTTCTGTTCCCAAAGGCGATTTTCTTTTCCCTGGTGATTGTGACCAGCCAAGCGGCCATGGGGCGTTATCAACGGTTGATGGAGGAAGGGTTCTCCGGGGAGTTGCTGCACGTCGGCATCAGCTTTGTGATCGGTCTGGTGGCCATGAGCATGCTGTTCTACGTGTTCCCAGATCTGTTCATCGGGCGCGGAGCCTTTGGCTACGCGCTGTTCGCCTGTTTCTGGATGATCGCGGTGGTACGTTACTTTTTTTTCCGCTTCGTGATCGATATGGATCGGCTCAAGCGCCGGGTGATTGTCTTTGGAACCGGTGAACGGGCGCGTCTGGTGAGCAGGTTGGTGATCGAACAGGGTGTCGAACAATCGGATTGTGAATTGTTGGGGTTTTGGCCAGTCTCAGGCCAGCCGATTTGCGTTGACGATAAGCGGATCATCTGGGTTACCAGTGATCTGTCGGAATATGCGGAGCTGCAGAGTGTGGATGAGGTGGTGATCGCTCATGAGGCGGGATTCTCCAGGCTCTATTTGGATGAGATTCAGGCGTGCAAGAATCGCGGGATACGGATCATGGATATCCAGGAGTTCTGTGAACGGGAACGGCACATCATTTTGACCGATCTCATGGATCCGGACTGGTGGTTGTTCCACTCCGATGGTTTGTATCGTGAACCCTGGAGTGAGGCTGTCAAGAAGCTGTTTGATATCTCCATTAGTTTGTTATTGCTGATGATCTTTTCTCCAGTGATGTTGTTGGCCGCGTTGGCGGTTTGGATCGAGAGCGGCGGTCGCGGACCGATCTTTTATACCCAGCAACGGGTGGGCATCGATGGGCGAATCATTCCAGTGATGAAGTTTCGAAGTATGCGTACGGATGCGGAACAGGATGGCGTGGCCCGGTGGGCGGCGCACGACGATACGCGCATCACCCGGGTCGGTCGCTTCATCCGCAAGAGTCGCATCGATGAGTTGCCGCAATTCATCAATGTGTTGCGCGGTGAGATGAGTCTGGTTGGTCCGCGTCCCGAGCGTCCGGAATTCGTCTCGCAGCTCAAGATCAAGATCCCCTATTATGCCGAGCGCTTGCGGGTCAAGCCGGGGATCACCGGTTGGGCGCAGATTCGGTACGGATATGGTGCATCGGAAGAAGACGCTGCAGAGAAATTGAGGTACGATCTCTATTATGTTAAGAATCGCGGTCTGTTTCTGGATCTGTTGGTGTTGATCCATACCGTGGAAGTGGTATTGTTCGGTCATGGCGCCTCGGCACCCAAATCCCGGGTGCGGGTTACTCCGACAGCCGGGTGAAGGTTCGGGATGCGAAGCGGTTACGGATCGGGTGGTACGCGAACGGCAAACGGTGAGCAACCGGTGGATCCTTGCGCTGCAAAACCGTGTGAGGTGTTTGGCTCTTAAACCGCAACCAGCTTGGAATGTGTCGTTTTTATTAGTGAAAAAAAAGAGAGGGTCTGGGAGATTCCTCTCCCAGGGTTTTGACTTTGACTTTAGCGCGCTCTTTACAAAGAAGCATTTTTCGCGCCTTTTGCGAAAAATGCGCCGCGCGCGGCCTTCGTGAGCGTCGTTTCCGCTTTTTGGAAACGACGCTCACATCTTGCACGCAGCCTTGCAAAAAACTAC
>JAMOBI010000088.1:0-26042 GCA_039908105.1 Magnetococcus sp. YQC-9
GCAGCAGGCAGCAGCAGAAGCACGAGCGTGAAGAGCGATGCCATGATTTGGAACCTTTGAGCTTTGTAAAATGAGTAGAGTCAGAAAAAACAACCAACCAAACCGCACCCATTTTGGGATGCGTCGTTTAATGCTTCTTGAAAGAGCGCGCTAAAGTCAAAAGCAAAACCCTGGGAGATGAATCTCCCAGACCATCTCTTTTTTTTTCACTAATAAAAACGATATATTCCAAACTGGGTGCGGTTTGGATGAGGATTGCAAACTTTGTAACCGCGAATTGACCGCTTGATAACGCAATCTTCGTTCCAGGAGGGACTCTCTAGACAATGTCATTGTTTATGAATCAGATAGAAATTCCCGTGACCTTGCCGGACGCCATTGAACGCCTAACAAGTAGACATCTTGATTAATTATTAGGCAACAAAGCCTGATTTATCAGCAACTCAAACTCTTGATGATTTTTTGCGCGCTCTGCCTCTTGCATACACTCCCCATCATACCTATATCTTCAAAATGTATGGCTGTCTCACATTCAAGTCGCAGTTGGAATCCAACCAAAGAAAATCGAGGAAAACAAGGACATGACGGAAACCATGATCCAGATGTCCGGGGTCAGCAAACACTTCGGGACCATTGCGGCGCTCGATGGCATCGACCTGACGGTCAAGCGCGGCGAAGTGGTCGGCTTTCTCGGCCCGAACGGTGCCGGAAAAACCACCACCATGCGCATTTTGAGCGGCCTGCTGGCGCCCAGCGAGGGAAGCATCGCGGTCGGCGGGGTGGATGTGCTGGAGGATCCGGTCGAAGCGCGTGCAAAAATCGGATTTTTGCCGGAGAATCCGCCGATCTACGGCGAGATGACCGTGCGAGAATACTTGAATTACCTGGCCACTCTGCGGCGCGTACCCCGCGCACGACTGAAAGAGGCGGTCAACCGGGCCATGGAACGCTGCGGATTGACCAATGTATCCGAACGGCTGCTGCGCAACCTCTCCAAAGGGTACAAACAGCGGGCCGGCATTGCCCAGGCGATCGTGCACGGTCCGGATGTGGTGGTGCTCGACGAACCTACCGTGGGACTCGATCCGATCCAGATCCGTGAAATCCGTGCCTTGATCCGCGAGTTGGGCGGCGAACATTCGGTGCTGCTCTCCAGCCACATCCTGCCCGAAGTGCGTATGACCTGTCAGCGGGTGGCGGTGATCCACCAGGGGCGCATCGTCGCGGATGACACGCTGGATGCCCTGGAAAACCGCTCGCACGGCAAAAGCATCCATTTCGTGCGCTGGAAAAACGCCCCATCCCCCGATCAACTGCGTGCCATTCCGGGGATCGCGGACCTTCATCCCCGCGACGACGGTTGGCTGATCGGCGCCGAGGTTTCGATCGATCCGGTCCCGGAGTTGATCCGTCGGTCGGTTGCATCCGGCTGGGATCTGCGGGAGTTGACCCCGACGGGCGGTTCGCTGGAGGAGATCTTCTTGCAATTGACCACCCGCGAGGAGCGCCCGGAAGAGGGCGCGGAGGTGTCCGCATGAGAGCCATCATTACCTTGGCCGTGCGTGAGGTACGGGGCATGTTCCACTCACCGCTTGCCTGGAGCCTGCTGGCGGTGTTGTTCGCCATCTGTGCCTACATGTTCAATGCCGGCGTGTTGAGCTATCAGATCCAGATGGTGGAGTATCAGGCCTACGGCATGCGGGGAGGACTCCCCCTGACCGAGCGGACCATCGCGCCGATGCTCGGCAATGCCGCCATTCTGATGCTGTTGATCATGCCGCTGATCTCGATGCGGCTGATCGCCGAGGAGAAGCGGCAGGGCACCTGGCCGGCACTGGCCTCCTCGCCCTTGTCACCGATGGCCATCGTGCTGGGCAAATATCTGGGATTGCTGATGTTCCTGATGATCGCCATTCTTATGCTGGCGATTCCACCCTTGACCCTCTACCCGTTTTCCAATCCAGACACCGGGCAGTTCCTCGCCGGTCTGTTGGGACTCTTTCTGACCTCTGCCGCCTTTGGCGCTGTGGGACTGGCCGCCTCGAGCGCCACGGAGCACCCGAATGTCGCGGCGGTGATTTCGTTCGGCGTATTGCTGATGCTCTGGATCCTCTCCTGGATGGGGAATGCCAGCGGCGGGCAGGTGGACAAAATGCTCGCTTATTTCTCGCTCATGAACCACTATCAGAACTTTCTCATGGGGGTGGTCAGCAGCGCGGATTTGATCTACTTCGGGCTGCTGTCGGCTGCCGGGCTGCTCTTTGCCCGCCAGCGACTGATGGCCGAGCGGATCCAGGGTTGAACGTGGAGGGTATGGGAGAAAAATGACCATGAAGATGGACCGTTCCACCCGTTTCAATCTGCGTTCGCAGAATTTCGTCATGGGGTTGATTTTAACGATCCTGTTGGGATTGGCCGCCTACGCGAGCCATCGTCATCAAATCCGCTGGGACTGGACCAAGGGGGGGCGTCACACCCTGGCCGAGCAGTCTTTGAAAGCCGTGAAGGCTTTTTCGGAAGGTCTGACCCTGACGGTTTTCGTGCAGGAGCGTCGTGATGATCGCAAGCAGCAGATCCAGGATTTGATGGAGAAATATCAGGTTGCCAACCCCTCTTTGACCGTGCGCTACGTGGATCCGGACCTGGATCCGGCTGCCGCGCGTCAGGCCGAGGTGGCGGTTTACGGCACGGTGATTCTGCGAGCCGGTGAAAAAACCGAAAAAGTGACCGAATCGACCGAAGAGGCGATCACCAACGGGTTGATCCGCCTGGCCAAGGGGAGTGCCAAGACCATTCGTTTCGTCACCGGTCACGGCGAACACTCGTTGAACGAAGGCCGCGAAAGCGGCAACGGCCAGGATCGTTTCGCCTATACCCAGGCCAAGGCGCTGCTCAAGGGCGAGGGGTATCAGATCGAGGAGATCAATCTGGCCGAAACCGAGAAGATACCGGACAATACCGCCGTTGTGATCGTTGGTGGTCCGAAGAAGGCCTTTCTGCCGATCGAGACCGCGCGGCTGAAAAACTGGTATGACGCCAGTGGCCGGCTGCTGCTGCTGCTCGGTCCCGAGGGGGATGCCGGGCTGGAGTCGATCCTCAAACCGCACGGCATCACCCTGCTCAAGGGGGTGACGATTGATCCGGCGGCGCAGATGTTGGCTGGTTCGGCGGCCACCCCGGTGGTGAGTCGTTATCCGCCCGAGCATGCGATCACCAAGGGGATGAGTGCAGCCACCATCTTCCCGGATACCGGCGGTCTGGAGTTGGAGCCGGCGGTCAACGACGGCAAAGAGCAGCGCACCCGTCTGCTGGAGGGGGCGGCGCGCGGCTGGCTGGAGACCGGGGATTTGACCAGTGGCAAAGTGGAGTTCACGCCCGGTGAGGATCGCAAGGGGCCGATTCTGATGGGTGCGGCGGTTCAGGCCGACAAGCGGCGTCTGGTGGTGACGACCAACTCGAATTTTCTGGCCGATGCCTATGTGAGCGTACTGGGCAATGCCGATCTGTTCTTGAACATCGCTCGCTGGTTGGCCGAGGATGAGAATTTCATCGCCATCAAGCCCAAGGAGGTGCAGGATGCCGGATTGACGATGTCGGGCGAGCAGTCGTTGTTGCTCTTCTTGGGGTTGGTGGTGTTGGTGCCGTTGGGGTTGTTGACGATCGGCGGTATCATTTGGTTCAAGCGCCGGCGGCGGTAGGGAGGGTATTAAACCGCACTCAGCTTGGAATGTGTGGTTTTTATTAGTGAAAAAAAAGAGAGGGTCTGGGAGATTCATCTCCCAGGGTTTTGCTTTTGACTTTGTTTTTGATTTTAGCGCGCTCTTCAAAAGAAGCATTTTTCGCGTTTTTTGCGAAAAATGCGCCGCGCGCCGCCTTGGCGGGAGTCGTTTCCGCTTGCATATGGCTTTGAGGAAAATGACGCTTCTTCAAGATGGTTGCGGTATAAGAGCGTCCCGAACGTTTTTCACCACATTAAAGAGGACCGCATGTCCAAAGGTTGGCGCAACAATCTGATTCTGGCCGTGATCCTGGCGATTGCCGGGGGCGGTCTCTGGTACGTCGAATCGCGCGAGGCCGAAAAAGAAGCGACGGAAAAACAGTCGCGCGCCATCAGCTCGATCCAGGCCGATGCGGTCACCTCCCTGGAGTTTCGCGACAACGCCGGGGAGACGCTCACCCTTGCCAAGGAGAACAACGCCTGGCGGATCACCGCCCCCGCCCGCCTGCGCACCAGCAACGAGGGGGTGCAGGGCCTGCTGGAGATCCTCTCCAAAACTTATGAAAAAAAGATCGCCGACACGATCACCGATGCAGCCGCTTTCGGACTGAATGCCCCTGCCGTACGACTGATGGTCAAGGGTGAGCAGAACGCCGAACGGTTGATCCTGGTCGGTGGCACCCCACCGGCTGCCACCCGCAAGCATTATCTCGCCTTGGGGGAGAAAGGCCCGGTGGTATTGATCGGGGATCAAGAACTGACCAAACTGCTGCAAAAGAGCGACACGCTGCGCGACAAGCATTTGGCCAGCACGCAAGCGGTCGATCTGTCCGCCATCACGGTGAAGAAACGTTCGGGTGGGGAGATCCGCGTGGTCAAAAGCGCGGAGGATCGCTGGGATCTGAAAGCGCCGCTGGAGGATCGCGCCGACGACAACCGCATGCGGGCCTGGAGTTTCGCCTTGACCAGCTCGTCGGGCACGCTGTTTCGCAAGGCTCCCACCTCAGGCGAGCCGGATTGGATCATCGAACTGACCCCGGCGCAAGGCGAGGTTGAACGGATACCGGTTTACAAAACCGGTGAGGAGTTTCTGGCCCTGCGGCCCGACGAGCCGGATGCGCTGGTGTTGCCGCGCTATGTGGCCGAGGAGCTGGACAAGAACCCGCTGGATCTGGTGGCCATGCGACCGGTGGCGAGCAAGTCCGAGATCGAACGGCTGCACCTGGAGTCTGGTGACAAAAAGGTGTCGGCGGAACGCCAGGAGGGCAAATGGCCCAAGCCTGAATGGGGCAACATCGAGGAGATGCTCACCCGCGATGCCCATCGGGGTGCCGCGTTGCGGCAAGGGGCACCCTGGCTGACCATCACCCTGGGCGAGGGGGAGAAGGCCAAACGGTATCTCATGCACAAAGACGAGAAAACCAGCTGGATCACCCCGCCGGGTCGTCCGGTTGCGCTTGAATTGACCCCGCTGCAAGCCGAGAATCTCGGCAAGGCGATTGAGGCGCTGTTGACCCCGCCGACCGTCGCACCCAGCCAAACAGCTGCCAGCCCGTCGCCCACCCGATAAACCGCTGGCACAGGCGGGATCGATCCGTTTCCATCCCCTCGTCCTCTCTTTCAAGAAGCTGTTCGGCAATTGCCGAACAGCCGCCAAGAACCGCTCATGTTTCATCCCTCCACGGACGAAAAGGGTTCAAGCGCCCGTTTTCCCAAGCCGTGCCGAGGAGTGTTGAAACCATGAAAAAAGACGACGATCTGGAAGCCTGGATCCCGCTGGAGGATTACATCATCGGCGGGGTTCGCAAAACGAAGAGTCGCGGGGTGCACGCGTTGGACAAGAATCCCGCCTCGATTCCCGAAGGGTGGATCGCATTGGAGGATCACACGCTGCACGGTGTGCGGATCGAACGCGAGGTTGCCAACGACGAAGCCTTCATCGATCGGCTCAAACCCCTGCCGCCGCCGCCCGATGTGCCGCACGAAGCCTATTGGACCATCTTCGATGCCCTGCAGGAGGTGTGGGCCATGCCTGGGAGCAAAAGCGCGGTCTTCATGCGCTTGACCGTCATGACCATGGTCGATCAGGCCGATCGCGCCTCGGGACGGATCTCGGAGACCGAGTTCAAACGGCGTCAGGCAGCGATCGAAGAGATCCGCCTGCAGTACGCGGCGCGTGCCGAAGAGGCAACCAACTGGTTTTTGGAGAACCGCTTCCGGCTCTTCGAGACCCTGCCGAACGCTTGAACCCGGATCCGGCGGTTGCGGGCGATCACCTGTGACAACCTCTTGATCCATCTGGCAAATCGGAAGAAAGCCTCATTACCGACAAGGCAACTTCGGTTTCTTGCAATTCACCATATGAACCAATGTGTTGGCACATGCAATCACCCGCAACTGTCGGATCTGGGTTGAAACCCTCCTGCTCTCAATCGGCTTCCCCTCGTGCGGTATAATCAGGCCACCTGACGAGGGGAAACCCATTTCTGACATTCGTTATCCACACAACCTGTGGATAACCCTGTGGATAACCCTGTGAAAATGGTGCGGGCAATCGATCAACAAGCCTGTTCAATCACCCGCCCGAGCAGAGTTTCCTTCTTTTCATCCACCCCCTCGACCACGACCGGCAGCAGGGCACCACGCCAGGACTCTTGTGCCGGAATAACGCACATCGGCAGAAATCCTCCGGTTTTTCCCACTGCCTGGCCATCCTCCAGATTCTCGATCAACAACGCCTCGCTTGCACCGATGGAGCTGTTGAGCCGCTGTCGATAGCGCGCCTCGCCAGCCTGACGCAACCGTCTGGCGCGAGACTGAATCTCATCCCCAGGGATCAGCATCGAGGGGGGCAACCGGGCTGCCGGGGTATCGGGTCGCGCCGAATAGGGAAAGACGTGCAACAAGGAGAGATCCGCCTCCTCGACCAACTCCAGACTCTTGGCAAAAGCCGCCTCATCCTCGCCCGGAAAGCCGACGATCAGATCCGCGCCCAACACCATCTCGGGACGGGCGGCACGCAGCATGGCCACGCGCGCCAACACCTCGTCACGTCCCCTGCCTCGCCCCATGCGGCGACGCACGGCATCATCCCCGGACTGCACCGACAGATGCAGATGACCGCACAAACGGGGCTCGCCTGCCAGCAGCGCGCACAAGCCGGGATCAACATCCAACGGGTCGATGGAGGAGATGCGCAAACGCCACCCCCCGCCCGTATCCAGCAGCAGACCGGCCAGCTCGGCCAGGGTCGGACACCCCTCCAGATCGCGGCCATAAGCGCCGAGATTTACCCCGGTCAGCACCAGCTCACGATAACCGGAGTCCAGGAATCGCCGCGCCTGCGCCAACACCTGACGCGCGCCGATCGAACGACTCGGTCCGCGCAACCGGGGAATCACGCAATAGGCACAGGCCCGATCACACCCATCCTGTACCTGCAAGAAGGCCCGTGCCCGATCACCGAAACGGTCGACCGTGACCCGTTCCGGCACACGGGTCAGTTCCGCCACATCGCCGACCAGGATCCGCTCGTCCGGCTCATCCGCTTCGCTGCGATCCAGGATCTCCCAAAAGCGCTCTTTCTCCCCATTGCCCAGCACCAGAGAGACGCCAGCCAACTCAGCCACTTGTTGCGGAGCATTCTGGGCATAACAGCCCGTGACCACGATGCGTGCGCCCGGATTCTCCCGCACTGCCCGGCGGATCAACTGGCGCGCCTGCCGATCGCTCTCCCCGGTGACCGAACAGGTGTTGATCACCACCAATGCCGCCCGTTCACCGCTGCCGGCCAACCGATATCCGCGCGCCGCCCCTCCTTGCTCCATCAAGGCGCTTTCGAACTGATTCACCCGGCAGCCCATGGTCAGGACGGCCATCGGACGACCATCAACCGGCGCGCCATTGACGTGCCTCTCCATCCGTTCTAATGTATGTTCCGGAACCTTGACCATGGACGCCATGATCCCATCCTTTCCCAACGCTTTCGCGCCTTTCATCCGCACCCTCCTGGACGATATTCATCGGCTGATCGGGCCGATCTACCTTGTCGGCGATGCACCGATCAACGGGATTCTCGGCAAACCGCTCCCCAACACATTGGAGATCCTCGTCGCCCGCCCGCTGACCGAGTGCCGCAAGCGGCTGCATCGCGGCGACCACCATGAAGCGATCATGGGGCAAAAGCATAACAGCCTGATCGTTCCGATCAAGGATTGGACCCATCCCAAGCTGATCGACATCGCCTGCTTCCGCAGCCGTCCCGGCCAGGAGACAACCCTGGAGGAGGATCTGCTCCATCGGGATGTCACGGTCAATGCCATGGCCTACACCTGGCCGAACGGTCCGCTGGTTGATCCCTTTGGCGGACGCCGTGATCTCCTGGTCGGCCAAATGCGCCTGGTGAACGGTCAGGACACCCTGAACGAAAACCCGTTGCGCGCCCTGATCTTCTTCCGTCTCGCCATGTTGTTGGGGCGTCCGATGGACCCCGAAGATCTGACGCTGGTCACCCAAACCTCGCTCGAATCGGTCATTCCCGAACTGATCCGCGAGGAGATGGATCGTATTCTCTCGCTCCCTTTGGCCGACGATGAGAGTCAGAACCAGCTGCGTACCCTGTTCGCCTCGCCACTCGGCGATCAGATCCTGCCGCATCTGGCCTCGCTGAAAAATCAGGTGGAGATCTCCATGGGCGACACACCCTGGAAACAGGTGATTGATGCCACCCTGGCAATCTCAGCGCCGGCTGATGGCGAGGAGATCTCCCTGCTGGACCTGCGTTGGGCGATCCTGTTGGGCGGTTACGGGCTCTCCAAGCTGACCTCTCATGACAGCATGGAGCATAGTCTGGCTCAGATCAACCGTCGTCTCGATACCCTGGAGTTTTCCAAACGGCGTTCCCGGCGCATCCTCGGTTTGTTACGCAATCTCAATACCACGATCAACCCGACCGATCGGCAACTGAAACGGTATCTGGCAAACCACATCCCGTTGGAAGGGGTCTATCGGTTGATGCAGGCCCTGACCGCCGCCAATCCCGCCATTCCGGAAAATCAGCGTATCGAAGAGGAGCTTCACTTTCAGGAGATTCGTGATCGCTGTCATGACCTGCGGCGCGCCGAGCATCGCATCCGTCCCGAAGATCTGGCGCTCTCGGGCGGCGAAATCCTCGACATGGTGCGTATCCAACCGGGTCCGTGGCTGCGCAACCTGCAAGCCGTTCTGGTAGAGTTGGTCACCCGGGAGCCGCAACGCAACCAGAAGGTTGAGCTGCGCGCGCAGGTCAACAAATGGATCGTCCAACAGCGGGAATTCTGATTTTTTTGTTCACCCATGGTTTGAAACGCAACGGTTCCAGAGCGTGACAGAGGCTTTAAGGTTTGGTGACTGGCGTGCCAGCCCATCGCAACCAGTCAAATCAGCTTGGTTGAGCCACTTAAGGTTATCCGGTTCGAAGCGATGATGGCCGGTTGAGGGCTGTTCATGACCCGGCCCGATGTTTTTCCAACAACCGGCTCCAGCGTTCTGTTTCGACCGTTTCCGGCATTTCGGCCCGATCGATGAAGAGCCGGGTGCGTTCCGGTTCGTCGGCCTCGGTGCGCCAGTCGAGAATGTAGCCGTTGCATTCGATCAATTGGGCCAGCTCCAGCAATGCGGCGAGCATCTGGCCTTTCATGGTGCGCGCTTCACGATCGTAGATGTGCCGTAACCAGTCGTCGGCGTTCTCATCGGCCAACTGCTCCCAGATCCAGGTGACCGGGGCGTCGTAGAGGGTTCCTTCCCACTGTTTCGCATGGCTTTCTGCAGCGCGGAACGCCTCTTCCGGCTTGCCGATGATGAGCAAAATCTCGGTCTCTGGATCTTCGGTGCTTAAGTGTACCTCGCCGAAGGCAAAGGGATTTTCATCTTTGTGACGCATGAACCACTGGCCGATCGCCCGGCACATCGCTTCGGTCTGCATGAAAGGGCTCCTTTAAGAGGCGGGAAGGGGAAGGCACGTTGCATGGCTCTTCTCGATCGAGTGTAGCATGTTGGACGGGAGAATCGGCAAGGAGTGACTCTCGTGTTGCGGTTTTTCGTCGTGCGGGGAGTTGAGAATCGCTTGCGACATGCGTTATGATGCACAGTCACTCCCTCTTTGGGATCGAAATCTGGGGGCGGGGTATTGTGACAGAAAAAAACGGGGTAGGGTTGAATTTTTGCAACAAATCGCTGTTTAATCTTGTCCAATGGTCAGAATGGAGCTGAGGTGGAGCCTGAGCCTGAGCGGTTGAGCGAGGTCGAGAGTGGCCAGCCCGCAGGAGACGATGCGGATCGTCTTCTGGTTTCCCATGCCCAAAAGGGGGATCACAAGGCCTTCGAGGTGCTGGTGCGCCGCTATCAGAGCCGGGTGGCCGCGACGATCGGGCGGATCGTTTCCGATCCGGACAAGGTGTTGGACCTCACCCAGGAGACTTTCATCAAGGCCTATCGCGCCTTGGAGAAGTTTCGCGGCGAGTCGGCCTTTTATACCTGGCTCTATCGGATCGCGGTCAATACGGGCAAGAATTTCCTCTTGTCCAAGGAGCGCGGGTTGTCGATGTCCGATGAGGAGTTGGAAGATTCCGAACGGATGGCCCCGCAATTGCGTAATTACGAAACACCGGAACGTCTGATGCTGCGCAAGGAGATGATGAGCAACCTGCGTCAGGCGATCGATGCCCTGCCGGAACAGATGCGTCGGGCGATCCAGATGCGCGATGTTGAGGGGCACTCCTATGAGGAGATCGCCCGCGCGTTGCAGTGTCCAATCGGGACGGTACGTTCACGGATCTATCGGAGTCGTCAGGAGATCATGGATCGGATGCAGGTCTATTTACAGGACAGAAATTTTGGTTTGGTCGCTGGAAATCAGGCGAAGGGGCACGGACGATGAGTCAATCGAGCGGTTGTAATCCGGAATTGGTCTCTGCCTTCCTGGACAGTGAATTGGATCGCATCATCGTGGGTCATGTGGCCCGGCATCTCATCGGATGCGATCACTGTTGCCGTACCATGGGGCGGATGGCGCAGCTGCGTGAATTGATGTGTGGGGAGGAGGAGATGCCCTGGTTCGAATCGGATGCCTTCACCGAATCGGTGATGCTGGCCATCCGCAACGAAAAGAGCACCACGCCGCGTGATCGGCAGCGTGACTCGGTGCGGGATCGTCTGCTGCGTTTCGGGATTCCGCTTCTGGTGGTGGGAACGATTCTCGCCGAGGGGTTGCCCGCCGGCGCGGACTCCCTGGATTCTTTGGAGCTGCCGGAACTCCATGGTTGAACCCCGACGAGTCGAACGACCGAAAATGATCCGCGAAGAAGGTATCGTTGTTGCCCTGGAAGGGGAGTATGCCGTGGTCAGTGGCCAACGGCAGAAGATGTGTGGCAGTTGCCATAATTCACAAACCTGCACAGTACTATCGGGTGGGCTGGGTCAGCGTTCCATCAAGATCCGCGCTTTCAACGCCTGTCATGCCCGGATCGGAGAGCGGGTTTTTATTGAAATCTCCGAACGGACCTTCCTGAGAGCCTCCTTTCTGGTCTATATTCTCCCTCTGGTGGTGTTGTTCGCCATGGTGTCGTGGGCGCGCTATCTGATCCAGACCTTCGGTTGGGCGGTCGACATCGAGGCCTCTTCGGCGCTGGTGGGCTTTGCCTCCCTGGCTGCGACCTTTTATTGGTTGCATCGCCGCTCGTCACGCGGTCGGCGCGAAGGTGGTCCGGTGGTCGTGGAGGTGCTCTCCACCGATCCGTGTCATGACCATCCACCGGGTTTTCTCGCCTGATTCATCGCGTTCCGCGCTTCATCCCAACCAGGTGCGTCCTATAAAGGATCTTTAGCTATGTCGAAGTTGGCGTGTCGGCTGCTCACGGTTTGCTCTCTTCTGTTGGTCATGGTTGGTTGGATCGTCCCTGTGGAGGCGACCAATCTGCCGGACCTGGTTCCGCTGGTGAAGAAACTCCAGCCGGTGGTGGTCAACATCAGTACCAGTCAGGCGGTGCGGCCTGCCGCCAGGCAGGGGAAGGTGCCGCGACGCATGCCGCAGGGGCAGGGGGAGTCGCCGCTGGATGAGTTGTTCCGGCGTTTCTTTGAGGAGGGGCCGGATGATAACTCTTCGTCGATGCCGTCACGCAGTCTGGGATCCGGGGTGATCATCGATGAGTCGGGCTACATCCTGACCAATCATCATGTGATCGCCGAGGCGGATGAGATTCTGGTGCGTCTTTCGGATGAGCGTGAGTTCACTGCCAGCGTCGTGGGACGGGATGCCAAGAGCGATCTGGCGTTGATCCGCATCAAGACGGATGGCAAGCTGCCGGCGGCCACGCTGGGGGATTCCGATCTGGCCGAGGTGGGCTCCTGGGTGGTGGCGATCGGCAACCCGTTCGGACTTGAAGCCTCGGTGACCGTGGGGATCATCTCCGCGCGTGGTCGCAGCATCGGCAGCGGTCCGTATGATAATTTCCTGCAAACCGACGCAGCGATCAATCCGGGGAACTCTGGAGGGCCGCTGTTCAATCTCCAGGGTGAGGTGGTCGGCATCAACACGGCGATCTTTTCCCGTTCCGGCGGTAATATGGGGATCGGCTTTGCGATTCCGGTCAACATGGCCAAATCGATTGTCGGGCAGCTGCGTACGGCGGGCAAGGTGACGCGCGGCTGGTTGGGGGTGAGGATCCAGACCGTGACCAAGGAGCTGGCCGAGGCGCTGGGGCTGGAGGCGCAACGCGGTGCGCTGGTGGCGAGCGTGGAGCCGAAAAGCCCGGCGGAGGCGGCGGGCATGCGTCCTGGGGATGTGATCGTCCGGTTTGATGGACACGAGGTGGGACGCATGAAGGAGTTGCCGACCATCGTGGCTGAGACGCCGGTGGATAAAAAGGTGATCATGGAGGTGGTGCGCGCGGGCGAGACGCGCAAGGTGGAGGTGGTGATCGCCACGATGCGCGACGATGAGGACGATGAGGAGGATTCCGAGCCCGGTGCGAAGCGCAAGGAGAGCAATGTGTTGGGCGTGGTGCCGCAGGCGCTCTCGGCGGAGTGGCGTGAACGGTTGAGTCTGCCAGCCGGGATCAATGGCGTGGTGGTGGTCGGGGTGGAGAGTGGGGCACCGGCGGATCAGGCCGGGGTACGCGCCGGGGATGTGATCCTGGAGATCAATCGCAAACCGGTCAAGGGGGTTGCCGAACTGCGCCTGCTGCTGGATAAGGTCAAGCCGGGCCAGTCGCTGTTGGTGTTGGTGCAGCGTGGGAGCGAGTCGCAGTTTCTGGCGGTGAAGATTCCGGGCAAGTGAGGCTGCCGGTGCGACGAATTTGTGGAGGCCGTGAATGAAGGGTTGATCATTCGTAATGGATGTGTTAACATCCTTTGATTTGATATCCCCGTAAAGAATCACGCTGGGGAAGGGCATGCTCAGGGTCCATTGTCCGGTTTCGGAAACAAAAGGAGGAGTGATCTTCTGTGAGGATTGACGTTTACGACAATAATGTGGATCAGGCCATTCGGGTCTTGAAAAAGAAGATGATCCGGGAGGGGATGTTCCGGGAGATGAAGAAGCGCAAGTTCTTCGAGAAACCCTCGGAGCGCAAGCGTCGGAAAAAGGCCGAAGCGGTACGCCGCCTGCGCAAGAAGATCCGGCGTTCGTCTGTGGCGGGTGGTTCGTCATAGGGTTTGTTTCCGGTTCCAACCGCACTTCCGGTGGTGGGATTTCTCACCAGGATCCCAAACCGGAACCACGGAATTGTCGCAAAGTAGAGATCCCCAACTTTGTGTTTTCAGGTTGGGGATCTTCTTTTGTTTTACCGTGGAACCGTGCTTTTGAGGGGGTTCTCCCCCCATTATGCAAGTTTGTGCTGTTCTTTCGGTTGATTTCGACATCCGTCCGGATCGGTGGCAGCGTGGGCATTACCCGTCACAAAAACAAGCCGATCATTCTGGTCGTGGATGATACCCCCGAAAACATCGACGTGTTGAAGGGGGCTTTGATCGACGATTATCAGGTCCGGCCCGCTCCCAATGGCGCCATCGCCTTGCGGGCCGCGCATGTCCAGCCTCTGCCCGATCTGATTCTGCTCGATATCATGATGCCTGGCATGGACGGCTACGAGGTGTGTCGCCGTCTGAAGGAAGATCCGCTCACCCGGGGGATTCCGGTGATTTTCGTCACCGCCAAGTCGGATGTCGAGGACGAGCTGCATGGCCTGGGGTTGGGTGCGGTTGATTACATCATCAAACCGTTCAGCATTCCGATCGTTCTGGCCAGGGTCGCCACCCATCTGGCCTTGCGACGGGCGCATCGCGAGCTGGATGATCGCAATCGGCTGCTTTCCGAAGAGCGCGCCCTGATCGAACAGATCATTGTCAAAATGCGGCGCGCGGATCGCCTCGACGAACGGTTTCTGCGCTGTCTGGTGACACCGGTCGAGACCACGGCTGGGGATCAGCTGTTGTCAGCCTTTAGCCCGGATGGTCGTCAGTTGGTATTGCTGGGGGATTTCACCGGACACGGCTTGACCGCTGCCATCGGTGGGCCGCTGGTCGGACATCTGTTCAATTCGGGGGTCAAGCGGGGAGAGTCCGGGGCGCGTCTGTTGTGGGAGATCAACCAGCAGCTCAACGCGCGCATGCCCACCGGGATCTTTTTTTGCGCCTGTCTGGCCGAGATTTCGGCGGATCGTCGTCAGGCGCGGCTCTGGAATGCGGGCATGCCGGAAGTGCCGCGTCTGCGTTCCGGTGCGGTGGTCGAACGTTTCAAGTCCAACATGCTGGCGTTGGGAATCATCCCCTGGTCCTCAGAACCCGAACCTGTGATCCTGGAACTCGAGCCCGGTGATCGGCTGTATCTCTATTCGGATGGCATCATCGAGGCGATCGATGAGGCGGAGGTGCTGTTCGGTGCGGAACGTCTGGAAGAGACGTTGATCCGGATCGTGCTCCACGGGTTGCCCCTGGAAGCGCTGATCCAGCGGCTCAATGAGCACGCGGGTAAGAGCATGCACGACGATGACATCACCCTGGCCGAAATTCGCGTTGGGGTGTGAGTTTTTTCAATGGGTTAATGGCGTTTCATCTCTGGATGAGTTTTTTCCACAGTCTGTCTCTCGTTGTCTCTTCTGATCGAACAATCCCCATTATCAGAGATCTTCGCACTTGTTGCTGACCGGTTTGTCCCGGCACGGGATCGACACACGTCCGGATGAGGCGAATTGATTGTTGTACCGGGTGATGAGATGCGTTAGCATCGTCATTGTTCGACAACTTTGTAACTCTGTATGGCTGCGGGGACAAGTCCGGATTATGCGTATCACATCTCAGTTGGCGAAGAAATTGGCGGTCTTGTTGTTCGTGGCCCAGGTGGTTCCGGGATGGGCGGCCTCTGACGACAAGGGTGGCGAGGAGTGCCCCCCGAACGTCAAACCGGAGCAGTGCAAACAGGAGCAACAGCGCCGCCAGCAGGAGCAGCAGCGTTCACAGCAGGAGCAGCAGCGTTCACAGCAGGAGCAGCAGCGGCGCCAGCAGGAGCAGCAGCGTCACCAACAGCAGGAGCAGATCCAGCGCCAGCAGCAGGAGCAGATCCAGCGCCAGCAGCAGGAGCAGATCCAGCGCCAGCAGCAGGAGCAACAGCGTCGAGGGCAGTTGGAAGAACAACGCCGGCAGCAGGAGCAGCAACGTCAGCAGCAGATGGAACAGCAGCGTCGGCAGCAGGAGCAGCAGCGTCAGCAGCAGGAGCAGATGCAGCAGCGTCAGCAGCAGGAGGAGCAAAAGCGTCAGCAGCAGGAGCAGATGCAGCAGCGTCAGCAGCAGGAGGAGCAAAAGCGTCAGCAGCAGGAGCAGCAGCAGGAGGAGCAAAAGCGTCGGCAGCAGGAGCCGATGCAGCAGCGTCAGCAGCAGGAGGAGCAAAAGCGTCGGCAGCAGGAGCCGATGCAGCAGCGTCAGCAGCAGGAGGAGCAAAAGCAAAAGCGCCGTCAGCAGCAGGAGCCGATGCAACACCAGCCGCAGAAGGATGAGTCACTCACGTATCCGATGAAGCAGACGCAGCAGCCGGATCGGTCGGAACCACCGTCGTCCCGGCCCGTGCCAGTCGAGACGGGTAGAGGCTCCGTATCCGCACCCGCATCTTCACAACCGGTGCCCGGAGCGCGGGAGCGCCGGGATGGTTCGACCGGGAACAGCGTACCGGGTATCGGACAGCCGGCAGCTGCCCCGACCGGGAACAGCGTACCGGGTATCGGACAGCCGGCAGCTGCCCCGACCGGGAACAGCGTACCGGGTATCGGACAGCCAACAGCTGCCCCGACCGGGAACAGCGTACCGGGTATCGGACAGCCGGCAGCTGCCCCGACCGGGAACAGCGTACCGGGTATCGGACAGCCGCCAGCTGCCCCAAAAGGGACAGAGGGCAAAATGCCCCGACATCCGGATGGGTCTCATCCACCGGGGGGCAAGATGCCACGTCAGCCGGACGGTGAGGGTGCGGTTGGAGGGAGGATGCCGCGTCAGCCGGATGGGTCTCATTCACCGGAGGGCAAGATGCCGCGCCAGCCCGACGGGGTTGGTGGAGAGAGTGCTGTTGGTGGCAAGATGCCGCGTCAGCCCGACGGGGTCGGTGCTGCGGAGGGCAAACGGTCCAGCGGTGGGCTGCAACAGGGCGACCATCCAGCTGCATTGGGCCGGGGGCGCGACAAAGGGGGGGAACAACGTGCGCCGGCGGCTGTTCAGATCACCCCGCAAACCGCCGTGGTGCCTCAGCAGGATCGTTCGGGTTGGACCTTGCGGCATCAGCGTGACAACGGTGCCGAGTTGCGCGTGCGTGCCACGGCACTGCCGGATGGACGGCAGAAGCTCACGGCCTATCAGAATTTCAAGGATCCGGAGACCGGACGGCGCACTCGGCTCTATCACGATGGTCGACGGGTGGAGTTCGGGTCGAATTTCGTCACCAGATCCGCGCCGGGGCGTCCCACCCTGACCAGTTTCGATAATGGCTTGCGCGAGGGGTATCTGCCGGACAGAAAACCGTTTTTTCGTGAAAAATTCACCACCCGGCACGATCGCCATGGTCACGAGCGGCGGCTGATCGAGCGTACCATGTTCGCCAATTATCACTCTGGCCGGGTGGTCACCTATCGGGAACCGGTGGTCTGGACCTACGAGGTGGTGCCGGTTCGTCAGGTCGAGGTTTATATGTACGAGCCGCGCCATTTCCAACCCACGGTCTACACCCTGTTCACCGAGCCGCTGTACGAACCGATCGAGGTGACCCCGAGCTGCATCCTCTGCCCGCCGCCGGTGGTGGGGTATGTCGAGACGGTCGAGGTCTATCGCAATCCGTTGGAGCTGTTGATCGACTGGCTGCTGGCCGGTGCCGTGGATGACGGCTATACGATGATGGTCTCTCCGTCGGTGGAGGATCCCCAGGTGCGGGAGTTGAGTTCCGCTGTCACCTCGCTGCGTCAGGAGTTGTCCGAACTTTCGGCCAATAACGACGGCTTGCGGCGCGAACTGGCCGATCAGCGGGTGCAGCTGGATCTGCTGCAGGCTGATCAGGATCGGGGGCGCGAGGTGGAGCGCATCCCGATGTCGGTGCCGGAACCGGTGCGCAAGCAGTTTGGCAAGCAGGTCAAGCAGGATCTGATCGCTCATCAGGAGAACCGTCCGCTTTCGCTGGCCCAGATTTTGGCTTCATCCAAGCCCAAGGAGTACATCTTCCAGGTTTCTGAAACCCTGGAGGCTGTCGAAGTGCGCTCGAACGACGAGTGCTCCCTGACCACCGGGGATCTGGTGGCCTTCGACGAGGTGCCGGAGGAGGGAGAGTCAGCAGCCCGGATCCGGGTGATCACCTCCAAGGCGACCAGTTGCCGGGTCAACAGTGTGGTGAACGTCAGCCTGTGGGATCTGCAGGAGATGCTCAACAGTTATCGTCAACGGCTGGAAGCCAACGTGGAGCGGATCGGGCAGGAGGTAGGTAAGGGAGCGAAGCGATGAAGGTCGTGCCAGTGATCCTGTGCGGGGGGTCGGGTACGCGCCTCTGGCCGTTGTCGCGTGCCGATTTTCCCAAGCAGTTTCTGGTGTTGTCCGGCAACCATCGCACCCTGTTCCAACAGACGGTTGATCGTCTGGCTGCACTCAAGAGCCCGGAGCTGTTGCTCGGCGACTGGTTGATCGTCGCCAACGAGGAGCACCGGTTCCTGGTGCTCGACCAATTGCGTGCGTGTCGGGATGTGCGGGCCAGCCTGCTGTTGGAACCAATGGGACGCAACACCGCTCCCGCGTTGACGCTCGCGGCTTTGCAAGCCACTGCCTCTGGCGAGGATCCTCTGCTGGTCGTGGCCCCGGCGGATCAGACCATCGGCGATCTGGCGGCGTTCGTTACGGCGTTGCATGTGGCGCTCAGGACGGCGGATTCGGGGGCGATCGTGATATTGGGCGTCCCTCCGGAGCGCCCGGAGACCGGCTTTGGCTACATTCTGCATGAGCGCCCGGGTGCTGATGATCCGGCCCCTGCGGTGGTTCGATTCGTGGAGAAGCCGGATATCGTCACCGCGTGCGCCATGATGGAGCGTGGCGATCATCTTTGGAACAGCGGAATGTTCGTGCTCAAGGCGAGCGCCTGGCTGAACGCTCTGGGGCGGTTCCGACCCGATATCCTGGAAGCTGTCCGCGTCGCCTGGATGGCTTGTTCGGTCGATGGCCTCTTCATCCGTCCGGATCGGGATGGGTTTGCGGCGGTGCCGGCGGAGTCGATCGATTACGCGGTGATGGAACGGTGTCCGGGCGCGGGTTTTCCGTTGCGCATGGTGCCGCTTGATGCCGGCTGGAACGATCTGGGCGGCTGGAATGCGGTGTGGCTGGTCGGCGAACACGATGCCAACGGCAATGTCACGCTCGGGGATGTGATCGCGCAGAACAGTCGGGATTCGCTGATTCTGGCGAGCAGCCGGCTGGTCGGAACGGTCGGCGTGAACCATTTGATCATTGTCGAGACCCCGGATGCCGTGCTGGTGGCCGATCGTGCCAACTGTCAGGAGGTCAAACAGCTGGTCGCAAGTCTCGGTGAAGGCAAACGAACGGAGTTTGCCGCGCATCGCAAGGTGCATCGTCCCTGGGGGTGGTACGATGCCATCGACCGCTCGGAGCGGTTCCAGGTGAAGCGGATTCAGGTCAAGCCGGGCGCCAGTTTGAGTCTGCAGATGCACCATCACCGGGCCGAACACTGGATCGTTGTCCGTGGGACCGCAGCGGTCACCTGCGGGGATGAGACCCAACTGCTCACCGAAAACCAATCCACCTACATCCCCATCGGCACCCCGCACCGCCTCGCCAATCCCGGCACCATCCCCCTGGAGATCATCGAGGTGCAATCCGGCAGTTATCTCGGTGAGGACGACATCGTGCGGTTTGATGATACGTATGGAAGGGTGAAGGGGTGATGGGCTGATGAAATGATGGATCCCCGTTATCGTGTGGTCCTGGAGCCGCAGGCAGCGAACGGTTTTTTTTGTCCGTTTCCCGGATCTTGAGGAAATTCTTACCGAGGGTGGACCGAGGGGGAGGCGTTGCAACATGCCGAGGAGGTGTTGACCGCATCAAAGTGCTGATAGTTTGTGTGCTTCCGCCTGGGGTTCATGACAGCCGCTTGAGCACCTTCCGGTGCAGCGTGGCAATCGGCAGGGCCGTATCCTCTCGCCAGTCAAACCATCGGTAGCCGGTCTCCACAGGCGGTTCGCCGCTTAGCCAGGCGCCAAGAAACGGGAAGACGGTCAGATGGAAGTGGGTGAAGGTGTGTTCGACCTCTGGCAGCCGGATGGGCAGTTCGACTGCGATGCCGAAGCGTTCTTTTAAGTGGGCCTGTACGGCTTCGGCGTTGGGTGGGCTGGCTGAGGGGCCGGGTTCATCCCCTGGCGGGTGCCAGAGTCCGCCCAGCAGCCCGCCGGCTGCTTTGGGGAGCATCAATACCCTCCCTTCCGGGCGCACCACCAGCGTCTGGAACTGGTACTTGCGGGGCTTGGGCGCGCGGGGTTTGGGCACCGGATGGGCCTCCGGGTGGCCGTTTTTGCAGGCTGCGCACCCTTCGTTCCAGGGGCAGGCGTGGCAGAGGGGGCGGGTTGGTTTGCAGATCGTGGCCCCCAGATCCATGATCGCCTGGGCGTAGTGGCCCGCCTGATCGCGCGGGGTGAGCAGACGGGCACACTCCCAGAGTCTTTTTTTGCCAGGGGTCGAATCGGTTGGAATTTCGAGTGCCAGCAGCCGTGCCAGCACCCGTTTGACGTTGCCATCGAGGATGGCGTGATGCTGCCCGTGGGCAATCGCCAGGATCGCGCCGGCGGTGCTCTCGCCGATGCCGGGCAGCTGTTTGAGTGCGTCGAATGTATCTGGAAACCGTCCCTGATGTTCTCGCATCACCCGTTGGGCCGCTGCGTGCAGATGGCTTGCCCGCCGGTAATATCCCAACCCCTGCCAGAGACTCAACACCGCCTCCAGCGGTGCTTCGGCCAGTTGCGCGACTGTCGGAAATCTCTCCAAGAAACGTTCATAATAGGGCAGCACGGTCCAAACGCCAGTCTGTTGCAGCATGATCTCCGCCACCCAGATCGGGTAGGGATCGCTGCCGTGCCGCCAGGGCAGATCCCGGCCATGTTGCGCGTAGTGCTCCAGCAGTCGGGTGACCAGGCGTCGTCGCGTGGCTTCATCGGGCAGGGGATGGGGCATGGTCACGGCTCCATGCGAAAGCCGCCGCGAATGTATTCAAACACGGTTTTGATGTGGATGCGCTCCAGATTCCAATCGTCCGGCAGGGGCAGAAACGGATGGATGTTGCGTACCGCCTGGAGTGCGGCCTGATCGAGAATCGCGGCACCGGAGGGCCGTTCGATGCGAATATCGCTGATCGCGCCGTCTCTTTCGATGGTGAAACGCATGGCGAGCGAGCCGGAGAGCTGGTTGCGTTTCGCCTCGGCGGGGTAGATCCACCCCTGCTGGATCCGCTCCTTGAGCCGGGTGAAATAGGCGGTGTATTGAGGCTTCGGGGTGTCGAGATTGATCGTCTCCTCCTGCGCCTTGATCCCGTACTCGCGCGCCTGACGCGACCGTTCCCGATCCCAGCGGGTCAACTCGGAAAGCGACGGGTTGAGATTGAGCGGACGCGTGAGCGGATCCCCTTGTTCTTTTGCCGATGAGCGTGGTGCCATCTCTTCGATTTTGCGAGACGGTTTTTCCGGTGATTTCGGCTTCTCCTTGGGTTTTCTCGCGGGTTTGATGCCATCCGGTTTGTCTGGCGCCTTGATGATCGGTACCGGTGGTGGGGTTTCTGGCAGCGGCTTTGGGGCCGGGGGCGGTGGAGGTGGCGGTTCGAGGGCTTGCGGCACGGGGGGTTCGGTTGTCGCGGGTGGTGTGATGGGCTCCTGAGGTGCGGTTGGCTTGGGTTGAGGGGCTGCGACCAACTCCACGGCGAGCAGCGATTGGGGGAGCGGTTTTTGTTCCCTGGGTGCGCGCAGGTCGAACTGGAGCAACAGCAGGGCATGCACGAGCAGGGAGAGGATCAGCGCCAGCCAGAACGGTTGGTGCCGGGCAGGGGGCAGTACCACCGTGGGTGGTTTGGAGGCGTCGGGCATGACCTGGATGGCGTTCATGGGTCGGTCAACAGAGCGCTGTGCCGGTCGAGTTGTTCGATGAGCAGAAAGGTTAAGATCCCGTTGATGATGCCGGTGATCCAGGAGCCGGCCAGAAACCAGGGCAGCGCGGCAAGAATCCCTGCATGACCGATGAGCAAGATCCAGGCCGCGATGCTTTGACCGCACATGTGGGCCAGGGCGGCAAGCAGCGAGATGCCCACGGGGCCGAGGCGATTGGGCAGCAGGTGCAGCAGGGCGAGCAGGGCGATGGTGGCCAGGCCGCCGGCAAGGCTTAGGAAAAATCCCGGTGTGAAGAGCATGCCCAGTGCCAGCGAGGAGGCCAGGATGCGCAGCAGGGTAACGGCCACGGCGGCCTGCCAGCCGATGCGCAGGAAGGCGACGAGGGCGAACACGTTGGCTAGGCCGGGTTTGAACCACGGGCCAGGGCCGGGCAGGGCGGCTTCGATCAAGTGTGCGGTCACGGCAGCAGCAGTCAGGTAGGCGATCAAGAGATCCTGGCGCAGGCGTGGCATGGGCAGGGGTGGGGAAAGGGGCATGGGGGTATGTGGTTTTATTGTTATGGGACTCCGGGGGCGATTACCACCCCCTGGATCCCCGTCATATTTTCTCACTCGCTCACCGCATCAAATCCATTCGGATCCCCTTCCGCCACCTCTTTTTCCCCCTCCACCCGGATCACCACACCACACGGCACACAGGCCGCCGTGCGTCCGGCCCCCTGGATCCACCCGGTCCGCGTGCCGATCATCCGTGGGCTGCGATGCTCCAACAACCGTATCCGCCCCTGCTCGACCTGAATCACCACCGGCCCCAACCGCCCCTCGACTTCGGTGCGGATATCCCGATCCAGCGCCAATCGCAGTACCGGTCGGTTGTCACGCATGACGACCGCGCTCTGTCCGGGCCGGCTCACCGTCAAGAACATGCCAGCCAGAATCGCCAACGCGCTCACCCCCATCAGCCAGCGATCCATCGGGGTGGTGGCGCGCTGAATGAGCACGAGCACCCTCATGGTGCGCCTTTGGGTTTGGCAATGAACCCAGGCGTTTGGAGCAGCGTGCCATCCTCGCGGATCAGTAATGCCGCACTCCCAGGGAATTGAGTCAGCAGCTCAAGCCCCCTTTTCTCCCCGAGCACGAAGAGCGCGGTACTCAAGGCATCGGCCAGCATGGAATCGCGCGTCTGTATCGAGACCGACATCAACCCGGAACGGGCCGGTTGTGCGGTTGCCGGGTCAAGAATGTGGTGATAACGCACCCCGTCGACCAGGAAAAAGCGCTCATAGTCGCCGGAGGTGGAGAGCGATACCGGACCGGTCAGATCCATCACCGCGATCACCCCATCGGCTTTGCGTGGATCACGCAGGCCGATGTGCCACGGTTTACCCCCCTTGCTGCCGGCAATGCGCATATCCCCGCCGGCGTTGATCAATGCCGAGGTGACCCCCTGTTTTTCGAGCCTCTCCATCGCCCGATCCACGGCATACCCTTTGGCAATGCCGCCCAGATCCAATCCCACCGACGCGCTGGTCAGACGCACGCGATGGGCATCGATTTCGATTCCCTGGTTGGTTACGGAGGTGCGCTGCGCCAGCCACTGGCGGAGTTTCTTCTCTGCGGGTGGGGAGTCCGGCGGCGGTTCGCGCGAGAAGCCCCACAAATCGGACAGCGGCCCCAGCCCGATGTCGAATTGGCCGCCGGAGAGCCGACCGATCTCCAAACCTCGGGCAATGACCCCCTCCAACTCTTCGGTGAGTGGCAGGAACTCTTGACGCGGGGCCGCGTTGAGACCTCCGATGGCGCTGTCGGCCATGAAGCGGCTCATCAGGGCCTCGATGCGTCCCATCTCCTCGAAGGCGGCGTTCATGGCCCGTTGTGCCGAACCCTTCTCCACTCCCCAGGTGGAGATGGTCACCAGGGTTCCCATCTGCAACCGGGTTTCCGATTGGATGCCCGGCGGCTCCGGGGAGAGAAATCCGCGCGCCAGGGCAATCAACAGCAGCGCGGCGATCATGCCCGAAAAGGTGACAACCCGGCGATTGATCACCCCATGTCCCCCCATAAAAGTTGACAGGCGATCACCGTGGCCATGGCGGCGGTTTCGGCGCGCAGGATGCGCGGGCCGAGCGAAACGGTGACAAACCCCAATTGCTCGCGGGCCAGTTGCACCTCCTCGGCGGTCAATCCACCTTCGGGACCGATCAGCAGAGTCACGGCCTCGCCGGGGTGGGGAAGGGTTTTCAACCGAGCGCCGCGCTCCCCGGCAGACTCCCAGAAGAGCAGGCGCGGACCGGATGTCAACAATGCCTCAAGTTGCGACCAATTGACCGGATCCAGAATCTCCGGCACTCGGGTACGTCCGCATTGCTGGGCAGCCTCGATGGCAATGCGTCTGAGTCTGCGGGATTTGTTGTCGCTTTGACGTTCATCTGGACGACTGACCCCGTAACGGCTGATCAGGGGAATCAACCGGTCCACGCCCGCCTCGACCGCCTTTTGCACCGCCAGTTCGATCGCGCCACTCTTGGTCAAACCGAGCACCAGGGTGATCTGTAGGGGGGAGTCCTTTTCGCCCGGCGTGAATTTTGTCAGTTCGACTTCCAGGGGGGAGGCGGTCGAAACAATCGTGGCGCGCCACTCACCCGGTTGGCCATTGAACAGGATCAGCGCATCGCCACAGCGCAACCGCAAGGTGCGCAGCAGCCGGTGGCGTTCCGATTCATCCAACGCAAGGCGCGCTCCGGCGCTCAAAGGGTGGGAAACAAACAGTCGCGGGATCATGGCGGAAAATTTTTTGGCTCACAAAGCATCGATTGCGCTGAGGACACATTGCCCACAGTCGCATTCCGAGATACCTTTTACCATGGAACTCCGGAAGGGAGATCAGGCAATCTACCATGCATTGCAGGTCTCATCCACCGGGTTTGTTGCTCATGCGCGTTGATTGAATCGTTCCATGTCGTTCTCCTTTCCCTTGCTGCCGCTCACCGAGTGGTTCCCTCCCGAGCCTTTCCCGGATCTCTCCGGCATCGCGATCGCCACGCGCTTTCGGGAGTTGCTCGCCAGCACCGACTCTTTGACCCGTCGCCTGGAGCGGTTGACCGGTCTGGAGTCCCGGGTGCGGATCGAAGAGCAATCCGTGCAGCAGTCGGCCTCAGCCGTCGATGAACCGTTGTGGGATGCCCGTTATCGGCTTCCGGGTGAGGAAGCGGTTCTGACGCGCAACGCCTGGTTGCGACTCGGGAGTGAGGAGCTGGTGTTCGCCCATTCGCAACTGGCACTGAATGGCATGGATCCGCCCATCCGCTCGGCGATCGTTGCGGGCGATCAGCCTCTGGGCTCCTTGTTTCTCGCGCGGGATGAACAGGTGGAACGTCGTCATCTGCAGTTGGCGGCCTGCCGGGCGCCCGGCTTGGCTGCACGCATCGCCCGGAATCCGGATCATCCCTTCATTGTGCGTCGATCGCTGTTTTTAGTGGCTGGCGTTCCGTGTGGTCGCATTCTGGAACTTTTTTTGACGGATCTGTCGCGATGAATCGTCTGATCTCTCGTATGCCAAAGCCCTGGATGCGTGAAGCGCTCTTGTTGATGCGCGTCGATCGACCGATCGGCACCTGGCTTCTGCTCTGGCCCGCCTTGTGGGGCGTGGTGGCGGCCAGCGATGGCCACCCCTCCCTGATGTGGCTGGTGGTTTTTTCACTGGGCGCCTTCGTGATGCGCTCGGCGGGTTGTGTGGCCAATGATCTGGCCGATCGCGACATCGATCCTTTGGTGGCTCGTACGCGCAATCGCCCCCTGGCCGCACGCCGCGTCACCTCCAGGGTGGCCTGGCGGTTGTTGATCGGGCTGTTGTTGATCGCGCTCCCGTTGGGCTTGATGCTGCCGGCACTGGCGTTGAAACTCTGCTTTGCCGGCGCGCTGCTGGCTGTCACCTATCCTTTTGCCAAGCGGCTGATTCCGGTGCCGCAAGTCTATCTCGGGATGGCCTTTGCCTGGGGGGTGCCGATTGCCTGGGCCACGGTCGCCGGATCCTTGGGGCTTGTCGCTTGGTTGCTTTTCGTCGCCGCCATGCTCTGGACCATCGCCTTTGATACCATTTATGCGATGATGGATCGCGAGGACGATCTGAAAATCGGGGTCAATTCAACGGCGATCTTTTTTGGTCATTACGACATCGCAGCCACCGGAGTGTTGTTTCTGCTGACCGTGGGCTTTCTGGTCGAGGTGGGTTTGCGTTTGCAGATGGGAGTGGGATTCTTTTTCTTGCTGTTTGTGGCACTCGTGCAGGCGATCTGGCAGATCGTGTCGATTCGCAATCGGGATGGGGTGGCGCTGATGCGCGCTTTTGTCTCCAACAAGTGGTTTGGGTTGTTGGTGTTTGTGGGGTTGTTGGCTGGGAAGTGATGCGAATATTGACTGTCGCACTATAAACCGCAAACTTCTTTAAACCGCACCCATTTTGGGATGCGTCGTTTTTCGCAAGGCTGCGTGCAAGATGCGGGAGTCGTTTCCAAAAAGCAAAAAACGACTCCCGCGAAGGCCGCGCGCGGCGCATTTTTTCGCAAAAAAACGCTTCTTGAGAAGAGCGCGCTTTAAAGTCAAAGTCAAAAGCAAAACCCTGGGAGAGGAATCTCCCAGACCCGCTCTTTTTTTTCACCAGTAAAAGCTATACAT
>JAMOBI010000089.1:0-12297 GCA_039908105.1 Magnetococcus sp. YQC-9
GCGGTGGTGAAATCGGACATGGCCATGGATTAAAGCCCCCCAAACGCAGACAAAGGAGGCGCGAAGGCCTCCTTTGTCTGCAGACACAAGGTGCGAAGGGTTTTAAAGATGCGCGACTACGCCGCCCGACGCAGGACCGAACGGCTCATGGTTACATCCACCGAAACGGCGGAGGCCATACGCAGCCGCATGGTGCGCGCGTTCAAGGCACCGGTCACCTCCACGTCCATGGAGATGGCAAAGCCGTCGATCGGCTGGCCCAACTCGATGATCGCCGACTCGTTGAAGGTGGCCTGCGTGGCCGGAACGCCGAGGTCGGCATTGTGGGCCGCGACCACGCGGGTGACGTAGACGTTGCCCGGATGGGCCACTTCGCGGGCATGGACGATCCATTCCGCAGCCAACTCCTGCTCCATGAGGATCGAGTCCGCCGTAACCTGAGCAGTGACCGCCGTGGCGTGGCTTTCATGACCAAGACTCCCCAGACGATCATCCAAGGCACTGATGGCGCTCTCCAGGCTGGTTCCCTGACCCACCACCTTGGTGGTCAGATAGGCCGGAGCGTCGTTCCCTGCACTTTTGCCGATGAAGGCCAGCAGATAACCGATCTCTCGATCCAGCTGGCTTAAGCCATCATTCAGACTCGCACCCTGGGTGAGGGCCACAGGATCGGCATAAAGCGGCATCTCCTCGCCCGGCTTCCAGATTGGCGCCCTGAGTGATCACCTCGCTGCTCGAATAGCTCGGCAACTCCGATCCGTCACCGGATTTGCCAATGAACCCCTGGATGAAACCAGACTCCAACGTGTTGGATTGGCCCTGCTTGACCCACTGGCCATCGATGTTGAAGGAATAGACCGCACCCTCTTCGGTGCCGTCCTGGACGTAGACAGTATCCCCGACATGATTCTGCCGGGTCTCGCCCTTGATGGTGCGCATCGGGACCAAAGCGAACCCTTCGCGGTTCGCCGAACCACCGCTAAACGACGTCGCCGGGATGGGAACGGGCACCGGGGTGACGGTGTCGACTCCCGCCCGGATCTCTTCTTGCGTGAAATCCGGACAATGGAGATAGACGAGATTGGCGGTATCCACCGCCTCGATGGCGCGCAGCACATCGATCACCTTGGCCGTCGAGATGCCCGCAGTATTTTTCAGATTCACCGCGATGGCGTTGCCGGTGATGGTGCAGGTGGTTTCGGTGGCATTCAGGGGGTTGTTGGTGGTGACCACGAAGGTCAGGGCATTGCCCGCCGAGGTATCCGCCGTGGTCGGCAGAGCGGAACGCAGCTCATAGACGTGCGCGCCGGGCGGATTGGTCTGGGTGGGATCCAACAGCACTTTGGCCTGCGGATAGAACCCGACATCAAAGATGGCAGGCCCGACATCGGTGAGACCCGTGAACAACACCCGCTGCGGCAGATCCAACAAGGCCAGGGCAACACTTTTGGCCTGGGTCAGAGTCAAGGGGTCGGTGAAGGCAGCATCCACCGGGGAGAGCCAGTTCGGGGCCACGCCGATCAAGTCCATGGACGTGGTCAACGCGGCCCACTTGTCCGGACCCGCGCCGATGGTGGTCTTGCGATACCACTGACCGGAGTCCTGGGCCACCCCCAGGGAGCCCACGGAGAGTTTGTCCGCCAGATCCCCGGACGGCGCTAAAGGGAAGACCTGGAACTGCACCTTGCCATCCAGATCCAACCCGCCCTTGATACGAAACGGTGAGACAGTACCCATGATTGCATTCTCCTATAAAATTGAAACAGTGGTTGATTTGGCACATGGCCAGGCAGCGTCTTTCAAGCGAAGACGCCGATTTTCATCACGTTCACCACGAGCGGTCCCTCATGTCGGGAGGTGAGGAGCAGTCGCGCCTCATCCCCGTCGAGCGTGCAATCGATTTCGTAGACCAATCGGTCCGCATCGCCGGTGATCGCGTATTCGGTAAATTCGATTCCTCCACCCTTGGCGATCGCCAGCACCCGACACCCGACCGCCAACCCGTTGGCCGAATCGTGGATGGCCAGCAGCCACTCGACCACCCGGTACTGCCCCGGCATGGCCACCCGATCCAGCACCATCGGGCTGTCGCGGAGGATGTCGCTGACACGCTTCGGGTTCTCTCCGAACGGCCAGCCCCCGAGCGACTGCAACACCACGGGTGTGGCGATGTTCAACCCTTCGCTGCCGAGGGCGACATGCAGCGGCTCGCCGGAGAGGGTGGCGAGGATCGGCTGTTCGCCGACTGCAACATGAATGGGCTGTTCGCCGACCGTGACCTTGAGCTGGAGGGGTGGTTCGGCCATGGTCTATCCACCCGGGGTGCGGGTGATGTCCGGCAACACCTGGATGCGGCCGCTGATGAAGGTGGCCACGATGGGTGGCTGATCCGGAATCACCTTCTGCATGTCGTAGAGATAAATGCCGGGTTCCAAGAGATCGGTTTCAACGGACGAGAGCACCAAAGTGCCTCTGCCGGTTTCCGATTCGATCGTCTCGGGAAAGACGATCTTTTTTTGCAGCACGGCGGCACTGTCCGGATCGTCCACCGAGCGTTTCATGGTGAACCACAACCCGTGGCCACGAATGTCGATGGGACTCCCGGCCAAAGTGGTGAAGTTCAGGGTGAAGAGCTTGGTGTCCCCCCGGAAGAGCTGGAAATTGTTGGCGGTACGCGTCATTGGGAAGCCCCGTCGGTGTAGTTCTGGATCGGCGCGAACCGGCCTGCTATTCTAAAACGCGAACGGATCTTCACCCCTGGCCAAGTGCAGCACCGCCATCCCCGCACCGTCGGTCCGGACCTCCCGGACGCGATAGTTGAGGCCGGAGATCGTTACCTCGTCGCCGGCCATGGGGTCGAATCCAAGATCCGAGATCCGGATCTCTAAAACCAGCCGGGGGATGACCGCGCCCATCCCCTCGCTGCCCGCAGACAGGATCGTGACCTCCTCCTGCCGTTCGTCGAAGATGCCGGTCAGACTGACCGGGGATCCGCCCAACTCCATCCGGTTGTCCAAAGAAGGGGTGTAAACGATCGGCATGCCGAAGGTGTCCTGGCAGGAGCGGTTCATCAGTGCGGAATAACTTTGCCAGCGACTCACACAACCACCCCATTCAGCCGCACCCGGGCGGTAGCATCCCCGATGGCGGCGGCAACAATCGCGCAGCCGATCAAGGTGTTGGTGGCGACCGTGGTGGTGACATTCTTGGCTGTGTTGTCCCAGTAGAGTTTGACTCCCTGGGTGATGGCGACAGCCGCCTTGGGCAGATCCACCACACCGGTGGTGGCCATTTCCACGTTGGTGTTGATGGCTGCGGCAGCGACGGCCACTCCGAATAGGGCGCCGACCAAGAGACCTTCACCGCTGTTCACGGCAACAGGGGCGATCACGGTGACGATGTCACCGGGTTGAATATAGTTCTTCATGGTTTTTCCTTTTGATTTTGTTTGTTTCCAGAAGGGCGGACGGAGGAGACGACAAGATTACGCACCGGGATTTTTGAACAGCCCACGCCAGTCGATGGCCTTGGCGCCGAAGTCCAGACGTGCCTTGATCTCCACCCCGTCCACGTCGAAGCCGACGCGGGTTTCGATGTAGACGCCGTTCTGGCCGTCCAGGTAGGCGTATTCGATGGTATCGATCTGACCGGGATTGGCGGAGAGGTACCATGCCTTGTCGCTGGAAGCATCCAGACGCGGTTCGGCGATGACGGTCAGGGTGCGCAGGGACTGGGGCACGACGTCGGTGGACTTGGCCGGGATCATGTTCACGGCGAGCAACTGCTCGGCGGTCACCTCCAAGGCTGCCGGCACGATGATGAAGGCCGGTCGGACATTCAGCGTGGTGACGCCATCGAGGCCGGTCTGGATGCCCATGGCCCGGCGTGCCGCGCCCAGGGTGGTGACCGCGATGGCCCCTGGGGTGGTCGCCAGATTCTTGTGATTGGCATGGAACAAAGGCGTGCCGTCGCCCATATTCGGATTGGAGTTGATGATCCCCCATACCACATCGCTCTCCAAATTGGCCGCAGCCACGCCGAAGAGTTGCGGGATACGGGTGAAGGCGTTCAAGTCGTCGTTGACCAGCACCTGCCGGGAGATGGAGATGATCTTCCCGTAGGTCTCCACCCGGTAGGACTCTTTGCCTTCGCCCAGGGGGCCACGCTTGTATTCGCCGCCTTCGTTGACCTTGTCCAAGGCCGGCGCCTCGCCCAACTGAACGCGGGTCATGGCCTTGAAGTCGTTGGCCGTCACCTGGCGGCAGAAGGGTTGGAAGGTACGTGGGGCAGCCTCGTAGGCATTGCGCAGGGTCTTGTTGGCGACATTGGCCAGGATACCGGGGAAGTCCGACTCGGAATGGAGGGCACGGGTGGCCAGTTCGTACCGGGTCTCACCCCGGATGCTACGGCGACCACTGGCATCCAGAAAAGCGCGAGCCATCTCCAATAGCGTCATGCCACGCCATTCGCGAGCGGCGTCGGAGAGCTTGTGGGCGGTGGGGTCGAAGCGGTGCAACAGGGCGTTTTCCACCGCCGCGTTGCGGGTGGTCTTTTCGTCCTGACCAGCCATCACCACATGGTTTCGGATCTCGCCAGGGCTGCCAGAGCGACGGGCGGCCTCGTCGATCAGACTCCGACGTGCATCATCCAAGGTGACGCCCTCTTTCACCAGTTTGTCGGCAAAGGCGCGGTCCACTTTCAGCTTCTCCTGGGCATCATAAATCTGAGCGGATCGTTCCCGTTCGGCGGTGATGGCCTGCCGAATGGCGATCTCTGGGTCATCCTGGGCGATCAAACGGCTTTTTTGGACCGGATCGACCGATTTGGCCACCGTTTCCTCCGCAGGTTGAGGGGATGAGGTCGCCTGACGGATGGCGACTTCGGCAACCGGATCGGCCTCCGGTTCGGCATGGGGGATGTTCTGGTCGGACATGTCGGCTCCTCGAATCATGAGACAGGGGGTTCTGGTAAGTTCCTGCGAGCGAAAGCCCGCACCGGGATCGGCGCCAATCGGCACCACGGACAGCTCCAGAGGGATCCACTCCACTGCGCGCCATTGGGGCACTTGGCCGGACTCCTCCATGACTTCGTATTTGCGGACGTTGTAGCCCACGGAGATGTTGCGCAGGATGCCGTCGCAGACATCCTTGAAAATGTCGGCCACATCCTCCCGCAGAGAAAAGCGCACCAGAGCCTTGCCAATACCGCCTTCAATCCAGGCTCGTTCCACAACACCCAACACGCCGCCAAGACTGACGTTCCAATGGGTGTTGAGCAGTGGCGCACCGGTATTGAGCCTGGACAGATCGACATGACCTGGTTCCAACGACAGAACCTCATCAAATGGTTCATTTCTCCAGTCACGTCTGCGCACCGCAGCCCCGGTGGACCAGACCAGCTCGACCGTGCGTGCCTCCAGATTGGCACTACCCGGAACAAAGCTTGCCGCGCGGCTTTGCATCGGCATGTCAATCGTTTCTGGCATGGGTCTTCTCCGTTGGTTTGGCTTGGCCGTGACGAGGATCGGTCGTCAGGACGATCCCTAAGCGATCGAGCGTCGTGTTCATGGTGGCGATTTCGTTCAATACGACATCCGGGTCATACCCCTGGCGGGCGATCCCTTCGGCAAGCGACATCAACCCGGCCCGAATCAGCAGAATCTCCCCCATGGTGTCCTTTTGTGGATCGACCGCCTCGAAGCGGGGCGGCGTCCACTGGGTACGAATTGCGCCCGACCCGATGGCACCAGAAGCCTGGGCCGTGGCGAGGAAACGATTCCAGACCGGAACGCAAAGCTGCGGAATCAGCAACTGCCTCTGCATGGCGTCGATCCGGCGACGGAATTCGATCAGGCCGGCCCGCAGCGATGAATAGTTTACCTGGGAGAGATCGCCCGTGAGCAACTCATAGGTCAGCCCCATGGCCGCCGACACCGCGTGAAAATGCCAGCGCATGTACTCCACATAGCCGGAGGTGGGCGCGGGCGAGCCGAAGCGAATGTCCTTGCCCGGCGGCAGATAGGAGACCATGCCGGGCTCGAACAGCTCCACCCGTTTCTCGTCCGCTTCCTGTTTCACCTGGGTCAGGGACTGGCCGGGATCGGCGTTGATCACGAAGCCGACGAAGCATGCCTCGATCTTTTTTCTCATCAACTCCGCGTCGTCGTAATCGTCCAGATCCCGCATTCTGAGCAAAGCGGGCGCGAACCAGGTGACGCCCCGGTTCTGACCAGGCCGCATCCGGTCGAACAGATGAATGATGTCCGAGGCAGGAATTCGGATACTCTTCATCAGCCCTGCTGTGTTCACCGCTCCCGGATGCTGCGGATAGAGCCAATAGGCCACTCGGCTGCCATGAGAATTAAACTCGATGCCCTGCTGGATGAACCCGCCGTCCGGCAGGGTGCGATCACGGGTGATGTCCAGATGGTCGGCCTCCAGCACCCGCAGTTGCAGGGGCACCGCCAGTCCGAACGAGCTAGGCCGGTTGACCATCTGGAGCAGGCATTCGCCGCTCTCCACCATGCTGCGCACCATCAGGGTTTGCAGGCCGTAAAAATTGGTGCGCCCATCGGCATCGCACTGGTTGGAGAAATCCTCCCACAGAGCCGTAATCCGGGCATCGAGGGCCTTGGAGTCCGCCTTGGGCCGGGGACGGATGCCGGAGCCGACCATGCTGGCGGCATAGGTGATGACCGCCTTGGCCGCGAACGGATTGTTTCTGACCAGATCTCGTGCCCGGTTGCGCAGCCGGAAGGAGGCTCTGGAGATTTCGGCATTGGCGTCGCTGCCTGCCGTGATCCAGCCATCGGTGCGGCGTCCGGTTTTGGCGCCGTCATATTCGCGGCGCAGCACCTCCATGGCACTCCTGGCCCGCAGACGACTTAAACCCCGCTCCGGAGAGAGGGCCGAAACCAAGCGGTCGAACAGATTCATGACAAATCATCCCCGAAAGAAACCGGCAAAACTGACACTTGATAAAGGTGACTGCCCCGTGGAGGCGCGCAGTTCGCCTTCGATCATACGAATGCGACGCATGAGATCGGCCTCGGAGGCATACTCCACGGTCTTGCCCTCGTGGGTGACACGCAGCACGCCTGCGGCATAGGCCTGTTTCAAGGCGTCCAGTTCGGTTTGGGTGAAGCTCATCGGTTCCTCTCCAGCCATCCAGTGCGGCGACCGGCCAACCATTGGGGTTTCTGAACTTTGGGCACTGTGGCTTCATTCGGCGGCGGTGCTAACTGCATGACGGATGAACTGACTGGCGGTGAGGGTAAAACCGCAGCCAGTCCTTCCTTGAACGGATATTTCTCCTGCCATTCCGCCTCGGCATTGAGGCGGAAGCCCATGTTCATCAATCCGTGCAGGGCAGAGATCGCGTATACCCGGCAGTCCAAAGCTTCGTTGCGGTCGCCGTCCTTTTTGTGCCACTCGCGGATGGGACGGCCTTTGATGTAGCGGGTGCGGATTTTTTCCGCCGTCAGCTGGCGGAACCATTCGACGTCCCTGTCTTTGGGGAAGTGGCAATACCCTGGCCCGGGCGTGGCAATGCGCAGCCGGGCGTAAAGCGACTCCTTGGCTGCGTCCACGCCGATCACGAAAAGCGGGATCTTGCCTTTGTTGTTGCGGCTGGCCCGCTGCGGCCAGAGAGGTTTGCCCATGCCGCCGATCCCCTTGATGCCCCAGATCCGCCGGTCCTGCCGCTCCCGGCAGAAGTCGTAAGCCGACAGGGTGTTGGCCCCGCCGGTATCAATCGCGGTGGCGAAGATCGGCAGATCATCAATCTGTCTGGCATGGGGAAAGGTGGTGGACAGCATCCGGTCGAGATCCTGCCACACAGCAGGCCCGGACGGATCTCCATACAGAACGACATGCTTGATCGACCAGGACTCCTCGTCCCGGCCCCAGCCGACGATTTCTGTCTCCAGACGATCCGGATGCACATCCACCCCCGCGGTCAAAACCACGACCCCGGCGGGAAGAAATTGGCCAAACAGCTCGCGCCGCGCCATCAGCCCTTCGCCATCGAGTTTCTCGGCAGACTCCTCCCAGACCTCGCCCAGCTTGGTGTTGATCCAAACCTTGAGTCGCACCGGATCCCGACAGACCTGGACATGCTGAACCGCGATGTCTCCCCAGGAGGCCCAGCCATGCGGGCTGTACAGGCTGGAGAGGTGAAAGCCGGCAATGGGACTGGCCGGGTTTTCCGCGATCCATCGCCCGCGCTCCAGCATCCAGCTTTTCTGGTAGTCCTGGATCGCAGCGGAGCAGTGCTCGCACTGGTAGAAGGCTAGATGCGGCTGGCCTTCCGGGAATTTGATCTGCGCCCACATCAACACCTGCATCGCCTCGCAGGTTGGGCACGGCACCCAGTAGCGACGCCGGTCGCTCTCCTGATAGGCAGACTCGATGCGGGAGAATCCCTTGATGGTCGGCGTCGAGACGAGCAGGATCTTGCGATTGGGAAAATTGGTGGTGCGTTGCAGGGCCAGATCCACCGGATCGCCCTCACCGCCGACATCGGATTCGTAGCCGTCAATCTCATCCATGAAGAGGTTGCAGACCGGCATGGAACGCAACCCCACCGCCGAACTGGCCCCGGTGATGACCAGCACGCCGCCCGGAAACTCCTTGCTCAGAAGCGTATTGCCGCTGTCGCGGGAGCGGGAGGGCTGCACCAGGGATTTCAACGCCGGACTGCACTCCACCAGGCCACTGATTCTCTGCCGTGAGACCCGTTTGGCGGTCTCCACCGTGGGCTGCACCAGCATGAACGGCACCGGCGCCTGATGGATGGCGTAACCGATCCAGTTCAAGCCCGCTTCGGTGCCGCCGATTTGCCCGCCCTTCATGAACACCACCCTCTCGATGGGAGAGGATGGCGACAGGCAATCCATGATCTCCCTGAGGTACGGGGTCCGGCTGGTCCGCCACGGTCCGGGCGATCCCGAAGACTTCGATGACAGAATCCGATTCGCGTCGGCCCAATCGGAGACATTCAACAGTGGCCTTGGCCGAATGCCGAGCAAAAAGGCCGAGGTGTAGGACGGCTTGGCGGTGCCGGATGCAGATTGAGTCATGAAATGCCCCGTTCGGCGGCCACATCCGCAAACGTCTTGCCGCCCGATCCATCCAGAAAGACGATCTTGCCTGTGGCCTGGATGAACCGTTGCACCGCCACATCCACATAAACCGGGCTGATCTCCATGGCATAGACCCGACGCCCCGTCTGCTCCCCGGCCATGATCTGGGAGCCGGAACCGGAAAACGGCTCATAGCACAGTCCGCTCAGGGCTACATGCTGGCGCATGGGGATGGCGAAGCAATCCAGAGGTTTGGGTGTCGGGTGTTCTGGACGATCCTCCCCGGCCAGGGATTTCATGTCCCAGACCGAAGGCATGGACTCCGCATCTTCCTGCCTGACCGGGCGATTGCCCCGGATCCAGCCGTAAAAGCAGGGTTCGTGTTTCCAAAGATAGTGGGTGCGGGTCAGGACCGAGGCGTTCTTGTTCCAGATGATCTGCTGATGAACGAAGGCACCCATTTTCTCCCACACGGCCTCCACCATGGCCTGCCGCTTGGAGGCGTGCCAGCAGTACCACGCGGCATGGGAATCGATAGCGTGATCGATGGCTGCCCGGATGAATCCTTCGTACAGCTCCGGACCCTGACGGGCATCATCCCAGGTGACGCCGTAGGTGTCGGACCAATCCTTGTTGCCCGCGAGTGGCGAAACCTCCTTCCCTGCCTGGGCGGCTTTTTCTTTGTGCCGATGGTTCGGTGGATGGTTGGTGCCGTCGTAATCCACCAGGTAGGGCGGATCGGTGGCGAACAGAATAGCTCGCTCTCCCTTCATCAGGCGGACCACATCATCCGGATTGGTGCTGTCGCCACAGAGCAGGCGGTGATCACCCAGGCACCAAAGATCGCCCGGACGGGTGACCGGATTGGCGGGTGGTTCCGGGATGGGGTTTCCACTGCCAGCACCATCTGTTTCTTCATCGCCTTCTTCCTCGACACAGATCCGGTCGAGAATGCCAGCCAACTCGTCATCGGAAAAACCGAGCTTACCCAGATCGAAGCCATCCTCGCGCAAGCGTGCCGCCTCGACATCCAGAATGTCGAAATCCCATCCGGCCTGTAGGGCCAACTGATTGTCGGCGATGATGTAGGCGCGTCTTTGCGCATCGCTTAAGTAGTCGAGGACGATGACCGGCACGCTCGTCATCCTCAACTTGCGGGCGGCCAACAGGCGGCAATGCCCGGCGATGATCCCGGATTGGCTGTCCACCAGGATCGGACTGGTGAAACCGAACTCCTTGATGCTCGCCGCGATCTGATCGACCTGCGCTGGGGTGTGGGTGCGCGCATTGTTCGCGTATGGGATCAACCGCTCCACATCCCACACTTCGATGGCTTTGGCCATGATGATCTCCACGGCATCTGCCGGTTGATCCGACTGGGGCGTCGCCAAGGCATGCGATTTCGATGGAACGTTTCTCATCCTGCAATCTCCTCCAATGCACTGCGGATTTCCTTGGCCAGCAAGGTTTCGATGGCCCGGCGGTCGGTCATGGCCGTCAGTTCCGCCGAGACCTGACCAGGAATCTTTTCCAGACGATCCCGCGTCCGGCTAGCCACCTCGAAGGCCTCTTTGGTCACGACGGCAGCTTCCAGCAGATTGCCCATCTTCTGTTCGTATTCGATGCGCAGCAGTTTGGCGGCGTATGCCTCCTTGATTGCCCGGCTGAGGGCATAATTCGGCACCCCCTTGGTTTCCTGCGGCTCGCTGCCCGAGCGTGGATGAAGGTCATCCATTGGTTTTGCCGGTCTGGGTGTCGGCGGCGGTGTGGCGGCGATCTGCCGGACAGGCCCGCGCTGCAAGGCTGGATCGGTGTTGCCCTCCCAGGCACGATCCGCCTTGACCGGATCAATCAGGCCATCGGCTTCTTTCTGGATCCGACCCGATTTGAGCGCCTTGGTGACGGCGGTGTGGGTGACTCCACGGTGCCGAGCGTACTCTCTGACCCCCATGTTCATCCTGGATCATCCCTGACAAAAGATGGCAAGTGGGTGGAAACCTGGGTGGAAACCTCCAATCGCTCCGATTGGTGATGGATAGTCAGCTTTATCAGTCTGTTATCTGGAAACCGGGCGGGAAGTCGGGTGGAAACCAAGGTGGAAACCTGGGTGGAAACCTGCAATCGTTTTGGTTTGTTAAAAATAGCCAACCTTATCAAGTTGTTATCTGGAAACCGGGTGGAAACCTGGGTGGAAACCTCAGAAACAGGTTTCCACTTGAATTTCTGTGATGTTTCAATGTGATGTCACAAAATAAGGGTGGAAACTGGAAACCCCCTTTTTCATTTGGCGCTAGCGAAATGCCGGGGTCGCGCGGCCCCCGCGCCTTCAGAGGCCAGGAAGGAACCGCGAAGAAGAATGGCATGGCCGATACGGCAGGACGCAACACGGCGCGTCCTGTGCGGCCTGTTGGCCAAGTTTGACTGGTATTTCATCTTTTGTTTTCCAATTCCTTGTCGGTCACCAACCGAAGAACTCGAACCTGTCTCCAGCCTGCTTCATCAGACGGCAGCCAATGCAATGATAAATAATATTGAAATCAATTATAATAGTTTGAAATTGTGCTTGATAAGCGGACGCTCCAATGGCTCAATGGTGGCCATCAAGAACACACCAACCACCATCCAGGAGCACGCACCATGAACGAACTGACCACCACACAGCAGACCATCCTCGAAGCCGCCATCAACCACCTCAACGGCTCGATCCACCCTTTGCCAGGAAACCTCAAAGGCGGTGCTGAGAAGAAGGTGATCCGCAGCATGCTCAAGAACGGCCTGATTGAGGAGGCTGGTGTCGAGACTTGGCGCATCAGCGAAGCCGGGTTCCTGGCCATCGGGCTGATGCCGCCGCAACCGCAGGTCGAGACCACCACCGACATCCAGGTGGAGATCGTGTCCACCACCCACGATGACCCGGAGCTTGAAGCAGACCTCGCCAACGCCGAGCAGGCCATGAGCGAGATGGCGAAGGCCTTCGAAGACAAACCCGCGGATGCGGTGGCAGACGACCCCTCCACCACCGAGCAGCAGGCAGCGGAGGACGAACCCGCCGCAGAGCAGCAGGCAGCGGAGGACGAACCGACCACCGAGGAGGATGAAGAGCCAACCCCTTCGAATCTGCAGATCATCATTGGCGTGGCGCAGAGCTTCGGAGTCGAGAGCGAAACCTTCGCCAACGTGTTCAACGGAATGTTGGGTCGCGCTTTCCAGCATGG
>JAMOBI010000090.1:0-17701 GCA_039908105.1 Magnetococcus sp. YQC-9
AGCGCGCTCTTATAAGAAGCATTTTTCGCGTCTTTTGCGAAAAATGCGCCGCGCGCGGCCTTCGCGGGGGTCGTTTCCGCTTTTTGGAAACGACCCCCGCATCTTGCACGCAGCCTTGCAAAAAACTACGCATCCCAAAATGGGTGCGGTTTAGGTTAACGTAAGGCGCCACCAAGTTTCGCCTTATTGGTAAAAACCACACATTCCAAGCTGGGTACGTTTAATGAGCAAAATCAAAATCCTGGAGGCTCTGCCTCCAGACCTCTGCCGGGGGCGATAATCGCCCCCGGACCCCCGTGAACGTTTGCCACATGGCTTCGCTTGATCCCACTTGCTCATGACCACCTCCTCCACCCCCCCACCACGCCTTCGATACCGACTGGAAGCACTGCTCCTGGAGGGGCTGCTCGCCCTGGTGAACGCAGGAGATTTGCCGGCGGCCTATCGCCGCGTGGGCTATCTGGCGGCTCTGGCACGTCGCATTCTTGTCTCGGAGTGGAACTGGGCCAATGCCAATCTGGCGATGATCTACGGCCACAACCTTTCGGACGCGCAACGCGAACGGCTGGCGGCACTCGCCTTTGAGAATATCTTCTACAGCTACATGGAGTCGATCCGGGTGCACGAGATCGCCTTCGCGGACGCACATGTGGAACGGTTGCACGCCGCACACGCGCTGGGGCGCGGGGTGCTGATCGTCGGGGTGCATGTCGGCTGCTGGGAGCCGGGTTTGAAGCGACTCGGTGGACACGTCTCCCCCACGGCGATTCTCTATCGGCATGCCAACAACCCGTTGAGCGAAAAGCGTTTCATCGAGCTGCGCGCCGGGTATGGGGTGGAGTGGATCTCGCGCCAGGACACCCGCGAGATCGTGCGTGCGTTTCAGGCGCGCAAGGTGGTGGGGTTCATGACCGACATCAACACCCGCGAGGGTGGGATCACGGCGCCGTTTTTGGGGGTGCCGGCGCAGTGTCCGCCCGGACCGGCGCGGCTGGCATTGAAGTTCAACACCCCGCTGGTGCCGATCATCGCCACGCGCGAGGGGTTGGGCCGGGCGATTTTCCGGGTGGGCGAGCCAATCGAGCCGCAGGCGGGCGGGACGAGCGAGGAGCGGGTGATCGCCTTGACCGAGGCGATCAATGCCGCGTTTACCACCTGGGTGCATGAGTATGCTGAGCAGTACAACTGGTTACATGCCCGCTGGCGGGCCAGACCGGACGGGTCGTTGTGGCGACCGGAGCAGGCGTGGCGGGCCAATCCGACCCCTGCCGAGCCGTCGGAGCGCATCATGAGGCTGTTAAATCGCACCCGGCCTGGAATGTAAGTTTTTACTGGTAAAAAAAAGAGCGGGTCTGGGAGATTCCTCTCCCAGGGTTTTGCCTTTGACTTTGACTTTAGCGCGCTCTTCTCAAGAAGTGTTTTTTGCGAAAAATGCGCCGCGCGCGGCCTTCGCGGGCTTCGTTTCCGTCTTTTGGAAACGAAGCCCGCAGATTGCACGCAGCCTTGCGAAAAACTACGCATCCCAAAATGGGTGCGGTTTAACGAAGCGATCCGGCGGAAGGCGTGAGTATCAAACGGATTGCACACCAAGCGACCCTTTCCATTCTCCAATGATATAGGATGACCCATGCGCTTCCCCGACACCCCGAGCATCTCTCTTCGCGATCCTTTGGCCGAGCTGTTGGGCGCCGGGGAGGAGCCGTTCGTTTACACCTTCAACGACGCGGTGAAACTGGCAGGGCATGCCTGTCCGACCGTGGCCGGTGCGTTCCTGATGATCAAGCGCGCCGTTGATCTCCTCTACCCGACCAGCATGCCGCTACGCGGCGATCTTTTGATCACCGTGCCCAACCGGGTGGATGAGGGGGTGACCGGACCGATCACCCAGATTTTCACCCTGGTGAGCGGTGCGGCAGGCGCCAACGGCTTCAAGGGTTTGGCCGGCGAGTACAACCGCATGAACCTGATGCGCTTTGGCGAGGGGATCGGCAGTGCGGGAGCGTTCGTCTTCGAGACGGTCTCGACCGGTCGGAAAGTGGCCCTGACCTACTCGCCCGCCGCGATTCCGCCTGCGCCGCGCATGGGGGAGCTGATGCCGCTGGTGCTCAGCCACCGCGCCATGCCGGAGGTGCGTGCCGAATTCGGACGGTTGTGGCGGCAGCGGGTCGAGGCGATCCTGGCTGACGGCGGGGAGCGAACCATCTCTCAAGTCGGGTGACAGCGTGCAAACCGCACCCAACTCGAAATGAGTCGCTTTGACTGGTGAAAGAAAGAGAAGGTCTGGGAGATTCATCTCCCAGGGTTTTGACTTTGACTTTAGCGCGCTCTTCAAAAGAAGCGTTTTTTGCGAAAAATGCGCCGCGCGCCGCTTTCGCGAGCGTCATTTCTGCTTTTTAGCAACGACGCTCGCATCTTGCACGCGGCCTTTTGAACATGACACATCTCAAAATGGTTGCGATACAGGTGCCGTTCAAGAGCGGAAAATAAAATAAACCGCGCCCACCAGACACAACCCGGCCCACAGATAATCGAGCTTCAACGGCTGGCCCAGGTAAAAGACCGCAAAGGGGATGAAAACCAGCAGGGTGATCACCTCCTGCATGATCTTCAATTGCGAAATCGACAACACCGTAAACCCGATGCGGTTGGCCGGCACCTGCAACAGATACTCGAACAGCGCGATCCCCCAGCTCACCAACGCCGCGACATACCAGCTCCGCTCACCCAGATGCTTCAAATGACCGTACCAGGCAAAGGTCATAAAGACGTTGGAGCAGATCAGCAGAAACACGGTCAACAGGGTCGGTTGCATGCGGACTCCTTGGCGTCGGTCGTGATCAGCAATTCAGAACGGGCAATCTCGCCTTTGGTCGTTGCCAAAAAACGGCAACGACCAAAGGCACGAAGGCGGCGCGCGGCGCATTTTTCTAGAAAAGACGCGAAAAATGCTTCTTTTGAAGAGCGCCCTAAAGGCAAAGAAAAAATCAAAAACAAAATCAAAGTCAAAACCCTGGGAGAGGAATCTCCCAGACCCTCTCTTTTTTTTCACCAGTAACTACCGACATATCCCAAGCCGGGTGCGATTTATCCCCCCTAATCCTTACTGGCCGGTCTTGTCTCCACCCCCCGCCCGACTCCAACGCCCCTCCGGCGACTGAATCCAATACTCCAACGCATACCCGTGCGCCTGATACCACCGATAACGCTCCCGCGCTGGAGCGGGAGCGGCAGACAACACGAAATCCACCACCACATCAAAGGCCAAAGGCCCCTGGATCACCTTCCCGTCCGCCGCAATCGCCACCGTCGCCCCATTGCGATCGTCCGGACGCAACGCCAGCAACACCGGCTGCAACTCCGGATCCGGACCATCCCAAACACCGTGCGGCAAAAACCGCTCCAACGGATGACGCCACAACAGATCATCCAGGTGGCGCAAACGGGCCCCATCCCCGACCTGCAGACAGACCCGCAACCCCTGATCAACCAGTTTGTGCAACAAACCGATCATCACCCCCTCCGACGAGGCGGCAGCGACCTGATAGAACCGCGCCACCGGACTCCCGACCCGCGCACGGGCCATCTTCAGACCCGCTCCGCCAGGGCGTACTCGCACAACAGACGCACCCCGACCCCCACCGAGCCCTTCGGCACATGCGGACGGGTGGCGGAGAAATCATAGGCCGTGCCGGCGATGTCCAGATGGGCCCAGGCACGCGACTCCTCCACGAAACGCGACAGGAAACAGGCCGCCGTGATGGTCCCGGCCTCGCGTCCGCCGACATTCTTGATGTCGGCCACCACCGATTTGATCTGCTCCTGATACTCGGCAAACAGCGGCAATGGCCAGACCCGTTCGCCGGAACGGTCACCGGCCCTGCGCAGTTTTTTCTGCAAACCCGGATGGTTGCCCAGCATGCCGGTCGCATGCCCGCCCAACGCGATGACACAGGCGCCGGTCAGGGTGGCCAGATCGATGATCACATCCGGATCGAACGAGGCGGCGTGATGCAGCGCATCGGCCAGAATCAACCGCCCCTCGGCATCGGTGTTGATCACCTCCACATAGATCCCCTTGGCGGTCTTGATCACATCCCCAGGCCGCTGCGCCGTGCCCGACGGGAGATTCTCGGCAGAAGGGACGATCCCCACCACGTTGATCGGCAACCTCATCTCGGCAATGGCGTGCATGAAACCGAACACCGCCGCACCACCGCTCATGTCGAACTTCATCTCCTCCATCTTGGCGCCGGGCTTGAGCGAAATTCCGCCGGAATCAAAAGTGATCGCCTTGCCGACCACCGCCAACGTCGGACGATCCCCACCCTTGCGATACTCCATCACGATCAGGCAGGGCGGATGGACGCTCCCCTGCCCCACGGCCAAAATACCGTTCATCCCCTTTTGCCCCAGCACCTGCGCCGAGAGGATCGTGGTCTTGATCGGCAGGTGCTCCGCCAACTCGCGCGCCTTCTTGGCCAGCCCCTCGGGGGTCAGCAGATTGCCCGGCGTGTTGCACAGATCCCGCGCCAACATCACGCCGCGCGTGATCTGCTCCACGCGCGCCAAACGCTTGCCGGCACTTTTGCTCTTTCCGGCAGGCAGGACGAAATCCAACCGCTTGAGGCGATGGCGCGGAGTGTCCTTCTTGCTCACCCCCTGGTAACGCTCGAAACGGTAACTCCCCAGCCACGCCCCCTCGGCCATCGCCTCCATCACCCGACGCGGGGCGACCTCATGCAGCGTATCCAGGGAGAGGAGCACCATGGCCCGATCCACGGCGCCCTTCTCGCACGCCTTGACCACCGTCGCGCCCAGGGCACGCAGACTCTCCAGGATCACCGCGTCGCGCTTGCCCAAGCCCACCAGCAGCAGACGTGCGACCTCCACCCCCCAATCGGCGGCAACCGAGATAAACAACGTCTCCCCGGATTCGCCCCGCATCCAACCGGCCTTGAGCACCCGCCGCACCTCCTGCTCCACCCTCGCCGGACAACGGGCCAGGGCCGCCTGTGGTTCACCGCCCTGATAGATACCGATCACCCACAGATCGGCCTCCTGGGCCAAAAAATCCCCCTCGACCGGATGCATCTTCAAATGGTGTTCCGACATGGTGACCTTTCCTTGCATTGGCATGAAATATGAACTACCAAAAACACTCGACATGGCTTACCACAAGAACGCCCAAATGAAAAGACCAGCCGCCGCGCACGCCCGATGAAACGCCTCTACCGCCATCTGTTCTCCGAATGCGCCGCGACCTCCCTGCTGGCTCTGATCACCTTGACCTTTCTTTTGATGCTCCCCCAGATCCTGCTGCTCACCGATGTCTGGATCAACCGCGGGGCACCCATTTCGGTCTTGCGTCAACTGATCCTCTATGCCATCCCGCAATTCATGATCGGCACACTCCCGATGGCACTCTTGAGCGGCATTCTTTTGACCATGAACCGCATGGCCCGCGACAGCGAACTGGTGATCATCAAGGCGAGCGGCATCAGCATCTGGCAGATCGCCCGTCCGATCGGCCTGCTCATACTCCTGTTCACCACACTCTCCCTGCTGCTCAACTGGATCTGGGTGCCCACGGCCTTCTACGAATTCACCTCGCTGAAAAGAGCCCTGCTCACCTCCAACACCGCCATGACCCTGCAACCCCGGACCTTCAACCGCGACATGCCGGGGATGACCTTCTACATCGACCATCAGGATCCGCTCACCGGCACGCTGGAAGGGGTATTGATCCACGATCAGCGCAACCCGGCGGAAACCGTCACCATCACCGCGCGCCGCGCCCACCCCCACACCCGCGACGACAACAAAGCGGCCCTGTTGCTCGAAGATGGCAGCCGCCACTGGATCACTCCTGGAGGACACTACCGCCATCTGCAGTTCACCCGCTTCGATTTGGGCCTGGATGTGATCATTGGCTTGGTCCCGCGTCACCAGAAGGAGACCGTCGACGAACTCGATCCCGGCGAACTCCTGGAGCTGCTCAACAACGGTCCCAAAGAGAGACGCTACGCCGCCCTCTTGGAGTGGCACCGCCGCATCGCCTTCCCGGTGGCCACCTTCATCATGGGGGCACTCGCCCTGCCGCTCGGTCTGCAACAGTCTCATCGCACCGGCAAGAGCTTCGGCTTCGCCGCAGCCGTGGCAATCCTGATCCTCCACTTCCTGCTGTTGGCCTCTGGTGAGGCGATGGCCAGTCGCAAGCTGATCACCCCCTTGACCGGCTTGTGGACCCCGAACCTCTTCATGGCCGCACTCACCAGTTGGGCGTTCCATTACGCAAGTCTCGGACGCCTCGCCCCGGAACTTCCCTGGTCCCGCTCCTCGCGCTGGCGTGCAGCTCGCCTGCCCACCACCCACGTCGCAGACCACCCACGGTAAAGGCCATGCCCATTCTCTTTGGCTACCTGCTGCGCTTTCTGTTGATCAGTTTTGCCAAGACCATCGGCGTCTTCGTCGGACTCTTCCTGCTCATCGACGGCATCGAAGGGATCCGCCGTTACACCCCGAAACCCAACTTCCATCTGCTGGATGTCTCGCTGTTGATCTTAAGCCGTTTGCCCAACTATCTGGGCATGCTCACCCCTTCGATGCTGCTGTTGGCCACACTCATCGGTGTGTCGCGCCTGACCCGCGAAAACGAGATCACCGTCATGCGCGCCAGCGGTATCTCACTGGCCGGCATCCTCGCACCTCTTCTTGCCGGCGGCCTGATCATCGCCGTGCTGCACGGCCTGCTGATCGCCCAGATCGTGCCGCGCACCAACAGCATCGCCCAAAAGATCGAGGATCACATCGTCGATCGCCACGTTGCACCACTCTCCCAGACCGGCGACATCTGGATACGCGATGGCGAACAGATCATTCACGTCGAAAAGGTCTCATCCGACAGCACCACCCTGCACAACATCACCACCTTCACCTTCGGCGCCGACTATCGCCTGGCCGCTCGCCTGGAGGCCAAAAGCGCCCGCTTCATCGACGCTGGTTGGATGCTTGCCAACGGCATCGACTACCGTTTTCAGCCCGCCACCTCGGTCGAGGCCTTTGAACAACGCCCCTGGCAGGTTTCGCTCGATCCACGCCGCCTGGGGACCGGCACGCCGCAACCCCAAATGCTCACCGTCCTTGAACTCATCGCCATCATCGACCGGTTGCAACAGGAAGGTCACGACGCCACCCGACACCGGGTGATCCTCCATCGCCGCCTCGCAGCCCCGGCTGTCAATCTCACCGCCATCGCACTCGCCTTCCCCTTTGCCCTGCGTCTGCCACGCTCCGGAGGCGCATTGCGCTCCACGCTGCTGGGCAGCCTGCTGGGTTTTCTCATGTTCGTGCTCGCTGATCTGTCCACCGCTTTCGGACTCGGTGGACGACTCCCCCCCATACTGGCCGCCTGGGCGCCGGTACTCTTCTTTGCGGGGGTGGCTGGCTTCATGCTGCTCCACATCGCCTATCCCAGACACTCACGATAACGGATAACCCTCGGGTTTCTTGGAGAATTCTCTAATCCGACACCCTGGGCCGTCCGATACACCTTCCAGCGACGGATGTATTTTCAGTGGTTACACGACTCCATAGATCCATGCATTTTCGCCCAGGACGGGCGAGGGAGATGAAAAATGAAGGGATTGCTCGCACCTTTGGCAAACCACGGTGGCAAATGGCTGTTCATCGTCGCCGCCGCGCCCCTGGCTGCGGCCTGTGGTCACACCATTGACCCCACCCAGGCGCCGCTGACCACCTATGAGATGCCTGCTGCGGTCGTGGTTCACACCCCGCCGGTGATGCTCAATCCGGGCTCGCCCTGGCAAGTGCCCATGCCGGCCAATGCGGTGGGCACGACCTATGCCAGCCAGCCGAATGGCGGGGCTGTACCGGTTGCACCCGCCGCACCCGTCACCAGCGCACCGGCCACGGATGCCAACGGCCATCCGCTCGGTTCCACGGTGGTGCGCCAGGCGCCGATCACCATCGAACGCCCCTCCATCGTGGTCAACCAGCCGCCGGTTTGGGTCGGCAATCCACCCGTGGCCATCCCGCAACCGCCGGTGATCATGCATCAGGCGCCGATCACGATCGAGCAGCCCTCCTTCGTGATTCAACCGCCGAGAGTGGGGTTCCAGGTGCCGCAGCCGCCCGCAGTCACGGAGAGCAAACCCGCACCCGAGGCCAAACCGGTTCCGGCAGCTCCGGTGGTCGAGGAGAAGGCCACAGCCAAACCCGAGGTGGCGAAAAAGCCGGCCAAGAAGGTGGCCAAGAAGGCGCCCCGGAAGAGCGCCAAACCGGCCAAGCAGGCACCGCGCAAATCCCAGGCTCCATCCAATGATTTGCCGCCCAAGTGAGCCTTGAAGGCATTGCAGCGCTGAAAACAAGGAGCGGTAAACATGAACAGACATCTTTTGTACGTTACGGCTGCGACCCTTATGCTCGGGTGTTCGAGTGCCATCGCCGGTGACTTCATCGTTCCGCATCAGCCGGGCGATACCGTGACCATTCACGTGCGACCGGGACGATATGCCCATCCGTCCGATTACTGGTGGCAGCGGGATCCCTCCAGCCAGGGGAAATGGGACTACTTCACCCCGGTGGATCATCTGCAACAGCCGGTGCGGCTGGAGGCCGAGGAGACCCTTGAACCCTGGTACCGGTTCATCCGTCTGGTGCCGATGAACCCGATTCCCGGTGAGACCAAACCCAAAACCGCATCGATTCCGGTGACCAATCTTCCCTTGCACTAAACCGCAACCAGCTTGGAATGTGTGGTTTTTATGAGTGAAAAAAAAGAGAGGGTCTGGGAGATTCCTCTCCCAGGGTTTTGCCTTTGCCTTTAGCGCGCTCTTCAAAAGAAGCGCCTTTTGCGAAAAATGCGCCGCGCGCCGCCTTCGCGGGAGTCGTTTTTTGCTTTTTGGATAACGACTCTTGCATCTTGCACGCAGCCTTGCAAAAAACGACGCATCCCAAAATGGGTGCGTTTAAAAGGGACCAACCTGATTGCACAAGTATCGTGAATCGCCAATTCATTGTTTCATCAAAGGACGCAGCTCATGAAGAACCAAACCACCCCGCATCGTTTCCGCAAGTCGGTCTCCCTGCTCGGAACCGTCGCGCTTCTGGCCGCCATGACCGCAGCACCCCCCCCTGCCCAGGCCGAACCAACCACGACAGCCGTGGCTGCGGTGGTCTCTGCCGGCTGGCTGGCCATGATGGCTGCATTCCACCATGGCGGCAATCGCGATGTCGTCTATCCGCAGGCCTCCTCCGCCGACTCCGGGGCGCGGCCTTATGTGATCCCGGCCCACGCGGTCAATCTCCCGGCGCCGGGAACTCCGGGTTTTGGGAGCGGTGGCATGATCTACTCCTCGGTTTCGCCTCTGGCGACCACCAACCAGTCGAATGCGCCGGTGCAACCGGTGGTGATGATGCCGACTGCGCCGGTGGCCTACTATGCGGTTCCGAGCCCGGCTTTGCAGGTGGTGACCCCGGCAGGTGGCATGCCGACAGGTGATGGAAAACATTGAGCCGAAACCAGCCCGGCAAACCGAATGGGGGCGTGCATGGGCTTTTGCGGAAGATTCCGGAAGGCGAAAGAGTCTCCAAGCCGCACCCGGCTTGGGATGTGTGGCTTTACTGTTAAACTTGCTGATGGCGGGTGAGTGGGTTCTCCCCCCATCATGCAAGTTCTGGAAACGACTCGCGCATCTTGCTCACGGCCTTGCAGAAACTGACGCTTCCCAAGAGGGTTGTGGTATAAAAACTGCTTGGCTCAAAAAAATTTAAGAATTTCTTGCAGAAGGAATCAAACCCATGGACGCGAAAAACGATTTTCGCACGCCCCATCTCTGGTTCGCCAGCGCACTTTGCGCCGGACTCGTTGCCGTCTGGAGCGCCCCGAGCCAAGCCGGCAGCGCCACGGTGGACAAGACCGGGATCAAGAAGGCAGAAAAGCGTCCCACCAGCGACTCGGCGCACATCTACTACCCGGACACGGCGCGTCCTTTTTACGACTATCAGGAGACCGGCGCCTTCGTGGGACGTCCGATGGTGATTCCGCCCACCCTGCCGATCATCACCCAACCGGCCTATCTGGTGGTTCAGATGCCGCCGCCGGAAGTGGTCCAGGCTCCGCTGCCAACCCTCGCGCCTCAACCCGCCGCTCCGGCACCCCTGCCTGCAACCGATGCTGCGTCTGGATTCACTCCGCGCAGCGAGCCGATCCATCGCGATCCGCCGATCCGGCCAACTCCGGTTGTCAAGGATTGATGCCTGGCAACCCCAATTCCCAAGATTCGTGCATCCAACTCACAATCACTCCGGTCACCATGACCGCTCTTCGGGGAGCGAGGATAGCAGCGTACCACCATGCTGGCACCACTTTTGAACCACTCGAAGCTGTTTTGCGATGTTGCCGGCGAGCGCCATCTGGAAGAACTGGCGCTCTGCCCGATCCGTGAGGTGGGCGCCGACGAGATCCTGATCTCACCAGAGAACAGCGACCGCTCCATTCAACTGGTGTTGGCCGGGGCGTTGTCGATCCATCTGGAGCAGCCAGACAGCGAGCCGGTCAGTCAGGTGGGGCCGGGTGACATCGTGGGGGAGATCTCCCTGATCAGCCATTCCAAATCAAATGCCTGGGTGATCAGTCGCATGCCGAGCCGGCTGTTGCAGATCGATGAGGGCCGTTTATGGCGCCTGATCGACTCAGCCCCGCTCATCGCCCGCAACCTGCTGATGATCCTGACCGGACGAATCCGTTCGGTGAACGATCAGGTTTTAGAACAGCGCAAGCAGATCGACACCCTCCAGGATGCCGTACGTCTGGATGGGCTGACCGGCCTTTGCAACCGCCGCTGGTTCGACGCCTCGCTCTCCAAGCTGCTTTCCCGGCCCGCACACCACCCGGTGACCCTGATCATGATGGATATCGACCACTTCAAACGGTTCAACGATACTCAAGGCCATCTGAATGGGGATCAGGCGCTGCGCGCGTTGGCCGAACTGCTCAAGGCGACCATCCGCTTGCACGACATCGCGGCGCGCTACGGCGGCGAGGAGTTCGCCCTCATCTTGCCCGAGACCCCGATGGCCGCAGCCGTGGCCGTGGCAGAGCGGTTGCGTCAGGCGACGGGGGTGATGCCGATTTCCTCTGTGGAAGGCAATCCCCTGCCGTTCATCACCCTCTCACTGGGAGTGGCAACCAACGAACCGGGCGATATCCCGGAAACGTTGATTCAGAAAGCCGATGCCCGCCTCTATCAAGCCAAACACGCAGGCCGCAACCAGGTATGTTGGGAGTAATTTTTTTGTTTCGTCACCAATATTCCGGCCTTTAAACCGCACCTGCTTTGGGATGCGTAGTTTTTTGCAAGGCTGCGTGCAAGATGTGAGCGTCGTTTCCAAAAAGCGGAAACGACGCTCACGAAGGCGGCGCGCAGCGCATTTTTCTAGAAAATGCGCGAAAATGCTTGTTTTGAAGAGCGCGCTAAAGTCAAAAACAAAGTCCCAAGGGCTTCGCCCTTGGATCCCACCAGGGGGATAATCCCCCTGGACCCCTATTAATGGAACTACGCATCCCGTGATGGTTGCGCGTTTCTCATATCGCCTGACCATTCTGCTCCGACCCATAGTGCTGGATGGTCTGCAACAACCTTTTCTTGCTAACCGGTTTGGCCAAATAACCGTCGCATCCCGCCTCTTTGCTCCGCTCCATCTCACCTTCCATGGCGTGAGCTGATAACGCGATGATGGTTGTGGCGGCACGTCTTTGTTCCCGTTCCCACTGCCGAATCCAGCGGACGGCGGTATAACCATCCATTTCAGGCATTTGAATGTCCATGAGCACCAGATTGAACGGCTCTGTCTGGATGCGATCGATCGCCTCAATGCCATTGTTGACCAATACCACCTGATGCGGGGTGTTCTCGAAGTAGGCCAGGAACAACATCTGATTCTCTTCCACATCCTCGGCCAGGAGAATGCGCTGCGCCTTGACCGCAGAGGTCGTGACACCCTCACTGGACGCGCTGGTTGAAACAGGAGGTGCCACAGCCTCCCGGATGGGCAGAGTGAAGTGAAAAATGCTCCCTTTTTCAAACTGACTCACCACCCGGATTCTCCCGCCCATCATCTCCACCAATCGTCTGGAGATGGTCAAACCAAGTCCACTGCCTCCATAGCGACGGGTAATCCCTGAATCGGCCTGGGTAAACCGCTCGAAAATGTGCTCCAACTGCTCTGCCCGTATCCCGATACCGGTGTCAGCCACCTCGAAACAGAGCTTGTCCGGTTCGTCCGGATCCCGATGCAGAGTCACCCGGATCTCGCCCTCGTGGGTGAATTTGATGGCATTGCCAAGCAAATTCAATAAAATCTGGCGCAAGCGTCCATCGTCGCCCACAATGAGCGCTGGGAGATTCGGACCGATCGTCTTGGTCAGGAGCAACCCCTTTTCATTGGCTTTCATCCGCATCAGTTCCAGACTCTCCTCCACCACCTGATGCGGTGAGAACGGGATCTCCACAAATACGATCTGCCCAGCCTCGATGCGTGAGAAATCCAGGATATCGTTGATGATCGTCAACAACCATTGGCTCGATCGATGAATGGCCCGGGCAAAGCCGTTCTGCTCCCGGGTCAGGCCGCTGTCCAAAAGCATCTCCGACATCCCCAATATCACGTTCATCGGCGTACGGATCTCGTGGCTCATGGTGGCGAGAAACTCCCCCTTGGCCCTGGTGGCCGCCATGGCATGCTCCTTGGCCTGGTGCAACCGTTCCTCCGCATGATAGCGGCTGACACTCTGTCCAATTTGTTTGGCAATCGAATCCAGAAGAGTCTGCTCTTCATCCAGAAACAATGGTTCATTCTCATCGGTCTGTGACGGCAAACGAAAGATTTCCACCACCCCGGTCAGCTCTTCGAGCAGTGGAATTTGCGCGCTCAACCTCGACTCCACCTCCCGGAAATCGGCGGTCTGGAAACTCTCTCCATTCAAGCGGATGCGTGCCATGATGGATTTCGGTTTTGAAAACCCCTTGGGTATGAGCCGTACGCACTGATCCAGGATCTGTTGCAGGCTCCAACCCGGCGTCAACGACTGGTGGGTGATGTCGCGCAGACATTCAATCTCCCGGACACGTTCATCCAAGGCCGTGACGTGAGCCGCCAGAGCCGCTTCGGTACGTTTGAGCGCCGTGATGTCGTGAAAGAATTCGATCTTGCTGACATGTCCATCGGCATTGGTCAGGGAGGTATCAAACAGGTCAAAAATCTGTCCGGTCTTTTCTGAATACCACTCCCAATGGATCGATTGGCCGGCGAAAACCTGAGGATTCTTGCACCAGCCGCATGGCTGGTCGAGTTTGTGAAAATAGTGATGGCACTTGTTGCCGTTGTGCGGACCAAACAGTCGTTCCACCACCGGGTTGATGTACTCAATGTTGCACTCCCGGTCCACGATATAGGCGCCGTCATCCATGGCGTTGAGAATGCCGAACAATTTGTCTCGCTCCAGCTCCAGCTGCTGCTGTGCCTGTGCACGACTGTCAGCTTCCTGCTGCAAACGAAGATTGGCACTCTCCAGCTTGGCCAAGGTCTCTTGTAGTTCCCGTTCTGTTTGATGGCGAATCATCACCGCCATTTGCAACTTGCGATTCCAGGCAAAAGCCAAAGAGGAGATCAGGGTCAAAAGAAACAAAACCAAAACAATTTCAATGATAATGTTCTGATATTCTTTGTTCTGCAGATGATGCAGCATGGAGATCTGTTGATTGACAAACGCATCGATATCAACTTGCAACCGATCCATTTCGTCGGTCAGACCACGATCAATCCCGTGGACATAAGAGTCAACCAATTGAAAGGTGAGCGGATTATCAGGCTTCCAATGCTCTCTGAGGGCCTGCCGATACAGCAATCCGAGTTTCGTGTGGGTCTGACGAAATTGATCGACCATCCGTTCGATATCGATCATCTCCAGGTCATGGAGCATGGTTGCCATGCTGTTCAATTGCTCTTGAACGAGCCGTTCATGCTCAGAAAAACTATTATAATGTTTTTGGTATATTTTATCCCCTTCCCAACCGCGCAATAAAATGTTCTTCCATTCCTGAACCTGTTTTTTGAAATTGATCTGGACAGCATGCGAAAAATTTAACATATTAATGCTTTTAGTAATTTTTGCGTGGTATAGTTCACTCTCTTGTAGTGCTTTCTTTAAATATAAAATTTCAAGAACTCCAACAATAACAACAACACCAAACAGGAAACTTAATGCCAACAATAAAATCTTATTAAGTTTCGTTTTCATATGATTTATTATAAATATGATTGTTGAGGTACCCACACTGAATTCAAACTCTGTTAAAAAACTGGGTAGTGCCTTACGTTAACCTGGCGGATCAACCAAGCGATTTGACTGATTGCGATGGTCTGGCACGCCAGTCACCAACCCTTAAAGCCTCTGTCACGCGGCTTTGTTCTTGGGCCATGTTCGCGGGATTGTTTTGCAAAAGGCGCGAAAAATGCTTCTTGTAAAGAGCGCGCTAAAGTCAAAACCCTGGGAGATGAATCTCCCAGACCCTCTCTTTTTTTCACTAATAAAAACTACACATTCCAAGCTGGTTGCGGTTAGGTTAACGTAAGACACTACCAAAAACTGTTATACTGCATCTATTGATTCAATAATTTTGATAAAGTATAATGAAAAATTTTACTGACGTCAAAAGATTGTACCAAGCCTCCCGCAACTTCTCGCGGATCAAAAGCAATCCGGGCATCCTCCTCGGGTGTTGGGATTTTCAAAGGCAACGGGTTCATGACCACCCCCCTCAACTGGTCGCCTGCAACTCCTCGCGGATGACCCGGCACAAGGTCGCTTCCAAAGGCTTTTCGGAACTTACCAGGTATTCCCGCAAGGCATCGTTGACCATGGTCTGATAGCCCGTGCCAACCGCCAGGGCACGGTTGCGGAACTCCATGAGCACATCATCGGACAGGCAGAGGTGATGCGGGTTCTGCCGGTTTGCGGCAGGATCGGACCACGCTTGGCCTTGCTGAAATCAAATCCCTCTTTGGTCTTCATGATCTACTTCTCATCGATAATGGAACTACACCTCCCGTGATGGTTGCGGTTTAGCTGCGTGACAATCATCTTGACACAGCATCCCGGCAGATCAAGCCGAACGGGTGGCCACCCACTCCCGGAGAACATCATCCATGCGCTTTTGCCAGCCATCACCCGTCGCTCGGAAGAACGCCACCACCTCTGGAGAATAGCGCACCGACAACAACACCTTACGATCCGACTTGGCCGGTCGCCCCTTGCGCACGGGACGCATGGCCATGATCTCCGTGTCCGATGGTTCATAGGTGTCCGGATCGCTGGCGATCCCCAAGGCAATCCGGGCATCCTCCTCGGGTGTCGGCATTTCCAGAAATCTCTTACGATTGGACATAGGCTTTGACCTCCCGACTGTTGGCCTTGCGTAGACTGATCACCCTACGAACCGCGCCCCGATCCACAAAAACGACGCAATACAACCGACTGTTGATCGGCACATTCATGCGCCTTTCGCCGTAGTCGCTGCGTTGATCAGGCTTGGAAATGGCAGCCGACCAATCGCATTCAGACACGACAGCCAGAGAAACACCGTGCTTTTGCTGGTTGATGGCATCCTTGACGGGATCGGAATCAATCTTCATGGGATTTATTATAGCTACAGAAAATGAAGATGACAATCGATTCTTGACACCCGTCATTGACCCGTTTTCCGGACAAATTGTTACCGTACCAGGGTGCGGGAATGACCATCCAACAACCTGCTCGCCAAGAAGGAAGCACCTGTTATCCGTGACACTGCCCGAATCGATGCAAAAGCCACTGCAAACCGCCGCCCTGGCAACCGCGGGGACGATTTCCGAGCTGGTGGCACATGCCTGGAAGAGGATCGGCAAGACGTGGAAGCGGCGCGAACAGCCTTGGAAGAGTATGAGCGTGATGGAGGGGGTGTCCCATGGGAACAGGTCAAGCAGGAACTTGGACTCGGGTGAATGGAGATGCCTTATGCCATCGGAATGAGCCATACCGCCATCCAAGATTTGAAAAAATTCCCCCGACCGGCGCAAGAGAACCTCGGAAGATCGATTGATGCGCTGGTATTCAATCCTTGTCCGGATGGGTGCGTGAAGATGACCGCCTTACAAAACATGTAGTGCATCCGGGAGGGAGATTACCGCATCCTCTACACCATCAAGGAAGACCGATTGGTTGTCCTGGTCGTCAAGATATCTGGATCATGACGGATCTCCGACCGTAGCTACACTGGCCACTCGTTCCTCCTGCCACTCAGCATAACTCTTGGATGTTCCTTTAATCTTCCAGCTTAACCGTCCATTGTCCTGGCGACCTAAGATGATGCCAGATGCCGCACTCGGACTAGAAAAGGTATAATTTTGTTGGAAGACCAAATGCCCGGATGCATCGGGTACCAATATACCTCCTGAAATCAATTGCTGCTGCAATGTTTGGTATCCCCCTGCAACCCCTTTCCATCGCTGACGCACCTGGGAACCAGCCAAAACCATAAATTCACCTGCCATTTCATAGGCATTGGCAAGCAGACCCTCCCTCCTTGTCACCAGCTCAAACTCGATATAGTCCTGATCAAACACGGGATCCGTACCCCCCGTGGACTGCGCAGTCAGAGCCCTGGATTGCTCTTTCAATAGATCCAATCCCAAAACTGGCAGGATTATGCGCAACTGATCAATGAAGAACTCCATGTCCGCAATATCCGCTTCAGGCAGCAAGGGGATGTTAGGGGCTGTCCCGTTGTCCAACTCAACTCGTCCGGATTTTTTAGCAATGGCAATCAAACGGCTTTCCAGGTAACGAATATGGGCCTTGGTAAGATTTTGATCCTTGCTTATCACAATACAGCTTTGCTCCCAGAACTTTTTATCATCTTTTGTGTTGTGCTGCACCAACCGCCCGCCAACATTGTCACTCTCACCGATATAAACCACTGGTTTGAAACCGCCAGAAGGGTCCATCCCGCTTAAAATATAAATCCCCGTGCGTCCAGCTTCTGGGCGTTGAATCAAATCTGCCAAACGAGCTCGTGGCGCAGTCATGATATGGCCGGTCCAGTTCAATATCTCGGCCGTGATAATCCCACCAGGAGTTCCATCAACCAGGAAGAGACGTATGGAGCGCCCTCTGATCATACAAATACCTCTGCCAACCACTCCACGCCGCTCTCTTTATATTCGTGCATTGCTTCTTTTCGACACACTGAAAGGCAGAGTGGATGCAAGGTCTGAAATTCAAGGTGATGCCCTTCACAAACAAAAAAAGCATCCCACTGAAAAGAGGGATGCTCATGTTGGTTGCGGGAGAAGGATTTGAACCTCCGGCCTTCGGGTTATGAGCCCGACGAGCTACCTGACTGCTCCATCCCGCGATACCCGCGTTGCGCGTTCATCGCGCCATCTGATCTGCATGATGGAGGGGGAATCGTGTTTGCTCCCCCAAACGAGGAGCCCTTTAAGGAACGCCTCGTCATGAAATGAAAAAAACTTCCTGGCAGTGACCTACTTTCCCGCGTCTTGAGACGAAGTATCATCGGCGCAAAGGAGCTTAACTGCCGAGTTCGGAATGGGATCGGGTGTTTCCTCCTCGCCATCGCCA
>JAMOBI010000091.1:0-12833 GCA_039908105.1 Magnetococcus sp. YQC-9
AAGATAAAAATCTTCAATCATAGGCCGAATATATGGATGCAACTTTTCTCTGGTTGACTCGGTGAAAATTTTTCCTTGCAAAGCGGGGCGGACCATATATGGGAGATTCATCTCCCAGGATTTTGCTTTTGACTTTAGCCCGCTCTTATCAGAAGCGTTTTTTGCGAAAAATGCGCCGCGCGCGACCTTCGCGGGGGTCGTTTCCGCTTTTTGGAAACGACCCTGTGCATCTTGCACGCAGCCTTGAGAAAAACTACGCATCCCAAAATTGAAGAGTTTGTCCCAATACCCCTGCCGGGAACTTTAACGGTCCCGAGACCTCTTCACCCGTCAATGAAAAATCCTGGTTGAACCTGGCGGTTGTCGTCCAACCAAACAATAAATTATGATGATGGATCCGATGCGTCAAGATTCGGAACCGGACTCACGACAATCGTCGGTTTTCCCGCCGGCATCATCCGAACCTCAGCGCACGCAATCCCCGATGCATCCAGTTTTTTCAACGACCCGATCTATAAGGAATTCCCATTACGTGACCGATTCTGACCCAACCCCCTCCCCGACCCCGCCAATCCCCTGGAAACCCAAGGTCCACGGGCGTAAGCGAGGCTTCGTCACGCCGCGTGAAAAGCTCTGGCTGGATGCCACCCTGCCGGACTTTCAACCGCCGCTGGCAACCACCCGCGACGCATTGCTGCTGGCGCTTGGTGCGGATCCCCAATCAGCGAGATTGATCGTCGAGATCGGCTTTGGCAATGGTCAATTCCTGGCACCGCTTGCCGCCCGGCACCCCGAAGACCGTTTCATCGGCATCGAGGTGTTCCAAGAGGGAATGGCGGGACTGATCCGGAAGCTGCAAACCGAGGGTGTCACCAATACCCGCATCCTGGCCGATGACGCCCGTCAGGCGCTGCACACCGCCTTTCCCAAGCAGTCACTCGACTGGGTGATCATCAATTTTCCCGACCCATGGCCCAAAAAACGTCATCACAAACGCCGCATCGTCCAGACCGAACTGCTGGATTTGCTCAACGATCGGATGCGTCCCGGCGGACTGCTCACCCTGGCTACCGATTGGGAAGAGTATGCCGAATGGATGTTTGCGCTGCTCGACGATCATCCAGGTTTTGATAATCTGACCAAACCAGAACGGTTCGCGTCTCAGCCCGATTTCTGGATTGAAACCCGCTTTGAAACCAAGGGAGTAGCTGCCGGACGTACCATTCGCCATCTGCTCTGGCGCCGACGCGCATGAAAAACACGAATCCGGGTGTGTACAAACAGGGGCTCCCAGAATATAGTTGATCGTTTGGATAGCGCCTCGTCTCAAGTTCATCCGATCGCGGGGCAACACGTTCCCAAACCTCCTGGAAGTTTCCTCACAAGAGACTCAAGAAGCGAATCCCATGAAAACCACCGCCTCCACGGGCATCCTCTTCATCGCCGTCTTTCTCGACCTGCTCGGCTTCGGCATGGTTTTGCCGCTCATGCCGCTCTACGCCACCGATGCCCGCTTTGCCGCCTCCTCCAGCGAAATCGGCTGGCTGATGGCCATCTATTCGATCATGCAGTTCCTCTTCGCACCCTATTGGGGATGGCTCTCCGACCGCGTCGGTCGTCGTCCGACCCTGATCCTCGGCCTGACCGGCTCGGCACTCTCCTACCTGGCCTACGGTCTGGCCGGCTCGCTCTGGGTATTGTTCGCAGCCCGCGCCGCAGCGGGCATCATGGGCGCCAACATCGCCGTGGCCCAGGCCGCCATGGCCGATCTCTCCAAACCCGAAGAGCGCTCCAAGGCCATGGGCTTGATCGGCGCAGCCTTCGGATTGGGCTTCATCCTCGGACCGGCCTTCGGCGGCTGGCTCACCGTCTACGGCATCGAGGCCGCACCCCTGGTCGCGGCGCTGATCACCGGGCTCAATGCCCTGGCGGCCATCTTTTATCTGCCGGAGACCCGGCCCGTCACTCGAGCCACGACACCTGCCCCCGAACCGACCCATCCGCTGCTCGCCTCTTCGCCCCGGCAGCTGGCACGACGCTTTCCCGGCGCCCTGATCGCCTGTCAGTTGATCGGGGTGTTCATCACCCTCTTCTCTGCCTTCGAGGTGACGCTGCCGCTCTGGGGAAAAGAGTTCATGCAGTGGAACATGACCAGCACCGGTTGGATCTTCACCTTCGTCGGCGTGGTGGCCGTGCTCACCCAGGGGGGACTGGTCCGCCGCCTGCTGCCGAAAATCGGCGAGAAAAAAACCGCCATGAGCGGCCTTTTGCTGGTATCCATCGGTCTCTTTGGCCTGAATCCCGATGGATGGGGGGGATTGCTCGCCGCCCTGGCGCTCATCGCCCTGGGTACTGGCTTGATCCACCCTGCGCTCTCGGGCCTGGTGAGCCTGAATACCGACCCGGAGGAGCAAGGGGCGATCCTGGGGATTTATCAATCGATGAGCGCTTTGGGGCGCGGCATTGGCCCGGTGCTCGGTGGTTCGGCCTACGACCTGATGCGCGGCGCGATCTTTCCGGTCACGGCCATGGGGGTCGCCGGGGTGCTGCTGCTGTTCGTCCTGGTGCGCCACCGGATGCGGGATCTCTGCTCCTTGTCTGCGCCATCCCCATCACCAGACGCTCCATGACACGACGCGGCTCGCTACCGCTTTTCAACTCCCGATCCGCCTCCTGACAGCGCAGCAGGGCATTGGCCAGGCGGCGTGGTGGCAGGGAGTGCGCCTGCGCGATGAACTCCCCCTTTTCTTTCCAGAAGATCTGCAAACCCGCCAGCACGGCATCCGGGGTCTCACCCTTCTCCAAAAGCGCCGCCCCCTGAATCAGACGCCGCAGCCGTTGCACCAGAATCCCCAGCAGCGCCAACGGCTCCTCTCCGGCATCAAGCAGGCTGTCGAGCATGCTCATCGCCTTCTCCGTGCGACCGGAAAAGATCGCCGAACTCATGGCAAAGGCGTTCCGGGTACCGGATCCGCCCACGGCGTCCAGCACATCCTCAAGCGTGACACGGCGTCGTTCGCCCAGATAGAGGGTCAATTTCTCGATTTCGGAGGCGGCATTGCGTGCATCCCCCTCCAGCCGTTCGGCCATCAGCGTCACTGCCTCGTCATCCGCCGCATAGCCGCGCTCCCGCAGGGTGGCCTGGATCCAGGCGACCAGTTCCCGCCCTTCCAGCGGATAACAGGGCACGCACCAGGCACTTTTGTGGGCCTCGAAGGCCTTGCGCAGCGGACTCTTGGCATCCAGCGGTCCGGCGAGGACCACCAGCACCGAACCTGGGGCCGGGGCCTTGAGATAGCGGAGCAGGGCCTCGCGTGCAGCGGGAATGAGTTGATCGGCCTCCTTCAAGAGCACACAGCGTTGTTTGGCAAAGAACGGAAAGGCGTTGCAGCCGCTTAAAAAACGTCCCACGTCCAGGTCTGCGGCGTGGTGGCTCTCGAAGTCCATCTCCTCATCCTCGACGTTCATCACCGCGCGCCGTACCATCAGGGCATGGTTGGCGGCCACCCCCTGATCCTGGCCGTAGAGCAGCATCGCCTCCGGCGGGCCGGACTGTTTCAGGCGTGAGGAAAAATCGCGTGTGGTGAGTTTCATCGATCGGGCGCAAACCGGAGTTGATAGGCGATCCAAGGGCCATCCAAACCGCACCCAGCTTGGAATGAGTCGTTTTTCCTGAAAAAAAAGAGCGGGTCTGGGAGATTCGGTAGTGCCTTACGTTAACCTGGCGGATCAACCAAGCTGATTTGACTGATTGCGATGGTCTGGCACGCCAGTCACTAAACCTTAAATCCTCTGCCACGCAGCTTTGTTCTTGGGCCATGTTCGCGGGATTGTTTTGCAAAAGACGCAAAACAATCCCGCAAGCCTTGGCGGCACGCGGCGCATTTTTCGCAAAAGGCGCGAAAAATGCTTCTTGAAAAGAGCGCGCTAAAGTCAAAAGCAAAACCCTGGGAGAGGAATCTCCCAGACCCTCTCTTTTTTTTCACCAGTACAGGCTACACATCCCAAGCCGAGTGCGGTTTAACGGACCTCCTTGACCAAATGGGCCACCACCTCCATCTCCACCCGTGCCCCCTTGGGCAACGCCGCAACCCCAACCGTGGCACGCGCGGGAAACGGTGGAACAAAAAAACGGGCATACACCTCGTTGACTGCGGTGAAATCTCCCATATCCACCAGATACAACGTCGACTTGACTACCGCGCCAAATCCCACTCCGGCAGCCGCCAGAATGGCACCGATGTTCTCCAACACCCGCACCATCTGTCGTGCCACGTCCCCCTCCACCAACTGACCACTCACCGGATCGAGCGGAATCTGCCCGGAGACGAACAACCAGTCACCCGCACGCACCGCCTGACTGTACGGCCCGATCGCCGCCGGGGCACCACCGCTCTCGATGCGACTCAATCCACCCATGACTCACCCTCCCCGAATCCGATCCACCCCGAAAACCTCCTTCAAGGCCCTCAGGTTGTGCATCGCCTGGTTCAACTCCTCCACGCCCGCAACCTCCACCAGCACGATCAACACGCACGGATCACGCTCCCGGTCCCACACATGCACGCTCGCCACCACCGCCTTGGCCGCCGTCACCGCCTGCGTGACCAACGTAATGATCTCCCGACGATTTTTGGCCATCACCCGCAAACGGGTGCGATAACGCTGCTCAAGATCGCTCGGCCAGTCCAGATCATCCATCCAGCGCTCCGGCTGCGATACCAACGGTGTCAGATTCGGACACCCCACCGCATGGATCACAATGCCACGTCCCGTGGTGATAATCCCCACAATCGCATCCCCCGGCACCGGGCCACAACAGCGGGCGGTACGCACCTCGGTACGGGTCGGCAGCGCCTTGAAGCGCATCTCCGAACCACCGGAGAGCTCCGAATTCCCCTCGGCCAGCGCCTTCTCGCGCTCCTCCGGGGTCGGCGGGAACAACGACAACGCCACCTGCACCGGCGACAGGCGTGAACGCCCGATGCGTGCCAACAACTCGTCGTCATTGGGCAGTCGGAGGTTCTCGGTGGCCTTGCGCAACAGCTTGTCATTCAGTGCCGCACCCTTGCCGTACTTGCGCACCTCGCGCTCAAGCATGCCGCGACCCAGGGTGATATCCCGTTCGCGCTCCTGCACCTTGATCCAACGGTTGATGCGGTACTTGGCACGAGAAGTCACCACGAAACGCAACCAGGCGGCATTCGGACGCTGCGTCTTGGCGGTCAGGATCACCACCTGATCCCCGGTATGCAGCATGGTGTGCAACGGCACCAGACGACCGTTCACCTTGGCCCCCTGACAGTGATCGCCAATCTCCGAGTGTACCGCGTAGGCAAAGTCGACCGGTGTGGCACCAACCGGCAGGGTGATCACGTCGCCTGCCGGGGTGAAGAGATAGATCTCGTTCGGGAACAGATCGATTTTGACGTTCTCGACGAACTTGCCGACATCGTCTTCCTTTTTGTAATTCTCCAGCATGCGCTGCAACCACTCATAGCCGGTCGGGCTGGAATGTTTGCGCTCGGTGATGCCATGTTCCTTGTAGGTCCAGTGGGCGGCGACCCCGCTCTCGGCCACCTGATGCATCTTTTCGTTGCGGATCTGCACCTCGATCCGCTCGCCGAACGGACCGATCACCACCGTATGCAACGACTGGTAGCCATTGCTCTTCGGCAGGGCGATGTAATCCTTGAACCGGCCCGGAACCGGCGGAAACTCGCCGTGGATCATGCCCAGCACGCGGTAGCAATCGGTCTTTTTTTTGACGATGATGCGATAGCCGATGATATCGTACATCTCGTCCAAGGTGATGCTTTTCTGAATGAGCTTGCTGTGGATCGACCAGAGATGTTTCTCGCGCCCAAGCACTTGGCCGGGGATGCCGTGCTTGCGCAGATGTTTCTTCAACAGGGTGACCACCTGCTGCACGAGGTCCGCGCCCCCTTTGCGGCGCTTGGCAACCTCTTTTTTCAGCGATTCGTAGGCTTCGTAGTCGAGCAGCCGAAAGGCGTGATCCTCGAGTTCGTTCTTGATCCAGTAGATACCCAGACGGTGGGCGATCGGCGCCTGGATTTCGACGATATCCTGGATGGCTTGTCTGGGAACCGGCAACGGCGCGGGTGCCCGCGATGAGAGGTGACGCATGCGCCAAAGACAGATGGCCAGACGGACCAGGATCACCCGGACATCCTTGGCCATCGAAAGGATCATCTTGCGGAACTCTTCGGCCTGCAGGGTATTCTTGGGCCGCGCCGGCAGAAGCGAGATGCGCGACACCCGCTCGACCAGAAAAGCCACATCCTCGCCAAACCCCTCGCGGATGCGCGGCAGGTCGATCCAGCCGGAGGAGAGCGCATCCACCAGCAGACCGGCGGCAATCGAGGCCACATCCAGGCGCAACTCGACCAGAATTGCAGCCACGGAGAGCGGTTCGAACGGGGTTTCGAGCTCCCCGATCCGACACCCGCCCTGCTCACGATCGGCATACCCGGACATGAAAAGACGCAAACGTTCCAACAGCGCCTGATCAGCGCCCGGATGATACCCCAAAATCCGGTCCACCAACGCGGTCCACTGTTCCCCGTTCACGTCGTTTCCGCCCTCCGCCACCTCTCAAGGCTCAAGGGTCAATCCGAATGGAGGCCACTCCGGATCACCGGCGCCTCATCCCGCACGCTCAGCCATCCTCCTCGTCGATCATCAAGCCGGATACCGATCCCAAACCCGAAAACCGTTCCTCATCCACACCAGGAATCCGCATCTCTTCAGCCATCAAGGCGCGTGCGTCGGAATCGGGATCCAGATCCTCATCATCGCCCAGCACATCCATGGCCGAGGCCAGAAGATCCAGATCGTCCTCGTCCTCGCCAAGCTCATCCTCTTCGCCTTCGCCCTCGCCGTCTCCAGAGTCGTCATCCCTTTCATCCCCAACCAGGGAGCGGGCCATGGCCATGGTCTCCTCCGGAACCAGCATCAACTCCTCCTCCGGTTCGCGATCCAGCAACCGCTCCTCTTCGGCCATCAATCGCTCCAGGTCGAGGACGCCCGCCGCGATCTCGCGCAACGCCAGCACCGTATTCTTGTCGTTCTCCCGTGCCAGCGTCGACTCGCCACCCGCCGTCAATTGACGCGCACGCTTGGCCGCCATGATCACCAGATCAAACCGGTTGTTGACGTGATTCAGACAATCCTCCACCGTTACCCGCGCCATGCTTCAATCCTCCCGTCCGTGAAACAAAAAATCACCGAAGCTTATTCATCTCCCCCTCTGTTACGGGGGTCCGGGGGCGATTATCGCCCCCGGTAGGGGTTTGGGGACAAAGTCCCCAAGGTTTGGCCTTTGACTTCAAACCGCACCCATGTGGGATGCGTCGTTTTTCGCAAGGCTGAGTGCAAGATGTGAGCATCGTTTCCAAAAGGCGGAAATGACGCTCACGAAGGGGGCGCGCGGCGCATTTTTCGCAAAAGGCGCGAAAAATGCTTCTTTTGAAGAGCGCGCTAAAGTCAAAAGCAAAATCCTGGGAGATAAATCTCCCAGACCCTCTCTTTTTTTTTTACCAGTAAAAGCAACATCTGCCAAGCTGTCAAATCAGCTCGGTTGAGCCACTACCCATTCCAAGATGGGTGCGATTTTCTACCCGATCACAAACCAAACGTCTCCAGAATCCCGCGAATCCGCCCATCAGCCCGCGTCCGCCGCAACCGCTCCACGGTCACAATCGCCGCCAGCTCATCCCCGGCACGATCCAGATCATCGTTGTTGACGATGTAATCGTACTCACCCCAATGCGACACCTCGGCAGCGGCCTGCGCCATGCGTCGCTCGATCACCTCCGGTGCATCCTGACCGCGCGCACTCAACCGCTCGGTCAGATGGGCCAACGACGGCGGCAGGATGAAAACGCTGACCACATCCTCTGCGCCCATGTTGGCGCGTACCTGCCGTGCCCCCTGCCAATCAATGTCCAGCACCACCACCTCACCGCGCGCCAACGCCTGCTCGACGAACGCACGCGACGTTCCATAATAGTTCCCGAAAACCTGCGCCCACTCCAGGAACTCACCTTGCGCAATCCGCGCCTGAAAGGTCTCGGCATCCACGAAAAAATAGGCCTCGCCCTCGTGCTCACCGGGCCTCGGACGCCGCGTGGTGGTCGAAACCGAGGTCAACAACCCTTCGTGACGCCCGTTGAGAATCCGCGCCAACGTGCTCTTGCCCGCTCCCGACGGAGCCGACAGGATCAAGACGAACCCCTTGTCGCCATATCGCATCATTCCAGATTCCGCGCCTGTTCCCGCAACTGTTCCACGAGGACCTTGATCTCTACCCCCAACCGCGACAGGTCATGATCCTGCGCCTTGGAGCAGAGCGTATTCCCCTCCCGTATCAACTCCTGACACAAGAAATCCAATCGCAATCCCACCGGCTGATCGCAGCCCAACAACCCGCTCATCTCCGCAAGATGCACGCCCAACCGCTCCACCTCCTCGGCGATCTCCATGCGGTTCAAAAGATAGGCCAGCTCGCGCGCCAACCCCTCATCCATCCCCACCTGCCTGCCCACGAACTCCGCGACACGCTCCCGCAATTTGCGTTCCATCGCCTCGCGCGCCCGCGGCATCACTGTGTTCACCTCCGCGATCCGCTCGTTCAGCCGCTCGATCAACCGCCGCATCACCTCGACCAGTGCCCGCCCCTCCTCGGCGCGTGCCCGATCCAGATCGTCACAGACCGCATCCAGCAACGCCAGAATCGCCTCCTGTCCGGCCTCACCCAACAGCTCAGCGGTCAAACGCCTCTCGCTCGTCATCCCCGGCCACGACATCAACCGATCCAGACTCAATGGCGCCCGTTCCACCCCAGGTCGCGCGACCAACTCCCCCATGCGCCGTTCCAGATCCAGCAAGGCCATCAACAGCGTCTCATCCAGCTCCATGCGCCGTGCTGCACCCGAATCCAACCCCACGGTGAACAGACACTCCAGATGGCCGCGCGCAAAACGCTGCTTGAGCCGCTTCCCCGCCTCGATCTCCAAGGCCTCACACCCCTCCGGCAAGCGCATCGCCAAATCCAAAAAGCGATGATTGACCGATTTGATCCGCCAGGCAATGCGCGCCTCGCCGATCACCCGATCGCCGCTCGCAAATCCCGTCATGCCTCGTGGCATCGCCTACTCCATCCAGGAGATGATGAACCTTCTGGTCTCTTTGTCAATCGTGCTGATCGATTCCGTTCTTCACGCCAACAAGAAAAAAGGGGCGCACTCGCTCCCGGATACGCCCCTCTCTCCCGCCGCTTCGCCCGCCATCACCTGCGTCATGCCGGCGTCAACAGGCCAATCCATGCCAACACAACACCACTCAATTGTTGTGAATGGTCTCGTACTTGGCTTGCAGGGCTTCCTTGGACTCTTCGTGATCCGGATCCGGCTCAATACACTCCACCGGGCACACTTCGACGCACTGCGGCTCGTCAAACGCGCCTACGCACTCGGTGCACAGATCCGGATGAATGAAATAGATGTCCCGATCCACGTCCGAACCGTCGCTGATCGCCTCGTTTGGGCACTCGGGCAAGCAGACGTCGCAGTTCGTGCAGTCCTCAGTGATAATCAATGCCATGGTTGCAACTCCTCTGATTGGTTTCTATACGCAAGACTACACCGGAATTCTCCCGGAAAGTAAAGCTTGTTAGCAGACTTTTTCCCGCATGGCAAGCAAAACCCGCCGGCACCACCACTCAACGGTCACGGATAGAGCGGCAACTGCTCCAATCCCGCCGTTTCCTCCACGCCCATCATCAGGTTCATGTTCTGCACCGCCTGACCGGACGCCCCCTTGACCAGATTATCGATCACCGCCATCACCACCAGCCAGCCGGTCCGCTCGTCGAGCGCCACGCCCAACACACAGTGGTTCGAGCCCCGTACCTGCAAGGTGGTCGGATAGTGACCCACTGGCAGCACCTGCACGAACGGCTCATCCTGATAGTGGGTTGCCAGCAAATCACGCCATTCGAGTTGCGTCAAGGGAAGACGAGGCCGCACGTAACAAGTCGACAAAATTCCCCGGCTCTGTGGAATCAGATGGGGCGAAAAACGCACCTGCAGGGTCGCTCCCGCCACGCGGCTCAACTCCTGCTCGATCTCCGGGGTATGGCGGTGACCGACCGTTTTATAGGCCCTGAAACCCTCCGCCACCTCCGCATAGAGCGAATCCTGCTTGGCCGAACGTCCCGCACCACTGACGCCCGATTTGCTATCCAAGATCAAACTCTCGATTTCGATCGTCTTTTCTTTCAAAAGCGGTGCCAACGCCAGAAGAATCGAGGTCGGGTAGCAGCCGGGATTGGCGATCAGCCGCGCCCGTTGAATCGCCTCGCGACCGGTCACCTCCGGCAGGCCGTAAACCGCCTCGGCCAAAAGATGCGGTGCGCGATGCGCCTCGCCGTACCAGGTGCGGAAGGTCTCCTCGTCGTGCAGCCGAAAATCGGCGGAGAGGTCCACGACGCGCGTGCCGCGTTGAATAATCTCAGGCACCGCATCCATGGAGGTCAAATGGGGCAGCGCGCAAAAGGCGACATCGCAATCCGAGGTGGATTTGAAATCGGTCAGCGGTCGGCAGATCAGATCGGGAAGCGCGCCGAGATGGGGAAATACTTCGGCGAGCGGGCGCCCGGCGTGGCGTTCCGAGGTGACAAACGCGATATGCGCCTTGGGATGGCGCGCCAGCAGACGGACCAACTCACCGCCCGTGTAGCCGCTGGCCCCAAAAATGCCGACTGCGATGGTCATGGCAGACTCCCCTGACTCAGGTAAAAAAACCATTACGGGGGTCCGGGGGCGATGAAAAGCCCCCGGCAGGGTCTGGGATTTAAGTCCCAGGGGTTTGCTTTCAGTAACCCGCAACCATCATGGGATGCGTAGTTTACTAATAGGGGTCCAGGGGGATTACCCCCCTGGTAGGGTCCAGGGGCAAAGCCCCTGGGACTTTAGCTTTAGACTTTAGCGCGCTCTTCGAAAGAAACATTTTTCGCGCCTTTTGCGAAAAATGCGCCGTGCGCCGCCTTCGCTCGCTTCGTTTCCGCCTTTTGGAAACGAAGCGAGCATCTTGCACGCAGCCTTGCGAAAAACTTCGCATCCAAACTTGCATGATCCCAGATCCGGCAGTTGCGGGCGATCACCTGTGACAACCTCTTGATCCATCGGGCAAATCGGAAGAAAGCCTCATTACCAATAAGGCAACTTCGGTTTCTTACAATTCACCATATGAACCAATATGTTAGCACATGAAATCGCCCGCAACTGTTGGATCTAGTGGAGCAACCAAGCTGATTTGACGGGTTGCGACGGGCCGTGGGCTGGCACGCCAGTCACTAAACCTTAAAGCCTCTGTCGCGCGGCTTTGTTCTTGGGCCATGTTCGCGGGATTGTTTTGCAAAAGACGCAAAACAATCCCGCAAGCCTTGGCTGCGCGCGGCGCATTTTTCGCAAAAAACGCTTCTTTTGAAGAGCGCGCTAAAGGCCAAAGTCAAAAGCAAAACCCTGGGAGAGGAACAGGCTGTCAAATCAGCTCTGTCGGCCCACTAGGATGATGGGGGGGAGAGCCCCCTCACCCCCCACCCGTGGAACTCCAAAGGCTCAAGTTTCACGGTAAAAGCAGGCGCGATTTAGAAACCAAAACCAACGCGTCCCCAATAAAAAAGGGAGGCGCCAAATACGCCTCCCCACAAATTCGTCCGATTCATCGGCCCTGAATGATTAACGCTTCGAATATTGCGTGCTCTTGCGGGCCTTGTGATGACCGTATTTCTTGCGCTCAACCGAACGCGAATCGCGCGTCAAGAAGCCACCCTTCTTCAACACCGCCCGAAAGGCCGGATCATACGCCACCAAAGCCCGTGCAATGCCATGCTTGATCGCACCCGCCTGCCCGGAGACCCCACCACCGGCAATGTTCACCGTCACATCGAAACGTTCGTCGGTCTGGGTAACCGCAAACGGCTGACGCGCCAGAATCCGCAAACCCGCGCGATCAAAGTACTCATCAATGCCGAGCTTGTTGATCTGAAACTTGCCGACACCCGGCTGAATCCAAACCCGGGCAATCGCCTCCTTGCGTCTTCCAGTGGCATACGTGGCGTTGGTCAAAGACATATTCGGTCCATCCTCGCGTTAAACGTCAAACGTCCCATCAATCCATGGCAAGCGGCTGCGGCTTCTGGCCGGCATGCGGATGGGCATCACCCGCGTAAATCTTCAGCTTGCGTCCCATCTGCCGACCCAACGTATTCTTGGGCAACATGCCGATGATCGCATCTTGCAACACCCGTTCCGGATACTTGCCACCCAGCACCGTGGCTGCATTGGTGGTCTTCAAACCACCAGGATAGCAACTGTGCCGATAGTACTTCTTGTCCTCCATCTTGGATCCGGTCAAACGGACCTTGTCGGCATTGATGATCACCACGATATCACCAACGTCCATATGAGGCGCAAAGGTCGGCTTGTGTTTGCCACGCAGGCGATGCGCCGCCAGACTGGCCACCCGACCCAGGACTTTATCCGTGGCGTCGATGAGAATCCAATCGTTGACGATCTCTTTGGATGAGGGGGTGAAGGTTTTCATGGAACAGGAACATCCCTCAGTGGAATCAGTTTCCGATCAGGGCACCATCACTGCGAAACAGCATGGCGCCCCGACCGAAAACCAAAAAAAACTTCCTGGCAGTGACCTACTTTCCCGCGTCTTGAGACGAAGTATCATCGGCGCAAAGGAGCTTAACTGCCGAGTTCGGAATGGGATCGGGTGTTTCCTCCTCGCCATCGCCA
>JAMOBI010000092.1:0-11367 GCA_039908105.1 Magnetococcus sp. YQC-9
AAGAGCGCGCTAAAGTCAAAAACAAAGTCCCAAGGGCTTTGCCCTTGGATCCCACCAGGGGGATAATCCCCCTGGACCCCTGTTAATGGAACTACGCATCCCGTGATGGTTGCGGTTTATTAAACAAGCCTCGGAGAGACCGGATGATCGACCCTGCCGTCATGCAAACCCTGGAGCAACGCATGGGCAAGGCCATCGTGGCCTTGAAGGAGGAGTTGGCCGGCGTGCGTACCGGTCGCGCCTCGACCACCCTGCTGGATCGGATCATGGTCCATGCGTATGGATCGGATACCCCTTTGAACCAGGTGGCCACCCTCAATGTCCCGGAGCCGCGCCTGATCACCATTCAGCCGTGGGACAAGAAGCTGATCAAGGTGATCGAGAAGGCGATCCTGGAGTCGGATCTGGGGTTGAATCCGGCCAATGATGGCGTGGTGATTCGCGTACCGCTGCCGGAGTTGAACGAAGAGCGGCGCAAGGAGCTGGTCAAACTGGTGCAAAAGACCGGTGAACATGTCAAGGTGGCGTTGCGCAACGTGCGGCGCGAGGCGATGGAGCAGTACAAGAAAATGGAGAAGAACAAGGAGATCTCCCAGGACGATCTGCGTCATTTGGAAAAGGTGGTGCAGGAGCACACCGATCAGCGCGTCAAGGAGGTCGACGAGATCGTGGCGCACAAAGAGGCGGATGTGATGCGGGTGTAGTTGGAATCTTTCTTGTCGAATTATTCTTTTGGTCAGGTTGTTACAAGACGTCATGACCCCTGTTTCCCCAGAAAAGATGCCTCGGCACATCGCCATTGTCATGGACGGCAATCGGCGCTGGGCCAAGGCGCGTTTTCTGCCCAAGATCGAAGGCCATCGTCGGGGGGTGAAGGCGGTACGCCGCACGGTCGAGGCCTGTCTGGATTTCAAGGTGCCAACCTTGACCCTTTATACCTTCTCCTCGGAGAACTGGAACCGGCCCGAGGAGGAGGTCTCCTCGCTGATGAACCTGCTGGCGATCCATCTGCGCAAGGAGATGGATGAGCTGGTTGAGGAGGGGGTCCGTTTCCGGGCCTTGGGACGGATCGGTGATCTGCCCGGTAACATTCAGACGCTGGTGCGTGAGTTGGAAGAGAAGACCCGGGAGAATACCGAGCTTGATTTCAATATCGCCTTGAACTACGGCGGACGGTTGGAGCTGGTGGATGCGGCCCGCTCTTTGGCGCGTGACGTGGCGGCTGGTCGGCTTGATCCCGAGGCGATCGACGAGACGTTACTTTCCGGGCGGTTGACCACTGCCGGTCAGACGGATCCGGATCTGCTGATCCGTACCGGCGGGGAGCAGCGCATCAGCAATTTTTTGTTGTGGCAGATGGCCTATACCGAGATGATCTTTCTGCCGATCTTCTGGCCCGAGTTCGATGCCGTGCATCTGGAGCAGGCGATTCGGGAGTACGCCAGCCGGGATCGCCGTTTTGGGGCTGCCCGTTGACCCTTTGCATGTCGACCTGGGGAAGAAACACCGCATGATCGTCCGCGCTCTCTCCGCCCTGGCCCTGGCACCGCTGTTGATCGGCCTGATTCTGGCCGGATCCCGATCCGCGCTCTTCGCATTGCTCGTCATCGCGGCGGCACTCCTGTTGTGGGAGTGGCTGCGACTCAAAGAGTCCTTCTCCCTGATCGTTTATCTTCCTCTTTTGTGCGCGCAAACCCTGATGATGTACACCGGTTACCGGGGGTATCCGGGGTGGATCGGCATCGAGTTGACGGTGATTCTGGTGGGGTTGTTCGCCTGGTCGTTGGTGGAGTATCGTCCGGGCGAGGTGGTCTCAACGCGCGTGGGTTTTCGTTTCATGGGCGTGGTCTACTGCGGGGTGCCGATGATGATGGTCGATGCCCTGCGTGCCATGCAGATGGGCGGCAAGTTGATCTGCGTGGTGTTGTTTGTCGTTTGGGCCACGGATACCGGGGCCTATCTGGTCGGACGTACCTGGGGCCAGGCGAAGATCGTGCCGAACATCAGCCCGAACAAGACCTGGGCCGGCTTCTGGGGTGGCACGGCTGCGGGCATGGGGATCGGAGTGGTGAGCATGCAGGGGTTCGGCCTGCCGTTCGGTTGGATTGAGTCGTTGGGATTGGGGCTGCTGCTCGCTTTGGCCTCGCATGCCGGTGATCTGGTCGAATCGGTGTTGAAACGGGAGTCCGGGGTGAAGGATGCCGGGCAGTTGATCCCAGGTCATGGCGGGCTGCTGGATCGATTGGACAGTCTGTTGTTCGTGGTGCCGATTTTTTACGCCTATCTGCGGGTGCGCACCAGCGGCGTGCCGTTGGGAGCCTGGTTCCTTGTCGGGTTCTAAGCTTCTGGCGATTCTTGGTTCAACCGGTTCGATCGGTGTGAGCGCCTTGGATGTGGTCGCGGCCCATCCGGCGCGATTTTCGGTTGTGGCGTTGGCAGCGGGCCGCAATGTTCGGCTTTTGATCGAACAGGCGCGCCGTTTTCGTCCCGAGGTGGTGGCGATCGCCGATGTGCAAGCCGCCGAGGTGGCACGGCGTGAGTTGGCAGGGGAGTCGATTGAGGTGCTCTCCGGAATGGCCGGTGTGGAGCGGATCGGCGGCTGGTCGGATACGGAGATGGTGCTCTCGGCCATGGTTGGGGCTGCGGGCCTCGGGCCGACTTTGGCCGCGCTGCGCGCTGGCAAGGACGTGGCCTTGGCCAACAAGGAGTGTCTGGTGATCGCTGGAGCCCTTTTCATGGCCGAGGCGGTTCGCAGTGGCGCGCGGGTGATTCCGGTGGATTCGGAACACAGCGCGATTTTTCAGGTCTTACAGAACGGACGGACCACGCTGGGTGTGGGGCCGATGGCGACCGATCCAAGGGTGCGTCTGATTCTGACCGCTTCTGGCGGGCCGTTTCGTGGCTGGAGGCGGGAGAGACTGGCCAGCGTCACCCCGGAGCAGGCGTTGGCACACCCCAACTGGAGTATGGGGCGCAAGATCACCATCGATTCGGCCACCTGCATGAACAAGGGGTTGGAGGTGATCGAGGCGCATCATCTGTTCGGGGTGCCGGCGGAGCGGATCGAGGTGGTGGTCCACCCGGAGAGCATCGTGCACTCGATGGTGGCCTATGCCGATGGTTCGGTGCTCGCACAACTGGGGGTGCCGGACATGCGTACCCCGATCGCGGTGGCACTCGCCTGGCCGGAGCGGATCGCGGCCCCGGTGCCGGCATTGGATCTGCCCGGATTGGGACGATTGACCTTTGCCGGACCGCCGGATTCCGAGTCGTTCCCGTGTCTGAATCTCGCCTACGCGGCCTTGCGCAGCGGTGGGGTGGCTCCGGCAGTGTTGAATGCGGCCAATGAGGTGGCGGTGGCGGGATTTTTGGACCATCGGATCGGTTTTCTGGAGATTCCCGAGTTGATTCAAGGGTGTCTGGAGCAGTCGGTACCGGATGGGGATCCGGATACGTTGGAGGGTCTCTTGGCTGTGGATGGTTGGGCACGGGCTCAGGCAGAGGAGTGGATTCGTCGCCATGGCAGACGGAGTGGGTTGGGATAGATGATGAATACCGTGATTTGGGCCATCGTGGTGTTGGGTGCGCTGATCTTCGTGCATGAGCTGGGCCACTTTCTGGTGGCGCGGTTGGTGGGTGTGCGGGTGTTGGTTTTTTCTCTGGGGTTCGGGCCGCGCATTGCCGGCTGGAGTCGCGGCGAAGGGGAGACCGAATACCGTCTGTCCGCCATCCCTTTGGGCGGCTATGTGAAGATGCTCGGTGAAAACGAGGAGGAGGACGAGGCGGATGATCTGCAAACCGGTCGTCCGGTTGTTTCGTCCGACGCGGAAGATTCGTTCGCCAATCAGGGGGTGTGGTCGCGCATCGCGATCGTTTTTGCCGGACCGGCGTTCAATTTTCTCTTTGCGTGGATGGTGCTGGTCATGGCCTTCATGCTGGGGGTCGGCGAACTGCTGCCGGTGGTCGGCTCGGTGAGTCGCGGCATGCCGGCGGAACAGGCCGGGATGCGGGTGGGCGATCGGGTGGTGGCGATCAACGAACAGCCCGTGACCCGTTGGGAGGTGCTGAGCCGGACGATCAAGCAGTCCGAGGGGTTGCCGCTGCGTTTCACCATCGAACGTCCCGAGGGTGGGGTGATGCTCACCATCCAGCCGCGCGTGCAGGAGATGACCAACATCTTCGGCGAGTCGGTACGCACCTACCTGGTCGGCATCGGACCGGGGAGTACCACGGAACAGGTTTCATACGGATTGTTTGCGGCGTTTGGCAAGGCGGGTGACCATGCCTGGCGCATGACCGACATGATCATCACCGGGGTGTGGAAGATCCTGACGCGTGCCATTCCGGCGGATCAGATCGGCGGTCCTTTAATGATCGCGGAGATGGCCGGCAAAACCGCCGAGCAGGGGGCGAGCAGCATGCTGTTTTTCATGGCGCTGATCTCGATCAATCTGGGTATTCTCAATCTGTTGCCGATCCCGGTGCTCGACGGTGGTCACCTGCTCTTTTTCCTGATCGAGGCATTCAAGGGTTCGCCGCTTTCCGAGCAGGTACGACTGAATGCCAATCGGGCCGGGATGTTTTTGTTAATCCTGTTGATGGCCTGGGCGATGAAGAACGATTTGACCCGGATGTTCCCTATGGGGTAGCAGGATACAATTATTGAGCATGCGTTAACGGTGAACTCTTGCTCTGCTGTTTCAGGTGGGGTATGTTCCACGCATTATTGCTCACGACTTGCCATGAGGACGAAGATTTCGAGCATGATTCCCCTCCGTCGTCTTATTCAAATCCCCTTGAGCGTGGCGCTGCTTTTGGGCTCGGCCAGCGCCTGGTCCGGCGAAGTGGTGGACTTGATCCGTGTGGAAGGTGTCCGGCGGATCGAGGCCGAAACAGTCAAAAGCCATGTTGTCGTCACCCCCGGACAGCCGATGGGCCCCGATGCTTTGCGTCGCAGCATCAAGGCATTGCACGATACCGGCCTGTTCAAGGATGTGGCGATCGAACAGCAGGGGCGGGAATTGGTGGTGCGCGTGGTGGAGAATCCCACGGTCAGCAAGGTCTCCTTTGAAGGTAACGATGCGCTGACCAATGAGGAGTTGCAAAAGCTTGTTCACCTGAAACCTCAGGCCCTGTTCAACCGGAGTACCACGGAACGCGATCTGTCCGCCTTGCGTCAGGCTTTCCGCGTCAAGGGTTTTTTTCTCGCCAAGATCGACATGGTGGTCAAGAATCTCGATCAGAACCTGGTCGATGTGGTCTATCGTATTGAACAGGGCGAAAAATCCCGTGTGGAGAAGGTGCGCATCATCGGCAACAAGGCGCTCTCCGAACGGCAGTTGAGCCGCAAGATGATGATCAAGGAGTCGGGCTGGTTCTCCTGGTTCACCGAAGACGATGCGTATGATCGGGATAAACTGCAATTCGATCAGCAACAGCTGCGCAATGTCTACCTGGACGAAGGGTATGCCCGGGTGCATGTCGACTCCTCGGTAGCGGAGTTGACCCCGGATCGCAAGGCCTTTGTGGTGACCCATTCGGTGCGAGAGGGGGATCGATATCGCTTTGGCAAGATCGATGTCAAGGGCGATTTCGACGAACTGCCCAAGTCGCAGCTCATGGAGGAGTTGCGCGTCAAGCCGGGTGAATGGTACTCCCGCGATCTGATGCGCCAGTCGATCGAAAAACTGACCGATCTGATCGGCGATTTTGGTTACGCGTTCCTCGATATCCGTCCACAGATGAACTTCGACGACGACGGGAAGAGCATCGATGTCACCTTTGAGGTGGCCAAGGGGCGGCGGGTTTATGTCAATCGCATTGAGGTGGTCGGCAATTCCCGTACCCGCGACAACGTGGTGCGGCGGGAGATCGGCATGAACGAGGGTGATCGCTTCTCATCCTCGCAGATGCGTCGCTCCAAAAAGAACATCACCGATCTGAACTTTTTCGAGAATGTCGAGATCACCACCCCCAATGCGGGCAATCCGGATCAGGTGGATGTGCGCATCAAGGTCGAGGAGAAACCGACCGGTACCTTTACCGTGGGCGCCGGTTATTCGAGTATCGATCAGATGATCGGTACAGCGAGCATCAGCCAGAACAACTTCCTGGGACGTGGACAGCGGATGGTCTTGTCGACCACCCTGACTGGCAACAGCACGCAATTTGATTTCTCGTTCACCGAACCCTATTTTATGGATAAGAATCTGACCGCCGGGTTTGATCTGTTCGCCAAGGAGACTGACCGGCGGCAGATGGCCACCTACACCGAAAAGCTGTATGGTGGTGCGTTGCGAGTCGGGTTCCCGATTTCCAAGAATTTGCGTGATCATCTGAGTTACAACCTGGCACAGGTGGATATCGAGAACGCCAGCAACATCACCTCGAGGACCATTCTCGCGCAGGCGGCGTCGAGTCCCTATTGGCGTTCCATGGTCAGCAACAGTTTGGTCTGGAACGATGTCAACAACACGCTGAATCCGACGCAGGGCACGATTCACCGTTTGACCACCGAGTTTTCAGGACTCGGCGGGGATATCACCTTTGCGCGACTGTTGGTGGATAGCCAAGCCTATCTGCCGATCACCGACGATCAGGAGTGGGTCGGACATGTGCGCGGACGGGTTGGTTACGTGGATGGTTTGAATAAGGAGTTGCCGGTTTTCGAGCGGTTTTATTTGGGTGGTACCGGGTCGGTGCGTGCTTTCAAACCGGGTGGTATCGGCCCGCGTACCCTGGTCGAGGAAGATGCCTATGGTGGCATGCATTTCGAACAGGCGAACTTTGAGCTCTTTTTCCCGATTGGGAATTTGAGCGAAAAGGGGGTGAAAGGATTGACCTTCATCGATGTCGGCTATTTGGGGAATGGCGAGTTGCCTTCGGACGTGCGTGAGTCCGGTGGCGTGCGCGTCGCAACCGGCATCGGCGTGCATTGGAATTCGCCATTTGGACCTTTGCGTCTCTCCTTGAGCAAGCCGTTGGTCAAGGAGGAGTTCGACAAGACCAGGATTTTTGACTTCAGCATGGGGACAACCTTGTGAGTGCATCATCTTTCTTGAATCGGGTTGGATTGGGAACCCGTTGGATCTCCCGAAAGGGGATGGCGGTGTGGGTGGCGCTGAGCTTGGCTTTCGGTATGAGTCTGGTTGCCAGGCCAGGAGATGCTGCGGGAAGCAGCGGAGGCGCCCCGGTGTTTGCCTACGTCGATGTGCCCCGGGTGATGGCTTCTTCGGCGGCGGCCCAGTACGCGCGTGATCTTCTCAAGAAAAAACTGGCATCCAAGCAGAAGGAGGTGGATGCCATGGAGAAGGAGATCAAGGATCTCAAGGCCAAGCTCGAGTCGGGCGGCAATGTGATGAATCGGGATGCGCGTGCGGATTTGGAGAATACCACGCGGCGCAAGTTCCGGGAGTATCAGCGCCTGGTCGAGGACAATCAGGCGGCCATTGATCGCGAAAACGGCGTCTGGACAAAAAAGATCACCGATGCCTTGCGTGAGGTGATCGAGGAGATCGGTCGTGAGAAGGGTTACACGGCGATCATCGGCAAGGGGCAGGTGTTGTTCGCCAATGCCTCGATCGACATCTCCGATCAGGTTCTAAGCCGGCTCAACGACCATACCAAGAAGTGGTTTTAACGCTTATGAGTGCTTCAGTCGAACCCTGGCGTGAGATTCTGCAGACTCTGCCGCACCGCTACCCCTTTCTGCTGGTGGATCGGGTGGAGGAAGTTGGGCCGGGTGATCGGTTGCTGGCTTTGAAGAACGTCACCTTCAACGAGCCGTTTTTCGTGGGTCATTTTCCAGGCCATCCGGTGATGCCGGGGGTGCTGATTCTGGAGGCCATGGCGCAGGCGGGTGCCCTGTTGGCCGGGAAAATCGATCCAGCGGCGGTGAATGGGCGTCTGGTCTATTTCATGGCCATCGACAAGGCCCGTTTTCGCAAGCCGGTGGTGCCGGGGGATCAGTTGCTGCTGGAGTTGACGTTGATCAAACGACGCCGGGAGATCTGGCGTTTTCAAGGGGTGGCGCGGGTCAAGGGCGCGGTGGTTGCCGAGGCGGAGTTGATGGCCATGACGCGCGATGCCGAAGCCCCGACCGATGGGGAGGGCAGCGATGGCTGAGGCAGCGAATATCCATCCCACGGCGGTGGTGGATCCCAAGGCTGAGATTGGCGCAGCGGTGAAAATTGGGCCGTATGCGGTGATTGGTCCGAACGTGGTGTTGGACGATCACGCGGAGATTGGCGCGCATGCGGTGATCGATGGATACTCGACCATCGGACGTGGGAGCAAGATTTTCAGTTTTGCCTCGATCGGTCAGCCGCCGCAGGATACCCATTATGCCGGCGAGCCGACGCGCGTGGAGATCGGCAAGGAGTGCGCGATCCGCGAATACGTGAGCATTCATCGCGGGACCGAGAACGGTGGTGGGCTGACGCGGGTGGGAAATCACTGCATGGTGATGGCCTATACCCATGTGGCGCACGATTGTCGTGTCGGGGATCATGTCATCATGGCCAATGGGGCCACCCTGGCCGGACATGTCGAGATACAGGATTATGCGGTGATCGGCGGATTGACGGCGATTCACCAGTTTGCGCGCATCGGACGCAATGCCTTTGTTGGCGGTGCCTCGGCGATTTCGATGGATGTGATGCCTTATGTTTCGGCGGCGGGTAACCGGGCCAAGGTGACGGGTGTCAATGTGGTCGGATTGCGTCGGCATGGTTTCAGCGAGGAGACCATCAAGGCGATTCGCCAAGCCTATCGGATTGTGTTTCGTTCCAATCTGCGCATGGAACAGGCGGTCGAGGAGTTGGAGCGCCATTTGTCCCAATACGTTGAGGTCCAGTACATCCTGGAGTTTTTGCAATCCGGACAGAGGGGGATCTGCCGCTGATTGGTCGGTGGGTTGTTAGTGAACGCCACACGCTGTTTTTTTTGTCGAGTCTCCTTCCTTGAACGCGCGTGTCGGATTGGTGGCAGGTTCAGGACAGCTGCCGTTGATCTTCGCGCGCGCCATGCGTTGCGATCCGTCAGGCTCACTGGTTGCCATCGTTGCCCACGACGGTGAAAGCGACCCGGCCTTGGTTGAGTGCGCGGACGAAATCCTCTGGGTCAAACTGGGACAATTCGAGCGGATTTTGCGTTACTTGCGTGCGCGTGACGTGCGTGAGGTGGTGCTGGTGGGCGGCATTCGCAAGTCGACCATCTGGCAGGCTCGACCGGATCGGCTGGCGTTGCGGATGGTCATGCAGCGTCTGTTCGGGGGAATGGACGACGATCAACTGTTGCGTGCTGTGGCGGTTGAATTGGAGGGACGCGGATTCCGGCTCTGTTCGGTGACCGAGTTTTTGCCAGAGTTGTTGGCACCGCGCGGGGTGTTGAGTCGTCGTGTTCCGGACGAGGCGGAGTGGACGGATATCCGTTACGGTTGGCGTGCGGCCAAGGGATTGGGTGCCTTGGATATCGGCCAGGGTGTGGTGGTGCGTCGCGGCATGGTGGTGGCTGCCGAGGCGATGGAGGGGACCGATGCCATGTTGGCGCGCGCCGGGGGATTGTTGGACGGTTTCGGGCATGGTTGGGCCGGTGAGCGCAGTGCGGTATTCGTGAAGGTGGTCAAGCCGATGCAGGATCGGCGGTTGGATCTGCCGACCATCGGGCCTGCGACCCTGGAGGGGATGGCACGGGCCGGGATTCGGGTGGCGGCGGTTGAGGCGGGTGGGGCGATGATCGTGGATCCGGAGGCGACACGGCGGATGGCGGATCGGCATGATCTGGTGTTGATCGGTGTGGACGCGACGGATGTCGAGGCCTCGGCTGGTGTTGGATGATGGCGGATTGATTTGGATCCCAAACCGTACCCATTCTGGAATGTATTGTTTTAAACCGCAACCAGCTTGGAATGTGCAGTTTTTATTAGTGAAAAAAAAGAGAGGGTCTGGGAGATTCATCTCCCAGGGTTTTGACTTTGATTTTGATTTGTAGCGCGCTCTTCAAAAGAAGCGTTTTTCGCGAATTTTTTAGAAAAATGCGCCGCGCGCCGCCTTTGCGTGCTTGATGCCTTTTTTTTGAAACGATGCGCGCATCTTGCACGCGGCCTGGCAGAAAACGACGCATCTCAAAACAGGTGCGGTTTGACTATTACAAAGGATCCGGGGAGCTCAGCTCCCCGGATCCTTTGTAACAGTTGAAGCCTGAATCGTTACCAATATGGATCGAAGAGATGAACGGAGCAAACGAGTCGCGGGAAGATGCGCCGTTGCGGGCGGCGGTAATCGGCGTGGGGTATTTGGGACGGTTTCATGCCCAGAAGTATGCGCGCATTGCCGGTGTCGAACTGGTGGGCGTGGCGGATTTGCACCCGGAGCGGGCGGCAAAGGTCGCAGATGAGCTTAAAGTGGCGGCAGTGAGCGATTTTCGCGAGCTGTTGTCGCGCGTGGATATGGTTTCGGTCGTCACCGAGACGGAGAGCCATTTTCAGGTGGTCAAGCCGTGTCTGGAAGCCGGGGTGCATGTGCTGGTGGAAAAGCCGATCACCTCCACCCTGGAGGATGCGGATCGCCTGGTGGCGTTGGCCGAAGCGCGTGGGCTGGTGTTGCAGGTGGGACATATCAAGCGGTTTCATCCGGCGGTGAGCGCGTTGCGCGAGTCGGGTTGGCTGGAGAATCCGCGATTCATCGAGGCGCAGCGTTTCGCACCGTTCAAGAATCGCGCCCTGGATGTGGATGTGGTGCAGGATCTGATGATTCACGATGTGGATCTGATTTTGCATTTCGTGTCGTCCGAGGTGGAGTCGATCGAGGCCGTGGGGTCCGGGATTTTCTCCGGCAAGCTCGATATCGCCAACGCGCGCATCCGGTTTGCCAACGGTTGCGTGGCCAATGTGAGTGCCTCGCGCGTGGCGCGCGATGCAACACGGCGCATGCGCATCTTTCAGAAGGATGCCTTGTTCGATCTGGATTTTTCGCGTCCGGGCTTGTCGATCCGGCGACGTGGGGCTGGATCCTGGGTGCTGGATGGGGTGACGCTGCCGGCTGTCGAGGAGTTGGACGTGCCGTTGCAGAAGGTTGACGCCATGGAGATGGAGGTGCGGGCCTTTTGTGAGGCGGTGCGCGGCGGTCGTCCGGCGATGGTGAACGGACGGGCCGGGCGGCGAGCGCTGGAGGTGGTGATGCGGATTCGCGAAGCGATCGTGGAGTGGGCCAGGCGTGGCGAGGGGGCGTAATTCGGTCGCTTAGAAGCGTTGGTAGTGTCTTACGTTAACCTAACCGCAACCAGCTTGGAATGTGTAGTTTTTATTAGTGAAAAAAAAGAGAGGGTCTGGGAGATTCATCTCCCAGGGTTTTGACTTTGACTTTAGCG
>JAMOBI010000093.1:0-23064 GCA_039908105.1 Magnetococcus sp. YQC-9
ACCGTGGTCGGCGTGGTCGGACTGGTCACCGTGGTCGGCGTGGTCGGACTGGTCACCGTGGTCGGACTGGTCACCGTGGTCGGCGTGGTCGGACTGGTCACCGTGGTCGGCGTGGTCGGTGTGGTTATGGTAACAGGCACAGTCGGAGAAGTCGGCGTCGCGGGCACGGTCGGGGTTAGCGGTCCACTTGGAGGCGACGGGGATTGACTGGGCACTGGATCAACCGCCGCCACTTCCGGGATGGCCGCACCCTGAGTCTCCGGCAATGGTTGCGTATCCGGCTGGACAGCGGCATCCGTTTCCACGTTCGGACGCGGGAAATCCACCAACAGAGGATCCGCAGGATTCAGATCGGTCGGTGGCACCGGATCAGCGGCGGCTCCCAAAGGATTGGTCGCAGGAGGGAGCGGCATGGGATCAACAGGCGGATCAAGATCCGGCTTGATTCCGGGTTCCTGCGGGGCCGTCCCCGGAGGGGGCAAGGCGACCGCTTGCGTGATCAAATTCGCAGGTTGCAGATTGGCCAGATCCGAATCATCGTTCGCATCGGCCACCGTGACTCCATCCCCGCCAGCGGCGACTGGCCCGGCATCGGATTGAGCACCATTCTGCAGAGCGGTCAGATCATCAAAAATCTGAGCCTCTTCGTTCTGCTCTGCGGATGGGGTGAACTCCTTGATCTCTTCGGCCATTTGAGTTGCTCCCGACGGTGAATTAAACCAATCCGAACCTGATTTCTCTGTTCACACCGACCATTCCTGAATTTCATGAGAGTGCCGGAACACCGTTCAAGATTGACCGTATTGTGAGTATAGTCCCTCCTGGTAAACAATACCATTCCGTCAGAAGTTATAGCCATGCAGGATCAAACAATATGTTGATCTATCTTAAATCTCCGCAAACGCAGAGCATTGCTCACCACGGTCACACTGGAGAGACTCATCGCCACTGCAGCAAAAATCGGTGACAACAATACTCCGAACCACGGAAACCATACGCCTGCAGCCAAAGGAATCAGGATCACGTTATAGGCAAAGGCCCAGAAGAGATTCTGCCGGATATTCGTCATCGTGGCACGCGACAGTTCGATCGCCGTGGCCACGCCCATCGGATCGCCGCTCACCAGGGTGATATCGGACGCCTCCATCGCCACATCCGTTCCCGTGCCGATGGCAATCCCAACATCCGCTCGCGCCAGGGCCGGCGCATCGTTGATGCCATCACCCACCATGGCCACCACCGCTCCGGACTCCCGCAACCTCCGGATTTCCGCCTCCTTCTGTTCCGGCAACACTTCGGCACGCACGACCCGGATCCCCAATCGAGCGGCAATACTCTCGGCAACGATGTGACCATCTCCTGTCAACATCACCACCTCGACACCCATGGCCTGCAACCGGGAGACACTCTCTTTTGCATGCGGTTTGACCTCATCGGCCACTGCCAGCACTCCGACGATCACCCCGTCAACAGCTGCCATCAGTGCACTCTTGCCACTCTGCTGCAAGGAGTGAAATACGCCTTCCACTGCCGCGCAATCAATACCATGCTCGTGCATCAGACGTGCGGTTCCCACCAAAACCGCGCGTCCCGACACCTCGGACATCACCCCATGCCCAGGAATCGCTTCAAAACGAGTCGGTTCAGCCAATGACAATCCCCGTTCACGCGCGCCCCGCACGATCGCCTCGCCGATCGGATGCTCCGATCGCCGCTCCGCCGAGGCCACAAGATGCAAATCCCCCTCCGAGCCGCTCCAATCGGTCAGAACCGGTTTGCCGAGGGTCAATGTACCGGTCTTGTCAAAGACCACCGCACGGATCTTGTGCGCGGTCTCCAGGGCATCGCCGCCCCGGATCAAAATGCCGTGTTCCGCCCCGCGACCCGTACCGACCAGAATCGACGTTGGGGTCGCCAATCCCAAAGCACACGGACAGGCGATGATCAGCACCGAAACAAAATTCAACAACGCATAATTGAACGATGGCTCGGGCCCAAGCCAGTACCAGACCAGAAAGGTCACCACCGCGATCGCCATCACCGCAGGCACAAAAATCGCCGCGATCCGATCGGCCAGACGTGCGATCGGCGGCTTGACCCCTTGAGCCTCGCGCACCATCTCGACGATACGCGCCAGGGCCGTATCACGCCCCACCTTCACCGCCTTGCAGATCACCGAACCGGTGCGGTTGATCGTTCCAGCCGTCACCGCATCCCCTTTGCCGCGCTCCACCGGCAGTGATTCCCCGGTGAGCATCGACTCATCCAGCGTCACTTGACCTTTCAGGATCAACCCGTCAACCGGAATCCGTTCGCCAGGACGGATGACGAAAGAGTCTCCAACCACCACCTCCCGCACCGGAATATCCATCTCCTCGCCACCACGCACCACCCGCGCGGTTTTCGGCGTCAGATCCATCAACTTGCGAATCGCCTGCGAGGTGCGCCCCTTGGCGCGGATCTCCAGGAATCGACCCAGCAGAATCAAGACGATGATCATGCCGGATGAATCGAAATAGACCTCCGCAACCATGCCGCGCGCAGTGAAAAAACCCGGTGCCAGCAATACCAGCACCGAATAGAGATAGGCCGAAAAGGTTCCGACCGATACCAGGGTGTGCATGTTCGCCCCGCCATGCCGCAGCGCCGACCAGGCGCTGACATGAAACGGCCATCCCACCCAGAACTGCACCGGGGTCACCAGCGCAAACTGCCACCAGTCCGCCGCATGCAGCCCATGCCAGTGCATCACCAGCATGTTGGCGATCAACAGCAGCGCGCCGATCACCAGACGACCACGAATCGCGGTGTATTCGCGTTGCCGTTCGGCCTCTGCCAAATCCATCGGCTCCTCGTCGCCGCGTGTGCGAATCAGCGTGAAGCCCACCCCACCGACCGCAGCACGCAACCCCTCGAAATCCACCACATCCGGCACATGGGCCACCATCGCCTCGTGCGAGGCCAGATTCACCCGGGCATGCATCACCCCCGGCAAGGCACTCAAAGCCTTTTCCGCCTTGACCGCGCACGAGGCGCATGACATCCCTCCAAGTGCGAAGGATTCCGTCACCACCGGCACCTGAAAGCCAATTTCCCGTACCGCAGCGATCAGTCGCTCCAAAGGTACCTCGCCCATGACCGTTGCCTTGGCCATCGCCAGGTTCACCGACGCCCTCTCAACCCCGACCACCGCTGCCAAGGCCCGTTCCACCCGTCCCGCGCACGAGGCGCAGGACATACCCCCCACAGGAAAGCTCACCATCCTTGATTCACTCCTTCAATCAAATCGAGATTTGAATCCGACTCCTCCCCACGTTCGTCCCCACCTTATAAACCTCACCTGCTTTGGGATGCGTAGTTTTTTGCAAGGCTGCGTGCAAGATGTAAGCGTCGTTTCCAAAAAGCGGAAACGACGCTCACGAAGGCCGCGCGCGGCGCATTTTTCGCAAACCATCAAAACACAAAAAAGACTCGCGCATCATCGCACGAGTCTTTTTTGTCAAACGAATCGAGCTCAAATTCCCAGGGGATCACTCTTCAGTACGGTGATCTGGAGCAACAGGCGCCGCGATGTTTGCAATGATCGAGGGTGTTCTGATCCGCGAAGCGCCACCAGTCGCGCCGCAGACGCTGAATCAGACCGGGATCGGGCGGAAATCCGATCTCGGTCAAAAGCTTCTCCAGCGCCTCCAGTCGGACTCGAAGCAGATCATAGGTGATGGTGACGCGACTGCGTTGCCAATAGGCTCGCACAATACGCACGCCATCCAGGGCAGTCAGCCCCTCGGTGATGATCTCGGCGCAAGCCGCGCACACCATGCCGGAAATCCGCAGCGTATGAGTTACCTCGCATGTTCCGGCTGGCGTCATGATCATCCCCCGCCCGTTTCACGGGTCATCGAACTTAAGCTGTCACACCTCGACCACCTTAAAGACTTCATTGCACGCACGGCGGGACTTGCGCCGGACCGAGCAGAGCCTTCTGCCGATCATCCAGTTTGCCGAAAAGCTCCTTGTAGGTCTGCAAGACACCCTTCTTGTGTCCCAGCATGCTCTCCATGGCCGCGATGCGACGCGACTCCATCTCCATGGCGTCACGCGGCGGATTGGTGGCCATCTGTTTGCGCATCGTGCCACGCGCCTCATTCTGCTCGATCAATGCCTTGGTATAGGCATTCCAGGCCCCCTCCTGGGCGGCTGTAATCGCCAACTGCTGCTTGAATGCCGCCAGACGCGCGGTCAACGATTCGGTCGGCTCGCTCCAAGGACCGTTCCCCATGCCCGGTCCATCGCCTCCACCCCAGCCCGGTCCTCCCCGATGTTGACCGCCCCACGGGCCACCCCGCATGCCGGGGCCACCACCCCACGGTCCGTTCATGCCGCCCGGCCACATGCCCATTTGGGCCGCCTGATCGGTCGGGGCAGCTGGCTGCGGGACAGCAGCGGGGTTGGCTTTCTCCTCGGCCATGGCGGATCCGGCATACAGCGCGACGGTTACGGCCAACGGCAGAATCTTTTTGATCAATTGTGTGTTCATGGAGCGATCCTCCTGGTTGCAATAGATACGATGAGTAGACGATGAAATGGTTTCGCGGTGTCCGATGGCTTGAAGATAGCGAAAAACTCTTTGAAAATAAAACGGTTTATTGTAAATTTTCTGCACCAGCCGAGAGGATTTCGTTACCCTTTTTCCACAATCTTGGCCTTTTTGGAGCAATCCTGTCACACTTGACCCGTCCGGTTACACTTTTGTCACATTTGCTTGCGAAAGAGCCGCCATGCCGCAATCCGACCGCATTCTGATCGTCGAGGATGACCATGAGACCCGCACCCTGACCCGGGAGTATCTGGAGGAGAACGGACTTGAGGTCCGTGAGGCGGCTAACGGGGGTGCGATGTGGGAGATCCTCAAATCCTGGTCCCCGGATCTGATCCTCATGGATCTGATGCTCCCCGGCGAGGATGGCTTGATGCTTTGCAAACGGTTGAGCATCGAGGAGGCGACCCGCGAGATTGCCATCATCATGCTGACAGCGCGCGGCGATGAGATGGATCGCATCCTGGGTCTGGAGATGGGCGCGGACGACTATCTGGCCAAACCATTCAGCTCGCGGGAACTTCTGGCCCGCATCCGCAGCGTGTTACGTCGTTCGCGCGCGGTGGGTCGTACCCCCCAGCCACCTGCCGAACGCGATGCGCTCCACTTCGGCGGCTGGACCCTCAAGATCAAGGCGCGCCATCTTGTCTCCCCGGACGGCGTGATCGTCGATTTGACCAAGGGGGAGATGATCCTGTTGCAGGTTTTTCTCCAACACCCCAACGAGGCCCTGGATCGCGATCGGTTGACCGAACTCTGCCACGCACGCGAGGCCACGGTATTCGATCGCGGCATCGACGTGCAAATCAGTCGGCTGCGCAAACGGCTGCGCGATGATCCGAAAAATCCCACGCTCATCAAGACGGTCTGGGGCCGAGGGTACATGCTGACCGCCGAGGTGGCGCCATGAGGATCTCCCCCTGGCCCAACGCCCTCTCCGGGCGGATCGTACTGATTTTGCTGACCGGCGTTTTCCTCGCCTTGGCCTCCGGAGCCGTGCTCCATTTGCACGACCGCAGCCGGGCCTTGTCGTCGTTCGGCGGTATGCGAACCGCGCAAGAGTTCGTGGCCATCGTCAATCTGCTGGACACCCTGCCGTTTGCCGAACGACGTCGTGTGGCGGCCCTCTGGGAGAGTCCGCTCCATTCGGTCCGTTTCCTGCCCCCACGCCCCACCCCTCCGGATGGCGAGGAAGGGGTCAACGATCCGCGCACCGACCAACTGTCCGAACTGCTGCGCCGCTACCTGGGACAGAAACGCCCCTTGCGCATCGTGGTGCTCAACAACTCCGAGGAGAATCAGGCCCGCCTCATGCCGACTGCCGCCGTACCCGCGACACCACCCGGCGTTCCGACAACCGGTTCGACCGGCGTGCCAACCCCGACATCCACCGCCACCCCCCCACCGGCTTCGGGCCCATCCGTCTCCTCTCCGCTGTCTCCGCCACAAACCATGAGGCCACCCGGAATGCGTCATCCCCCGCATTACTGGCGCCATATGCGCATGATGCAACCCCTGATGCCGCTCGGCGTCTCTTTTTTGATCCGTACCCAACTGGTTGGCGGAGATTGGGTGGAGTTTCACAGCCATCTGCCCGGCGAAGTGTTTGAATGGCCGGAGTGGATGGGATGGTCGCTGTTGCTGCTGTTTGTCCTGGTGGGCCTGCTTTCGCTGGCCGCGATCCGCCTGGCAACCCGTCCCTTGAAAATTCTGGCCGACGCTGCGCATGCCCTGGGACAGGATCTCAATCATGCGCCTCTGCCGCTTGACGGCCCGCGTGAAGTGACACATGCCGCCTCGGCCTTCAACGCCATGCAGGAGCGGTTGAAACACCATGTCAATGAACGGACCCATCTGCTGGCAGCGGTCTCCCACGATCTCAAAACGCCGCTGACCCGCATGCGTCTGCGCGTCGAGCGGGTCGAGGAGGGCGCCTTGCGAGAGGATTTGTTGCGCAATCTGACCGACATGGAGCGCATGACAACTTCTGCTCTGGAATATGCCCGCGGCATGGAAGGGATGGAACCAGTCGCCCGGGTCGACATGCCGGCTTTGCTGGAGGGGATCCAGGAGGATTTTGCCGAACTGGGGCAGGATGTTGCGGTGCAGTGTACGGAAATACCACCCTTTGCGGTCATGCCAAAGAGCCTGAAACGCTGTCTGGTCAATCTGGTGGACAACGCGGTGCAGTACGGCAAGCGGGCACGGATTCGAGCCGATCAATTGGGGGATCGATTGCGCATCTCGATTGCCGACAACGGCCCCGGCATTCCCGAAAGCGACTGGGAAAGGGTCTTCGAGCCGTTTGCCCGGCTGGAAAATTCACGCAACCGGGACACGGGCGGCACGGGTCTTGGGCTGCCAATCGCACGCAACATCGTGCGCGCCCACGGCGGCGAACTGACCTTACGCAACCGTCCGGACGGTGGATTGGAGGTCATTCTGGTCATCCCCGGACAGACCGGATCAAACAAAATCGACCCAACCCAGGAGAGCCGATCAAGCTCCGGTGTCAGCTGAATTTTACCTTTTGCACCAAAACGCTCGGACGTGTCAAACCGCACGACGCACCCCAAAATGGGTGCGGGTTCAACAACAAGCTTTGGCAAGGAAACCTGGCCGTGAAATTCAGCCACCGTTTTTTCGAGAATCGCGACTGCGAATACCATCCCTGTCACGATCTGCCCAAAGGCAAGCATCTCAACTGCCTGTTCTGCTTCTGCCCGCTCTACACCTACGAGGATTGCCCCGGAACACCCGTCTGGCTCGAATCCGGCCTCAAGGATTGCTCACGCTGCACCACCACCGCGACCGAGGATGCTTTCGAGGTGGTGATGGATTTCATTCTTTCCCGGCCAGCCCGAACCCCTTGACCAGCGCATAAATCGCCGGGATCACAATCAGGGTCAACAAAGTCGAGGAGACCATGCCACCCACCATCGGCGCCGCGATACGCCGCATCACCTCCGAGCCGGTCCCTGTACTCCAGAGGATCGGCAGCAAGCCCGCCATGATGGCCACCACGGTCATCATCTTCGGACGAACACGCTCCACCGCGCCCTCCATGATCGCCGCATGAAGATCGCGCCGCGTCACCGTCTCACCCGCCAAAGCCCGCCTGGTACGGATCGCCTCCCATGCATGATCCAGATAGATCAGCATCACCACCCCGGTTTCCGCTGCCACCCCGGCCAGGGCGATAAACCCCACGGCCACGGCCACACTCCAGTTGAAATGCAACGTCTCCATCAACCAGATGCCGCCGACCAGCGCAAACGGCAACGAGAGCATCACGATCAGCGTTTCGGCGATCTTGCCGAAGTTGATGAAGAGCAGGATGAAGATGATGAAGATCGTCAACGGCACCACGATGCGCAGTCGCTCCATGGCCCGTTCCATGTATTCGAACTGCCCGCTCCACTGCAAGAACGTCCCGGGTGGCAGTTGCACCGCCTCACGAACCGCCTTCTGGGCATCGGCCACATACCCGCCGATGTCACGATCGCGGATGTCGATGAAAATATAGACCGATGGCAAGGCATTCTCGGTACGGATCGTGGCCGGCCCCTTCTCCAGACGCACGGCGGCCAGCTGTCCCAACGGCGCCGATGCGCCATTCTCCGCGCGCACCAGCACCCGTTGGGCAATCGACTCCGGATCCGAACGGAAATCGCGCGGATAGCGCACGTTGACCGTGAACCGCTCCCGTCCCTCGACCGTGGTGGTGACGCTCTCCCCACCCAAAGCGGTCAAAATGGTTTCCTGAAGGTCACCGACAGTCAGCCCGTAACGGGAGATGGCATCTCGATCCGGATCGATGGTCAGGTAATAGCCCCCGCCCACCCGTTCGGCATAGGCGCTGGTGGTGCCCGGCACCTCTTTGATCACCGCTTCGATCTGCTGGGCCAACGGTTCCAGCTCCTCGATGCTCTTGCCGAACACCTTGATACCGATCGGCGTGCGAATGCCGGTAGAGAGCATGTCGATGCGCGCTTTCAACGGCTGGGTCCAGGCATTGCTGATGCCCGGCATGCGCAGCGCCTCATCCATTTCGGCCACCAGTTTGTCCGGGGTCATGCCCGGACGCCATTCGGATGCGGGCTTGAGATTGATGATGGTTTCAAACATCTCGGTCGGTGCCGGATCCGTGGCCGTAGCCGCGCGACCCGCCTTGCCGAACACCGAAGCGACCTCCGGAAACCCCTTGATGATCTTGTCCTGGGTCTGCAACAGCTCCTCGGCCTTGGTCATCGACAGGCCGGGCAGGGTGGTGGGCATGTAGAGCAGGGTGCCCTCGTTCAAGGTGGGCATGAACTCGGCCCCGATCCGCTTGGCCGGTTCGATGGTTGCGACCAGTGCGGCCACGGCCAAAAGAATCCAGGTCATCTTGAACCGCAGCACCAGACGGATGACCGGACGATAAAGCCAGATCAGCAGACGATTGACCGGGTTTTTCTGTTCCGGCAGAATTTTGCCACGGATGAACAGCACCATCAGCACCGGCACCAGGGTCACGGAGAGAAAAGCCGCACCAGCCATGGCAAAGGTCTTGGTGTAGGCGAGCGGTTTGAAGAGTCGTCCCTCCTGATCTTCCAACGTAAAGACCGGCAGAAACGACACGGTGATCACCAGCAGGCTGAAAAAAAGCGCGGGGCCGACCTCGACCGCTGCAGCCATCAGCACCTCGGTGCGCGGGGTATCGGGAGGAGCCCGTTCCAGGTGCTTGTGGGCATTTTCGATCATCACAATGGCCGCATCGACCATGGCGCCCACCGCTATCGCGATGCCGCCCAGGCTCATGATGTTCGAGGTCATGTTCAGATGGTTCATCAACAGAATCGCGATCAACACCCCGACCGGCAGCATGAGGATGGCGACCAATGCGCTCCGAACGTGCAGCAAAAAGACCACGCAGACCGCGGCCACGATCAGGCTCTCTTCGATCAGGGTGTTCTTCAGGGTTTCAACCGCGCGCAGGATCAACTCCGAGCGGTCGTAAACCGCCTCGATGCGCACCTCCTCGCCCAGACCGCTCGCCATTTCCGCAATTTTGGCCTTGGTGTTGCGGATCACGGCCAGGGCGTTCTGTCCGAAGCGCTGTATGACGATGCCGCTGACCGCTTCGCCCTCGCCGTTGAGTTCCGCCAGACCGCGCCGTTCGTCCGGTCCAAGCTCCACGCGCGCCACATCGCGCAGACGGATCGGCGTGCCACGCTCCTCCTTCAAGACGATCTTTTCGATATCTTCAATCCCGCGAAGATACCCCTTGCCACGCACGATGTATTCGGTCTCGGCCATCTCCACCACCCGTCCGCCGACATCCCGATTGCTCATGGCAATCGCTCGCGTCACGGACGAGAGGGGAATCTTGAATCCCTGCAACAACTGCGGATCGACGATCACCTGGTACTGCTGCACGTACCCGCCGACGCTGGCTACCTCCGCGACCCCCTCGGCCTTGGCCAGATGATAACGCAGATACCAATCCTGCAGGGTGCGCAACTCCGCAAGGCTCTTCTCCTTGGCCAGCACCACGTATTGATAAACCCAGCCAACCCCGGTGGCATCCGGTCCAAGGGTTGGCGCCACCCCAGGCGGCAGGCGACGTGCGGCAAAGTTGAGATACTCCAGCACACGGCTGCGTGCCCAATAGATGTCGGTTCCATCCTCGAAGATCACGTAGACGAACGAGGTGCCGAAAAACGAAAAACCGCGCACCAGTTTCGAGCGCGGCACGGAGAGCATGGCGGTGGTCAGGGGATAGGTCACCTGATCCTCGACCACCTGCGGAGCCTGGCCCGGGTAGTCGGTATAGAGGATCACCTGCACATCGGAGAGGTCGGGCAGGGCATCGAGCGGGATACGGGTGAGGGCATGAATCCCGGCAGCACTGATGAACAGCGTGCCGAGCACGACCAGCAACAGGTTGCGACCTGACCAACGGATGAGCGAGGCGATCATGCGGTCCTTGAAAGGGTCAACTCATGAACAACTCTATCCGATGCCCTCGATTGTCAGAAGGTATCCAGAAGAGTGTCTCACGGTCGGATCTTGCCATCACATCCAGGTTGAAATCTGGTCGTCGGACACGATTGGTGATCCATTGGAAAGCACGGTGCACGGTCTCTCAAAGGCTTCAAAGGCTGTCTTAAGTAAATGCCAAAACATACTGAAGCAAACCATGAATGGCCAGCCGGATTGCGCTGCAAGCAGAAAAACAGGATGTCGAATTCTTTTCAAACCAGGCGCGTTAAATGACGCCATGGAAAGCATTGCTTAACCACTTTTCAAATCGTGTCGACAGCCAACTCCCGTCCGTCAGGGAGGGACTCCATAAAGGTCTTGAGTTTCTCCAAGGCCCGTTTCTCGATCTGCCGTACCCGTTCGCGACTGATGGCAAGCGTTTGTGACAGTGTTTCGAGGGTCTGCTGCCGATCGTTCAAATACCGTTCTGTGATGATCATCCGTTCCCGTGCGTTCAACCGCTCGATCCCCTGGCGAATCATCTCCCGCAGACGACTCCTCTGCTCGTGCACGATAAAAAGGTGTTCCTGATTGGGACGACGATCCGGAATAAGATCGATGATCTCGCCATCCTCATCGAGAATCGCCTGATTGAGTGAGGTGTCGGCACCACTCAGACGCCCGTCCATTTCCAGAATGGTCGCTGCGTCGGTACCGAATTTTCTGGCCAGTTCCTCGGCTTCGTCCCATGAAAGTGGCAACGGAGAATCCTTGGCCTGGCGCAGTTTAAAGAAAAGCTGTCTTTTAAGTTGCGTGGTGGCAATTTTCACCATCCGCCATGAGTTGAGTATAAACTCATGAATCGAAGCGCGAATCCACCAGACTGCATAGGATGCGAGCCGGTTACCCAGATCCGGGTTGAATTTCTTCACGGCGTGCATCAGGCCTACGGTCCCCTCCTGGACCAGATCCGGCATATTCAGATGATAATTTCCATAGTCTCGGGCAATTTTCAGCACCAGGCGCAAATAGGCATGCACGAGCTTATGGGCCGCGTCCAAATCGTTGTCACGTTTGAAACGGGTGGCCAGTTCCAACTCTTCCTCGGACGAAAGAAGCGGTGCCTGGTGGGCATAACGCACAAACCGCCGGAACCCGTCATCGCCATCGGCACGAGTCAGATCAAAAGAACGTGGCACCGCAATGGGACAGGTGGTCATGGAACACACTCCATTATTCAATACGCATCGGATTGAATTCTTGAGATCACTCTCCTTGCATGATTTGGATATGGCAACGCATGTGCCGGTTTCAAGAGGTACGAAAAAAAATTTCTAAAATTTGCGAAGCTGTTTGACCATGCCAAACCACGACACGGCAACTTTATCTGACTCACCCCTGCCCGATCACCTGCTCCCGCAACGCCTTGGTCAGAATCAAATTGGCCTCCTTCTGGGCAGCCAGCGCATGATTGGTCTCCTCCAGACGCCTCACCAGAATCTCGATGAGTTGATTGCGGATCTTGAGGTGTCGATGCGGAATACCGTGGTCTCGCCAACCGCAATCACGTTGGTGCTCCGCTTGCGCCGGGTCAGAAACGACACCTCCCCCACCACCGCGCCCGGCTCCAGCCTCGCCAGAACCCGATCCGGAAAATCCTTGCGCACCACTTTGGCATCCCCCTTGAGGATCACAAACAGCGTCTCATCCTCCTCCCCCTCGGTGACCAGATAGTCGCCGTCCTGGTAGGTACTGAAGAAGCTCTCGGCAGAGATCAGCGCCTTGCGCTCCTCCTCGGTGAAATCCCAGAAGAACTCGATCTGCTTCATCAATTCCTGGATCAACATGGGCGCCATCTCCAGCGGTCACAAGGTTTATTCCACACCTGATTTCCAGTGTACTTCAATTCAACCGCCGACGCCAGCACCACCTTCCATGCCGATATCGAGTCGTCACGGTTGCCTGTCGCAACGCGACATGATATACTCATTAAATTTTTCCCTGTGGTTGCAGCCCAAGTCTTTTGTCAAGGATGCCTCTCCCATGTTTGGTGCCATTGCCCGCAAGCTGTTCGGATCCAGCAACGACCGCTATTTGAAAACCCTCAACCCCCTGATCCAGAAGATCAATGCCCTGGAACCGGATTTCACCGGTTTGAGCAACGAGGAGCTCAAAGGCAAGACCGAACTCTTCAAAAAACGACTCGCCGAGGGCGAAACCCTCGACGATCTGCTCCCCGAAGCCTTTGCCGCCGTTCGCGAAGCAAGCAAACGAACCACGGGCATGCGCCATTTCGATGTGCAGCTGGTCGGTGGCATCGTGCTGCATCAGGGCAAGATCGCGGAGATGAAGACCGGTGAAGGCAAAACCCTGGTCGCCACCCTGCCGCTCTATCTCAACGCCCTGGCCGGCAAGGGCGCCCACCTGGTGACGGTCAACGACTACCTGGCCACCCGCGACGCCGCCTGGATGGGCCGGATCTACGCCGCACTCGGCATGCAAACCGGCGTGATCATCCACGGTCTCGACGACCAGGAGCGACGCGACGCCTATCGCGCCGATATCACCTACGGCACCAACAACGAGTTCGGCTTCGACTTTTTGCGCGACAACATGAAATTCTCGTTGGAGGATATGTGCCAGCGCCCCTTCAACTTCGCCATTGTCGACGAGGTGGACTCCATCCTCATCGATGAGGCGCGCACCCCGCTGATCATCTCCGGCCCGACCGAGGACAACACCGATAAATATTACAAGGTCGACCGGGTGATCCCGCTGCTCTCCCGCAACACCCACTTCACCCTGGATGAGAAGGCCCGTACCGTCATCTTCACCGAAGAGGGCAACGAACGGGTGGAGCAGATCTTGAAAGAGCGCGGCATCATCAAGGATGGCAACATGTACGACGTGCACAACGTCGACATCGTCCACCATGTGCATCAGGCGCTGCGCGCCCATGCGCTGTTCGAAAAGGATCGCGACTACATCATCAAGGATGGCGAGGTGGTGATCATCGACGAGTTCACCGGACGCATGATGCCGGGCCGCCGCTACTCCGACGGCCTGCACCAGGCGCTCGAAGCCAAAGAAGGGGTGATGATCCAGAACGAATCGCAGACACTCGCCTCGATCACCTTCCAGAACCTCTTCCGCATGTACGTCAAATTGGCGGGCATGACCGGCACCGCCGATACCGAGGCCTCCGAGTTCCAGTCGATCTACAACCTCGAAGTGGTGATCATCCCCACCAACCGCGACATGATCCGCAAGGATGCCGATGACGTGGTGTTCCGCACCCACGAGGAGAAGATCAAGGCGATCATCGACGAGATCATCGACTGCCGGCAACGGATGCAACCGGTGCTGGTCGGCACGGTCTCGATCGAAAAATCCGAAGATCTGGCCAAACGGTTGAAGCAACTCAAAGTCCCGCACAACGTCTTGAACGCCAAACATCACGAACGCGAGGCGATGATCGTGGCCCAGGCCGGACGCAAAGGGGCGATCACCATTGCCACCAACATGGCCGGACGCGGCACGGATATCCAGCTCGGCGGCAATCCCGAGATGCGCATCCAGTCGGAGATCCCGGATTCGTCCCCCCCGGAGGAGCGGGAGCAGCTCGAACTCAAAATCCGCGCCGAATGCGCTGCCGAAAAGCTCGAAGTGCTGGCTGCCGGTGGATTGCACATTCTCGGCACCGAACGCCACGAGGCGCGCCGCATCGACAACCAGCTGCGCGGTCGCGCCGGACGCCAGGGCGATCCCGGTTCGAGCCGATTCCACCTCTCGTTGCAGGATGACCTGATGCGCATCTTCGGATCCGAGCGCATGGACGGCATGTTGCAGAAACTCGGTCTGCAGGAAGGCGAGGCGATCGTCCACCCGTGGATCAACAAGGCGATCGAATCGGCCCAGAAGAAGGTGGAAGGACGCAACTTCGACATCCGCAAAAACCTGTTGAAGTTCGACGACGTGATGAACGAGCAGCGTCGCGCGATCTACGAACAGCGCCGCGAATTGATGGAGGCCGACGAGATCTCCGAGTACATCCAGGACATGCGCGCCGATCTGTTGGACATGTTGATGGAAACCAACATCCCCGAGGAGGCCTATCCGGACGACTGGAAACTCCAGGAGTTCACCGACGGGGTGCGCAAGCAGTTCGGGGTCGGGCTGCCGGTCGCCGAATGGAAGGATGAGTCCGGTATCACCGCCAAGATGATGCGCGAGCGGACCTGGGAGATGATCGAGGCGTACAATCTCCACCGCGAAAACACCATGGGCGCGCCGCTGATGCGCTATCTGGAGAAGGCGATCCTGTTGCAGGTGCTCGATACGTTGTGGAAGGAGCATCTGTTGAACATGGATCACTTGAAAGAGGGTATTCATCTGCGCGGCTATGCCCAGAAGGATCCGTTGAACGAATACAAGCGCGAGGCGTTCGGCCTGTTCGACGATCTTTTCACGCGCATCAAGTCGGAATCGATCGAGGTGTTGAGCCGGGTGGAGGTGCGTCAACCCGACGAGGTGGAGCGCATGGAGGCCGAACGGGCCGCAGCCCGGGATCGTCAACTTTCCATGAGTCACCCCAGCGCAGAAGGGCTCGACGATGAGGAGGAGTCTGCGCACGAGGCGCACACGCCGTTCCGTCGCGAAGGCGAAAAAGTGGGACGCAATGCGGTGTGTCCTTGCGGAAGCGGCAAGAAGTATAAATACTGTTGTGGCAAACTTTCTTAAACCGGTTGAAACGGGCAAACTTTCTTAAATGAAATGAAGTCCTTTTAAGGTATGGCACGAAAGATGCGTAAGGTCTTGCGCCCACGGCCCCGTGCCATCCACCTTTACTAAAACCTGCAAAGAGAGGCCACCATGTCCAACACCATTTCTCCGGCGCAGCTTGCCGCCATGATGAAACCGGCCCAGGCCCGGCCCGTTTCGCAGGGTCTGATGGCTCCCAATCCCGCCGCGCGTCCCCAGGGTGGTGGTCTGTTCAACGACTTCCTCACCCAGGCGGAAAAGGATTTTCTGGCCAACCAGCTGCAACAGGTGAAGTGGGGCCGCTGATCCCTTTTCACCGGTTTGCACGCTCGTTAGCCAGAAAAAGCCGGCGGATCCTCATCCGACCGGCTTTTTCTTTTTCCCACACCCGACCCGTCATTCAGTGAAGTCAACAGCGATTACCGCTCCTGCAACACGAAGCGGATCGGCACGCTCACGCTGGCCGCGATCGCCATCCCCGCACGCATGGCCGGCACGAAGCGCCAGCGGGCCACCGCCTCGCGCGCTGCCTGATCGAGGGTCTCGAATCCGGAACTCCTCTCCACCGTCACCTGCGCCGCCCGCCCCTCGGAGGTCACCTCGACGCGCAACAGCACCAACCCCTCCTGCCCCAGCCGACGGGCGCTGCGTGGATAGTCGGGCCGGGGATTGCCCGCCACAGCCGCACCCACATCCACCGGACGATAGACCGGTTCGGCTGGCGCTGTCGTCGCGGGTGCGGAGATCACCGGTGGCGCGCTCATCGGCAGTGGTGCCGCCTCGCTCGACTCCGGAACCTCGACCTCACGCCGTTTGACCGGTTGGAGCGGCTTGACCGGCTTGCGCACCACAGGGGGATCTTTGGGGGGTTGCGGTTTCTCCACCTCCGGCTTGGATGGCGGTGGAGGCGGTGAAACGACCGGCTCTTCGGGCTTGGGTGGTGGGGGTGTCTCTTCGGGTGGCGTAACCAATGCCGGTTTGACCGGTTCCGGGAGATTGGGCAACTCGAAAACGATCTCCGCAGGCTCGATGCGCGGCGCACGCGTCGGTCCCAGCCACAACCCCGCCGTCACCACGCCATGCACCAGCAGGGAGAAAAAAAACGCGCGCCACACCCGCTCCTCGACAGCAACGGTCGCAGTACGCACGGCTGGTACAAAACCGATCATCCCCGCCCGATACCCGATCAAAACACCCGAAAGAAAAACGCCCCCGACTTGAAGTATCGGGAGCGTAAGTCCGGCATTGCACGCTGTCAATGCCGCAGCCATCTGACAAACCGCCTTAAAACTTCACGGTCAGACCACCATAGATGGTCCGCCCCATGCCGGGAACCGGTGTACCCCAAGAAATGCCGGTACGCGACATAGTGGTCCCCTGACCAACATAGGCACCGCCCAATGGCAGGTTGTAGAATTGATCCAACACATTTTCCACACCGAGATCCAGGCGTACCTTCTCCCAATCGTAACTGCCACGCACATTCAACAAGCCATAACCACCGGTCTTGACCTCGTTGCGCGTCTGAGAGACATCATCCTTGGACGCAACCAACTGCTCCTCGATGGTGCCGGTCCAGCCATCCCGTTGATGCACCAGACCAAGTTTTCCATTCAACGGCATGATGTTATAAAGATTATCCCCAGTATCGCGGTTCTCACCCACCACATAATTCACCAACCCATTGAGCGCCAGGGAACCCCAGGCCGGTGATTCACCCAACAGCACATTGCCGGAGAGATCCAACCCATACAACTGCGCACTTTGATTGACGTATTGCAGAAACACAAACCCTGTGGAGGAGTTCAGGGTCGTCGCCACCGCACTGGTTGCGCCAGAAACGGTTCCGTTCGCATTTGTACAGACATCTGTCGGACAGCGGCGCACATCGATGTAATCCTCAATGTAGGTATAATAGGGCGTCAACTTCAGATTCCACTTATGTTTACCCTCGCCGTGCCAATCTGCTGTCACGCTGAAGGTGTTAGCCACCTCTGGCTTTAAATTCAGATTGCCGATGTACAAATTGCCATCCCCAGCCATGTTAACCATCGCCATGACCATGCCACTCGTCGACCAGGCATAACGCTCGTAGAGATTGGGAGAACGATTCTTGCGAGCATATCCGGCCTCATAGCTGCCTGAAACACCAGGGGTGTAACGCAACAGCGCGGTCAGATCGATGTTGTTGTCGGTGCGCTGACGATCCGCTGCATTGAAACGGCCCGGCACGCTATTTGGATTGGTCGGATCCCCATAGATTCCCATACCGTGAGGTGCGGGCAAAGCGGTATCCCGGTTGTTGTAACCCTGTACCGGACCGGTATCCATCATGACGTTATCGCTGCGAATACCCAGCTGCGTCATCCATTGCGGATTCCAACGCGCTTCCCATTCCGCAAAAACATCCAAACGATCCCTTTCTCCATTATTAATGTTCCAGAAGGTGTTGGGCGACATGCCACCATATTGGAAACCAGCGGCTGCGATCACCGCTCCATCCGGTGACGGCGGCCACCAGTCATCCAGACGATGACGCAACCCTTCGATCCCTACCCGGAGAGTATCCCGTTCCGACAAAATGATCTCCCCCTTGATCTCTGCACCCAGATTCGTTCCATCGGTATTCATCGGCATGCCGGGAGCCCAAAAGGTCGTGGCACTTCCATACCTAAACTGCTTATCGGGTCCAAAATCCATACGGTGTCGCGTATGCTCATGATAGAGACGCGCATCCAGATTGCCCCAATTGAACTTGCCGATGTAGTGCAGATTGCCGTGCACGCTCTCGTTCAAGGTCATGTCCATGCGCTGGTTCGGATAGTCCTGATAGGGGATGTGCTGCCCTCCAAGTTTCAATTCGACCAAGTGATTCTCATGTTTCAACGCCACGCCGACCTCATGATTTTCAGTTTTGTAGCGTGATGAACCCACCTCATCGCCCGGCAACCAACCGTTATCCGTGGGCTTGGCTGCCTTGAAATCCTTGGCCGCGTTGTAGTTATGGGATTGGGCGGTCGAGCCATTGTAGGAGAGGCTCAATTTATCGCCAGCAACCGTTGCAGACAGATTGCCGCCCACCGCATCCCCATTGCTGCGATAAAAAGTGCCCACCTCTCCCTTGAAGAGCGTTCCAGCACCGGTCTTGGCAAACTCCGGCTCCTTGGCATACACCTGGATCGTACCGCCAATGCTGTCGCCACCCACGCTGACCGGAGAGACCCCGGAGAAGACCTTAACGCTACCGACGTTGTTGGGATCGATGTAGGAGAGAGTCGGGTTCATGTGATTCGGACAGGCAGAGATCAAGCTCATGCCATCCACCTGAGTCTTCAACCGGTCATCCCCGAGGCCATGCACCACCGGCAGCGAGGAGACGCCGCCACCGGTATAAAGGCTGACCCCAGGTATATCCTTCAAGAGAGTAGCGGCATCGCTGGTCGCCGGACGCATGGGTGCCAGGTCCGCCGGAGCGAGCCGTTGTCCCTGAAGAGGATCCTGTTCATCGATGCGCGGGGCGGTGACCAGCACCTCCGGCATCACACTCCCCTGCCCCTTTGTCTCCCCCCCCTTGTCAACGCCCGTGGCACCCGCAGCCCCTTCGGCGGCCAACGCCGCTCCCGGCAGTGCGAACCACACGGCCAATGTCAGACAACGGATTTTTCTCACCATACCCCTTGCTCCCGAATATTCGTTTAAGAAACGTCTGCATCCGGACAAGAAAAGCAAGATCAAGTCCAGAATTCTCATCATTGATTTATCAGAATTTTTTAACCAAATTCTTTGTGTTTGTGTGTGAAACAACACACCATTTCCAGTCTTTTCACACACCTTTCCCATACGAAACCCCAATAATTCCCAAAAGAGTCATCGCACCCGAACACCACAAACCAGAATTCAGGCCCGGAAAAAAAGGAGGGGATGGCAGGGAAAAAAATCATTTTTGAACAAATCGTAAAAAAAGAGTATAAACGCGCATCCCATCCACCCTTATTCATCCTGGAGAGAACCTCATGACCAACGAATCAAACCCGCTCAATCGCCGTCAACTGCTCACCGCTGGTGGCGCCACGATCCTGATGGGTGCACTCGTCCAAGAGAGCCTGGCTGCCGGGGAGTCCCACGAGCATCACCACGCTGCCGCGCCCAAGAATCAGGCGATCCTGACCGCCACCCTCGACTGCATCGCCACCGGCGAGGCCTGCCTGGCCCACTGTCTGGCCGAATTCCGCGCCGGCAACACCACGCTTGCCGCCTGTGCCACCAGCGTGAGCGAAATGCTGCCGGTCTCGCGTGCCATGTTCCAGTTGGCCAATCTGGACTCCAAACATCTGGCCAAACTGGCTGCGGTCTGCATCGACGCCTGCCGTGCCTGCGAGGCCGAATGTCGCAAGCATGCCGACAAGCATGCCACCTGCAAAGCCATGGCGGAATCGTGCGCCGCCTGCGTGAAAGCCTGCCAGAAACTGACCCAATAATCCCGCATGTCCACCCGGGAACATCTTAAAGGTCTGGAAGGGGCGATCAGCAGGAAAATTCTTGGCCAGGAACTCCTGGTCAACCGCCTGCTGATCGCCCTGTTGGCCGACGGACATCTGCTGGTCGAAGGGGCGCCGGGACTGGCGAAAACCCGCGCGATCCGCACCCTGGCCGAAGGGATCGAAGGCTCCTTCCACCGCATCCAGTTCACCCCGGATCTCTTGCCAGCAGATCTCACCGGCACGGAGATCTTCCGCCAGCAGGAGGGGAGCTTTCAGTTCCAGCCAGGCCCACTGTTCCACAACCTGATTCTGGCCGATGAGATCAACCGCGCGCCGGCCAAAGTGCAATCCGCGCTGCTGGAGGCCATGGGCGAACGGCAGATCACCGTAGGACCGAAGAGCCACCTCCTGCCGCCGCTCTTTCTGGTGATGGCCACCCAGAATCCGATTGAGCACGAAGGAACCCATCCCCTGCCGGAAGCGCAGCTGGACCGCTTTTTGATGCTGGTGCGCATCGGCTATCCGGCAGCGGCCACGGAGCGCGAAATCCTCCATTTGGTGCGCGCCGAAGCGCGTCAGGAGAGGCAGGGTGCAGGCCCACCTTCTTTGATGAAAAAAATTTCCGCCGAAACGATCCTTGCCGCACGGCGCGAGATTCTCGAGATGCACATGGCCGAAGTGGTGGAGAACTATCTGATCCAGCTGGTTCTGGCCACGCGCCAACCGGAACGTTACGACCCGGCACTCGCCGGGTATGTCCACTATGGGGCGAGTCCGCGCGCCACCATCGCGCTCGACCGCTGCGCCCGAGCCCATGCCTGGCTGGCGGGTCGGGATTTCGTCACCCCTGAGGATGTGCGCGCCCTGGCCCCGGAGATCCTGCGCCATCGGATCGGGCTGACCTTCGAGGCCGAAGCACGCGGGGCCACCACCGATGGTTTCATTGCCCGACTGCTCGAACGGGTGCCGGTGCCATGATCCCACCCGCCCCGTCGGATGCAGCATTCGCCCTCGACGAACTGCTCGCCTTGCGTCTGGCCGCCCGTGGGGTGTTGCCCGCACCCCGGCGCGCCTTCTCGCCACTCGAAGGAGGCCATCGCGCCCCCTTCAAGGGACGCGGCATGGAGTTTGCCGACACCCGCCCCTATCAAGCGGGTGATGAGGTGCGCCACATGGAGTGGCGCGTCACGGCACGCACCGGCAAACCGCACGTCAAGCTGTTTCGCGAAGAGCGCGAACGGGCGCTGCTGCTCTGGCTCGACTGTCGTGCGCCGATGTTTCATGCCACGCGCGGGCGACTCAAGATCACCCAGGCAGCACGCGCCGCCACCCTGGCCGCCTGGAGCGCCATTGCGCGCGGCGATCGGGTCGGTTCGTTGCTCTTCTCCGAAGAGCGGCACATGGAGCAACGTCCGGCACGCGGAGACAAAGCGGTGATCGCCTGGTTGCGCGCGCTGCAGGGGTTCGATGTCGGGCGCCCTTTGCAAGCCACATCAGGGGAACCGGCGCTCGCCCACGCCCTGTCCCGACTCGAACGGGTGGCATTGCCCGGCAGCATGCTGCTGCTGTTGAGCGATTTTCGCGGGCTGCAACCCGAAGAGCACGCCCGTCTGGCCCATCTGGCCAGACATCACGAACTGACGTTCTTTTTTCCGCATGACGCCCTGGAGCGCACGCTGCCACCGCCCGGCGGACGCTATCCGGTCGCACTCCACGACGGCCTCACAAACCTTCAGGATGGGGGAAGAACCCCCTCACCCGCCGAAAAAGGGTATCTGGCGGTCGATGACCCCAAGGTGCGCCAGGCTTATGCCGCCCGATTCTCAGCCCGTCATGACACGTTGCGTGACCTCTGCCGGACGATCGGCGCCCGTTTCATCTCCTGTTCCACCGAGGAGGAGGCCACCACGGCGCTGCTGACCACCTTGCTGGCGAGTGCCGCATGAACGCCGCATCCCCTCTGCCTCTGCGCGACATCCATCTGCCCGAACCCCTCTCCTGGTGGCCGCCGGCCTGGGGGTGGTGGCTGGTGGCCGGGATCACCTCATTCATCCTGCTGGCACTCTGGGGTTGGCGACGCTGGCGTGCCGGGTACCGGATCCGTGCCGCAGCCCAACTCGAACTCGAACGGATTTGCGCGCGTCATGCCAAGCATGCCGATTTCAGCCTGTTGGCAGCCGATCTCTCCACGCTGCTGCGACGGGTCTGCCTGGGCTATCATCCGCCCCATCAGGTGGCCGGACTCACGGGTGCGGCCTGGCTGGAGCTCCTCGATCGCACCACCCCGGGATTTTCGTTCTCCCAATCTGGAGGCGAGCCCCTGATCACCGCACCCTTCGCGCCCAACTCCTACGGCGATCCCGTGCGGCTGGTAACAGCCTGTCAACGCTGGATTGACTCCCTGCCTCCAAAAACCCCATCGTACCGTCTTGAAACAGAAACCAAGGAGCTTATCCCATGACCGAATGGCTGCACGCCACGGACCGGCTCGGTCGCTTCGTCAAGACCGAAGAGCGCGTCTCTCTGCTGGCCGAAATCCGTGAACACGCCCGCACCCACGGCGATGCCCATCTGGCCGTGCCGGTGGTCCACATCATCCTTCTGACCAGCACCGGGCAGATCCGCCTCGTGCAACGCGGCAACCGACCGGAAAATCCCTACATGTGGGACAAGGCGGTCGGTGGCCATGTCGTGACCGAAAATCCGCTCCTCGACCGCGCGGCGTTCGACACGAATGCCTTGAAGGAGATGCGCGAGGAGATCGGCGTGGAGAACGTGGTGATCGCGGCGGATGATCTACTCTTCCATCAACTGCGGCATGCCGAGGGGTACGACCCGTGCAGCCAGGCGATCATCCGGCTGATCGATCACGACCCGTGGCAGGGGTCGGTCTGTCGGGTTCGCGGCGGGGAGCCGTGGTTGAAACGACACAATGTCTGCGTTTATGCTGGTGTGTTCGACGGTGCGTTTCAATTCACCGATGGCGAGGCGATCAATCACCGTTTGGTCAGCCGCGCCGATCTGATGGACGAACTGCTCGCCAGCCCCTGGAAATATGCCGACGGCACGCGCATCTTCATGCAGCGGTATTATCATCTGCTCAATTAAACCGCACCCCGCTCGGAATGTGTGGTTTATACTGGAGCCAATTGCAAAACGCTTCCCAAGTTTGACGGTAAAAACAGGATGAGTGATCGTTTTCGGATCAATTCTGCCAATCAAATGGGGAATTGTCGTTATTTTTTGCTTTCCTGTGGTGTT
>JAMOBI010000094.1:0-20013 GCA_039908105.1 Magnetococcus sp. YQC-9
GGCTTTGTTCTTGGGCCATGTTCGCGGGATTGTTTTGCAAAAGGCGCAAAACAATCCCGCAATCCTTGGCGGCGCGCGGCGCATTTTTCGCAAAAGGCGCGAAAAATGCTTCTTGTAAAAAGCGCGCTAAAGTCAAAACCCTGGGAGATGAATCTCCCAGACCCTCTCTTTTTTTTCACTAATAAAAACTACACATTCCAAGCTGGTTGCGGTTAGGTTAACGTAAGACACTACCGAATCTCCCAGACCCTCTCTTTTTTTTCACCAGTAACAACAATCCATTCCAAGCCGGGTACGGTTTAATGAGAACCGCCTGCCGGGGTCGTCGCAACAGCCGGGGCACTGGCTGCACCGGCCTGCGGCTGAGGATCGGCAACGGGACGGATCTCTCGCGTCAAGAGAATCTCAATCCCCGGCGCCGTACCCCGTTCGGTCGGGGTCGCACCCAACACCTCACCCGGTCGATGACCCGAAACGACCAACCGGGTCGGATCCATGCCGTTGGCCACGAAAAAATCACCCAATGCCGCCGCTTCCGCAGCGGTCAGTGCCCAGACACTCCCCATCGGACCACCCGATCCACCCTTCTCCCCGAAGCTGTCGATGCGCACCACATTGGGCATTTTGCCAAACTGCTCGGCCAGCTGTTTGATGACCGGACGCACCTCGTCGCGCAGGGTCACCTTCCCTTCCGCAAACAGGGTCGAGCGTCCCAGACGGATCAGAAATCCCTCTTCGATCGGCTTGGCCTCCAGGGATTTGGCATTCGCCAGCCGTCCGCGCATTGCCTCCAGCCGCTCCTTGATGCGCACCAACTCCACCGCCTGAGCGAATTCGATCGCCTCGATCATCCCACGGGAATCGCCTCCGCCGCCCATTCCGCCCAACTCGCCGGAGAACTCCATGGCCTCCAGACCAAAGGCGGCGCGCATCGACGACAAGGCTGCAGCCAACCGGATCGGATCCGGACGCGACAGGGAGAGCAGCAGTAGACACACACCCAACAGCATGGTCAGCGTGCTCACCATGGGCATCAGCCACCTGGTGCCACTACCAGCCAAAAGGGAGGGATCCTTGTCGTCCGTTTCCGCCATGACACCATCCTAACAGGAATCGGCCTGCACGCCGAACCAATCTTTTTAACGTGAGACTCCCGAGGGAGTTCCACGGGTGGGGGGTGAGGGGATCCTCCCCCATCAGGCAACTCAATCGATCTTGCGATTCGAAGGCGGCAGAACCGCGATCAGGGATTGCATCAGCATGCGCGGATTGACCCCTTTCTGGATGCCGATCATACCGTCGATGATCACCTGACGCACCATCTGCTCCTCTTCGCTGTAGGTCAACAGCTTGTAGGAGACCGGCAGGGCCACCAGATTGGCGATCAGAATGCCGTAGAAGGTGCTGACCAGTGCGGTGGCGAGTCCCGGTCCGATGGCGGTGGGATCCTCCAGATGGGCGAACATCTGCGCCAGGCCGATCAGGGTGCCGAGCAGTCCAAAGGCCGGGGCCGCCTCCGCGATCCCCTCGAAGATCCCCACGCCGTTGCGGTGACGATCCTTCTGGCAGCTCAACTCCTTGGCGAGCACCTTTTCCAGGAACGCCGGATCCGCACCATCCACGCAGTGGTTGATCGCCTTCTGCAGAAACTCGTCGTGGGTCTTCACCTTTTCCAAGGCGAGGATGCCATCTTTGCGGGCGATCTGCGACATCTCGTAAATCTGCTTGATGATCTTGTGGATGTCGTGAGATTTGACGAAAAAGGCTTTCAGCAGAATGTTGAAAGCGCCGAACACCTCGCTCATGCGATGCCGGATGAAAAGGGTGGCGATGGTGCCGCCAAAGACGATCAGGATGCTGGGGATATCCACGAACATCCCCAATTGGCCACCCATGAGGATGGCGCCGAACATCAGCACCAGGCCGAAGGCGAAGCCGATTATCGTTGCGAAATCCATGGCACCGGTTTCCTGTCAAATCATTCGTATCAATGCAAATCACGCAAAGGATGTTCCAATTCTCATCGCGAACCCGCTTTCTGTCAAGCCTTAAGCGCTTGGCGCATGCGGATCGCATCCGGGGCGTGGACCACCCCACGTTCGGTGACCAGCGCGGTGATCAACTCCGCCGGGGTGACATCAAAGGCGGGATTGAACACCTTCACCCCCTGGGCTGCGATGCGCAGGCCGCGCACATGGGTCACCTCCTCGGCAGCACGCTCCTCGATCGGAATGCCCATCCCCGTCGGGGTGGAGAAATCGACGGTCGAGAGCGGGCAGACCACCAGGAACGGAATCCCATGTCGACGCGCCAGCACCGCATGCATATAGGTACCGATCTTGTTGGCCGCATCCCCATTGGCCGCCACCCGATCCGCACCCACCACCACGGCATCGATCAACCCCTCGTGCATGGCGTGCCCGGACATGGAGTCGGTCATCAGAGTGACTTCAAAGCCGTCGCGTTCCAACTCCCAGGCGGTCAGCCGTGCCCCTTGCCAAAAAGGACGGGTTTCGGTGGCAAACACGTTGACCGCGCCAAACCGTTCCCGGGCCGCGCGGATCACCCCGAGTGCCGTGCCGTAACCGGCGGTTGCCAGCGCACCGGCGTTGCAGTGGGTCATGATGGAAAGGGGACGATCTTTCGGCGGTTCGGGCAGAATCGACGCCCCCGCCAGCCCCATGGCCCGACAGGAGGCGATATCTTCCTCCCGGATCGCCTCGGCCTCGGCCAGCAGTCGCTCGGGGACGCGAGCCGCCTCGCCGGAGAGCAGCGGCTCCAGCCGGTCGATCGCCCAGGCGAGGTTGACCGCTGTCGGTCGCGCCCGACGCAGTCTCGCAAGCCCTTCGGCCATCGCCTCGGGCCAGGAGGTTGGGATTCCCGACCGCGCCAGGCGCTGCGCCTCCACCGCCACCCCGAAGGCCGCCGCGCAGCCGATGGCCGGTGCGCCGCGCACCACCATGGCGCGAATCGCCTCGGCCACTTCGGCAGCCGAGGTGAATTCCAGATAGATCTCCTCGTCCGGCAAGCGGCGCTGATCGAGCATGCGCACCTTGCCACCCTTCCAGACAGCCACATCGAAAACGGTCATCCCCCCTCCCCGATCCCCAACAACAACACTGCCCACTCCTCCAGATACAGAGTCCGCTCCAGCCGCGCCCCCTCGCCCTCGAAGGCCAACACCACCGCATGCGCCTGCTCACGCAGAATCCCGGAGAGGATCAACCGTCCGCCCGATGCCAGTGCCGCCACCAGAGACCCGGCATTCTCCAGGAGCACCGAGGCCAGAATATTGGCCACCACGGTCTCGTAGCGCCCTTGCGGCACATCGGCCCGCTCGGCGATCTCCACCCGCCCGGACACCCCGTTGATCGCCACATTGCGCAACGCGGTCTCAACGGCCACCGGATCCAGATCCGTCGCCAACACCCGCTCGGCCCCCAGCAGCGCAGCCCAGATCGCCAACACCCCGGAACCGCAGCCCATGTCGAGCACCCGACCCAAAGGCCGCACCCCGGCCAACTCTTCCAAAAGCTCCAGACAGCCGCGCGTGGTCGCATGGGTACCACTGCCAAAGGCCATCTCCGGATCCATGCGGATCAACAACCGCTCCGGCTCCTCCTCGGGCCGCTCCAGCCAGGTCGGCACGATCCACAACCGCCGGCCCACCTTCAACGGTTGATAATCGACCTTCCACGCCTCGGCCCAATCGGCATCCGGCAGATCGCGCCACTCAAGCGCCCCGGCCTCGATCTGGCCACCCTCGGAAGCGAACATCAACCGCAAGCGGATCTCCAGCCCATCCCGATCCACCCCCTCCTCGAAATAACCGGCGACTGCCAACCGCTCGCCGGTCAGCGTGGTGGCAACCCCCATCGACCCCTCGTCCGCCAGCCACTCGGCGGCCAGCTCATCCCAGGGTCGATCCAACAACAACCGTAATTCCCAAGTCATGCACGCATCCTTTAACGATACTTTAAACGATACTTCCCGCTCAGACCATCCATTTTTCCTGTCCGCTCAGACCGAAATTGGATTCAAGAGTGCTGCCGTGTCTCCATTCAATCCCGTCCTGATACAAAAAAACCTGTCGCCAACGGGTTGACAGCGGATCGTATCTGATCCTAAATACACAATCAAATTATTCTCTAAACCCACGTCTCTCCCAAATCACCCCATACCGCCTCCTTTCTCACCGTGAAACACCCCCTGCTCGCGCCACTGGCGCCCCTCATGGATCGCCGTGGACCACCCCATCCGCAACTGGGCAACATCCCTGGCGCTGCACTCGCCTGGCTTGCGGTCGAATGCACCCGCCACACCCCAGGACCGGTGGTGGTGGTCACCGGCACCACGAGCCGCGCGGAGAGCCTCTATCGCGAAATGCTCTTCTTCGCCGAACAGCTGCAACCCGCACTCACCCTGCTCTCGTTTCCATCCTGGGAGACCCTGCCCTTCGAGCGGCTCTCCCCCTATGGCCCGATCATGGGCGAGCGGATCCGCGCCCTGTTCCGCCTCACCCAGACCTTGGGCAACGGACCGGTCACCGCCGGGGATACCGCCGGCCACTCCCTCACCACCCTGATCACCACACCGGCAGCCCTCATGCGGCGCACCGTGCCGCATCAATATCTCGCCACCCACGGCTTTTCGGTGACCAAGGGGGATCAGCTCAACATCGCCGCCCTGCGCCTCTTTTTCGCCTCGGCGGGCTATCGGGCCGTCTCCCAGGTGGAGGAGTCCGGCGAATTCGCCGTTCGCGGCGGCATCGTCGACTTCTTCCCCCCCGGTCGCGAGGATCCGGTGCGGCTGGAACTCTTCGGCGACGAAGTCGAGACCCTGCGGCTGTTCGATCCGATCACCCAACGCTCCACCGATCGCATCCCGTCGGTCCAGGCTTTGCCGGTCAGCGAGGTGATCCTCACCGAAGAGACGATTCGCGACTTCCGCAGTGCTTTTCGCGAGGCCAACGGCATCGGCGCCTCGGAGGACGAACTCTACAAACAGATCTCCAAGGGCGAGAAGGCCCAGGGGATGGAGCAGTATCTTCCCTTCTTCTACACCCCCTCCGAAACCTTTTTCGACTATCTGCCGCCCGGCACCCTGTTTCTTTTGGACTCCGACGCGCTGGCCGAGGCCAAACATTTCGATGTCGAGGTCAACGAGCGGATTTCCCAACTGGATCTCGAAGGACAGCACGACCCGTTTCATCCCGCACCACCACGCGAACTCTATCTGTCGGAGGCCGATTTTCTCGAACGCCTTAACCATTTTGCGCTCTTTGGCACCTCGTCCAGGGCCGCGCCAGGCGGGGTCTCCCTGGGATTCGATCCGCCCCCGCTCTTCATCCACCCCCCGGATGCCGAACACCCGGAACCACCCCGTCCGCCGCTCGATCTGGCAAGCGAGGCGATCCGCCAGGCCCAGGCCCAGGGATTCAGGGTGTGCATCACCGCCGCATCGATGGGACAACGGGAGCGGCTGCGCGAACTGCTGGAGGATCACAAGATCCCCACCGGCACGATCTCCCACTGGAACGAACTGGCCTCCCGTCCCGGTTCGTCCACCACCTGGCTTGCGGTCGGCGATCTGGAGGCCGGCTTCGTGCACGGGCGCATGGGGATGCTGCTGTTAACCGACAGCGCCATTTTCGGCATCAAGAGCAAACGCCGCAAGACCGACCCCCGCTACCTCGATCAACTCCTGGCCGGCTTTGCCGATTTGAAGGAGCTGGATCCGGTGGTGCACGCCGACCACGGCGTGGGGCGCTACGGCGGCCTGCATTCGCTGGAGGTCGGTGGCATCAAGAACGATTTTCTCTTGATCCACTATGCCGGCTCGGACAAGCTCTACGCCCCGGTGGAGAACCTCGACCGGGTCACCAAGTACATCGGCGGCGAAGAGGTACCGCTCGACAAGCTGGGCGGCGTGAAGTGGGACAAGACCAAGGAGAAGGCGAAACGCAAGATTCTCGACATGGCCGAGGAGTTGGTGCGTCTCCAGGCGCAGCGGCAGGCGCATACAGGCTTCGGTTACACGGCGCACGATCCGCTGTTGGAGGAGTTTGCCGCCGGTTTCCCCTTCGAGGAGACCCCGGATCAGACCGCTGCCATCGAGGCGGTGCTGGCCGACATGGCCTCGGCGCGCCCCATGGACCGGCTGGTGTGCGGCGATGTCGGCTTCGGCAAAACCGAGGTCGCCCTGCGGGCCGCCTTCCGTGCGGTGATGGACGGCAAACAGGTGGCCCTTCTGACCCCGACCACCATCCTCACCCAGCAGCACTTCGAGACCTTCTCGCGCCGTCTTGCCCCCTATCCGGTCACCGTGGAGATCCTGTCGCGCTTCCGCACCCCGGCGGAGCAGAAAAAGGCGGTCGAAATGATCGGCTGCGGCGGCGTGGATATCATCGTCGGCACCCATCGGCTGTTGCAGAAGGATGTGGTGTTCAAGGATCTGGGCCTCCTGATCGTCGATGAGGAGCAACGTTTTGGCGTGAGTCACAAGGAGCGCATCAAACAAATACGCGCCACGGTGGACATCCTCACCCTCACCGCCACCCCGATCCCGCGCACCCTGCACATGGCCATGAGTGGCATTCGGGACATTTCGATCATCGCCACCCCGCCGGTCAACCGTCTGGCGATCCGCACGTTCGTTTTGCAATACGATCGCCAGAAGGTGCGCGAGGCGGTGTTGCGCGAGATCTATCGCGGCGGTCAGGTCTTCTTCATCCACAACCGCGTGCAGGATATCGAAAAATTGGCCGCCGACCTCTCCGAACTGGTCCCCGAGGCCAAGATCGGTGTGGCGCACGGCCAGATGCGCGAAGGACGGCTGGAGAAGATCATGCTCTCCTTCTACCGCCAGGAGTTCAACCTGCTGATCTGCACCACGATCATCGAAAACGGGGTGGACATCCCGACAGCCAACACCATCATCATCCACCGCGCCGACCAATTCGGACTGGCACAACTGCACCAATTGCGCGGACGGGTGGGTCGCTCCCGCCATCGCGCCTATGCCTACCTGTTCATCCCCGATCCGCGCGCGCTCACCGAGGATGCCTTGCGACGGCTGGAGGCGATCGAATCCATGGGCGAATTGGGCGCCGGCTTCACGCTGGCCACGCACGACATGGAGATTCGCGGGGTGGGGAACATCCTGGGCGACGAGCAGTCCGGGCAGATCGAGGAGGTGGGCTTCGAGCTTTACAATCAGATGTTGAAGGAGGCTGTCGACGCCCTGCGCGCCGGGCAAACGCTGCCTGAGAAGGCGCAAAAGGCAGAGAGTGAAGAGTTCTCCCCGGTGATCAACCTGCACCTCTCCACCCACATCCCGGACGATTATGTCCCGGACGTGCGCCAACGTTTGACGCTCTACAAGCGCATCGCCACCTTGGAAAGCCTGGAGGATATCCGCGAGATGCGCGCCGAATTGACCGACCGCTTCGGCGTATTGCCGGAATCCGCCACCCACCTGCTCGAAGTGATGCGCTTGAAACAGGCCTGCCGCCGGATCCGGATTTTAAAGATCGACGCCGGCCCGAAGGGGGCCACGATTCAGTTTCACCCCCAACCGCATGTCCGACCCGAGGGGATCATCGCCTTGTTGCAGGAGGGAGGGGGCGCAATCCGTCTGAATCACGAGACCCAGACCTTGAGCATCAAGGAGCGCACCTGGGAGGAGTCAGCGGTACGTATCGAGGAGTTGCGGGGGATTCTTGACCGGTTGTGAGTTTTCTCATCCAATTCCCCACACTTTTCAGCCTGACATACTTTGCCGCACAGCGCTTGACACCCATTGTCAAGCTCATTAACCTGAATCGACTATTCCATCATTTCTATTGAGATCCTGACCAGGCTGTCCTGCCTATAAGTCAAGGCAAAAATTGGCTTGACACTTGCTAAAAATTAACCTACAAGGTAACCCATGATCCTGCGCAACGTTACCAGGTGCCCTGGTCCTTGGATTATCCGGGCTGCCTGCGATGACCGGAGAGAGTGCCAATTGCTGCAATTTCTGTCCGATCTCCCCCCTCAGTATCAGGGATCCAAGGAGAATTTACTGGCACTGCTAAAATCAATGGCTGATGGCACCAGGAGTCCCCTTCATTTATCGAAAGACAAGTGCCATCAGATTGACAGCAACCATGATATTTGGGAATTTATTGCCGGTAAAATTAGAGTGTTATGGTTTTATGATAAAGAAAAAATCATCCTTTGCTCCAATGCTTTTCTAAAACAAACCAACAAAACCCCAAAATCGGAGATCTCCCTGGCGATTGCATGCAAAATCAAGTACGAAGCTGACAAGAAATCAAACAGAATCACGATTTTGCAAGATGAACAAGGAACAAGATGATGAGCACGATATCTTTTGCGGATCTCTTCGCTGAAGCGGAAAAAAGTAACACCTTCTGGCAAGGACGTGTCATCCTGGAGTTCACGACCGATCTTTACCAAGCCATGCTGAAGAAAAAGCTGAGCAAAAAGGAGTTTGCTGATCTGCTTGGGGTCAAGCCGCCCCAGGTTTCCAAAATTTTCAGGGGCGAGGGCAATTTCACCGTCGAAAGCATGGTGCGATGGGCCAATGCGCTGGACTGCCAGGTCAGAGTTCACGTTGGCCCCAAGGGAAAGAGCGTCCGTATTTGTGACGCATCGGACGATTTTTGTTGTTTTACCTCCAATACATCCTCCGAGTGGGCCCCCATCGGAACAACTCTGCCCACGAAACCAGAGGCAACCTTGACCTATCAACCTCAGGGGAGCCCCCTGGATGATGCAAAGCTGGTCGCAGCATGAACGAATCGTTGCGCACTCTCCTGAAATCCGTTGAGATTTTGGATATTTACATGGATGGATTTGTCGCCAGGACGGACAACCGAGCACCAATCTTCAACGGAGAAACTCTTCAGTTGCTTGGAAGACACGAGAGGGATGCAATCCGCACCCAACCCGCCACGGACGATTCGCCGGCCCGAATTGAAGTGCGCTATGCGCTGGGCGTGATGCTGGCCGCTCCTGGACTGGACGGAACAAAGGAATCGACCAAGGCTGGCGTGATCGAGTGTCACTTGGTGGCAACCTATACCGTAAACGGACCTCTCCCAGATCTCCAGACCATCGAAGAGTTCGCCAACACCTCGGTCCTGTTCAACCTGTGGCCCTATTGGCGGGAATTTGTCCAGGAGAGCTCCATGCGACTGCAATGGCCGCTCATTCGTATCCCCCTGTTCAAATTTACCAATTCAGTCCATCCAACCTCATCCGCCATTGGGCAGTCGTTGCCCGCCGAAAAAAAAGCACCCACGAGGACGAGAAAACGCACCAACGTTGAATCCTGACGAATCCGCCGGACCCATCCTCCCATTGAAACGATTCAGCACCCACTGTTACCGTGGAACTCTGCTTTTTGAGTTCCACGGGTGGGGGTGCGGGGGTGCGGGGGTTCTCCCCCCATCATGCAAGTTTACAGAGATTCAGGAAGCTCCAGTCTCCTGAAATGTGGGGTGCTGACTCGTTACGCTCCGGCAACGATCCGCTCTGTGACGGAAGCCACCAATTGATTGCTTGATTGATGCAAGCCTGCAATATTATCATTCGTTCACCCAGTCCATCCATTCAGAATCAGGAGAACAACCGATCATGAAAAAAATTGCCCTTGCCATCGCTGCCGCCAGCGTGTCCGTTGTCAGCACGTTTGGCGCGTTCGCCGAAGAGACCAACCCCGCCATCGTGCACCGCCAGGGGATTTACAAGAGCATGGCCGGTCACATGACGGCGATGAAATCCATTCTGTTCTTGGGTTTTGACGCACCCGCCGACCTCACCTTTCACGCCCAGGGGATTCTCGACGGCTTCGGCCACATGGGCAACTCCTATCCGCCCGGATCGGATAAGGGCGAAACCAAAGCCAAGCCGGAAATCTGGACCCAGCCCGAAAAGGTCAAGCAACGTGCCACGGATGCGGTCGCTGCCGCCAAGGCGCTGCTCGCGGCCAGCTCCGGCACTGACAAGGGGGCGACGATCGCCGCGTTCAAGAGCATGGGCGAAAAGTGCAAGGCGTGTCATGACGACTTCCGCAAGGAGTGACGAGGCAGGAACGGAGCTGAGAGGGGTGCCCCCCCCTCAGCCCCCGACCATCGACCTACATGGCGGGAGTTCCACGGTCAAAGTCTGGGATCTCCCCACGCGACTGTTCCACTGGAGCCTGGTCCTGGGGGTGATCTCAGCCGTGGTCGCGCGCAAATTTGGCGATTCCATGCTGGTGTGGCATATGACCAACGGCATGGCCATCCTGGTATTGCTCCTCTTCCGCCTGATGTGGGGTTTCTGGGGCTCGACCACGGCCCGGTTCGGTGCATTCCTGACCGGACCGGGTACGGTGATCGCCTATCTGCGTGGGGTGATCCGGGGGGAGCATCCCCGGTACGTGGGTCACAATCCAGCGGGCGGATGGTCGGTTGCGGCATTGTTGACGGTGTTGACCCTGCAAAGCGTGACCGGGCTGTTTGCCAGCGATGACATACTGGTCAAGGGGCCGCTTGCTTTTCTGGTTTCCGAATCAACGGTGTCACGCCTCTCGACGCTCCACCACTGGAGTTTCCTGGGGTTGATCGCCCTGGTGACGGTCCATGTCGGTGCGGTGCTGTTTTACTTGAAGCAGGGGGAGAATCTCATCCTGCCGATGATCACCGGGTTCAAGCAACGCGCCAACCTGCCCCCCGGCACGCCTCCAATCCCCATGAAAGGCAACCGCCTCGCCCTGGGACTATTCTCCCTCGCGGCTGCCATGGCCTGGTTGGGCATTGCATTCTGGAAGTGGTGACCGGCTACCGTGGAACTTGGGTTTTTGGAGATCCCTCTCCCAGGTTTTTGATTTTGGCTTTTAAACCGCACCTGCTTTGGGATGCGTAGTTTTTTGCAAGGCTGCGTGCAAGATGTGAGCGTCGTTTCCAAAAAGCGGAAACGACGCTCACGAAGGCCGCGCGCGGCGCATTTTTCGCTAAAGTCAAAGTCTAAAGTCAAAAGCAAAACCCTGGGAGATGAATCTCCCAGACCCTCTCTTTTTTTTCACCAGTAAAAACTACTCATTTTTTTACCAGCAACAGCGACACAGGCCAGGTGCGGAACTCACTTCACCCCGCGCGCCGCAAAAAACTCCCGATAGCGCATGTCGGTCCCCATGATGTGCTCGACCAGCCAGTTCTTGGCAAAGACCAGCAGATCCGTCCCCACCGTAGCACTGCCACCCTCGTACTCCTTGACCAACTCCAACACCTTGGCCACCAGCTTGTCGTGGGCACGCAAATGGGCCTCGGTCTCCGGATAACCGTGCTGCTTGAACAACGCCGCCTCGCGTCCGAAGTGCTCCACCGTGTATTCGACCAACCCTTTCAAAATGGTACTGCGCGCTGCGACCTGCTCGGCGCCCGGATTGCGCATCGCCCGCGCCAGGTCATTGACCATTCTCACCAGCTTCTTGTGGTCATCGTCAAACTGCTTGATCCCCACACTCAACGCATCGTTCCACGGGAAAATGTCACGCTCGGGGTTCATCTCCCCTTCCATATACAACGCATCCAGATGACGGAACAACTGCAGTCTCAAACGATCGAACGCTTCCAACCCCTGATGGGCACGCTCGATCTGTCCGCTCTCGTTGTACTCCAAAATCCGCTTGCCTTGGGCATGCAGCTCCTGATGCACCTTGTCCATATCCTGGAATTCAAGACGATTGCCGTAATCCTGCCGGCCACCCTCCTCGATCCAACGCCCCAGGGTGCAGGCCGTCGCAGGGATCGCCTCGTGGCTTGCCAGCTTGTTGCGCCCGGCCACGGCCAAAAGCAGCGACATATGATAATTATAATGGCCTTCCATGACCTTGCGCGCATTGAAGGGAGGCAGGCCGGAATCCAACTCCAACTGCGCGGCATAAAGGATTTCGCTGCGTTGCTGCAACTCCTTGCCCATGCGGTCAAAATAGCCCACCACCCCGCGCAGATACTCCACGGTGCGCATCGCCTCGCTCATCTTATCGCGCACGATGTGGAACACCTCATCCGTCACGCCAACCGCCTGACTCATCGCCTGGGCATCGATCAGTGCCTCCTGACTGCGGCGCGCGGCATCCTCGGCACTGCGCGCACCGTCCGAGGCGGCATGCGCCACCGATTGGGTACCGGTTGCCGCCTCCATCGCCGCCCGCGCCACCTCCTCGGAGGCCATGTTCAACTCCATGGCCGAACGGGTCACCTCATCCGCAGCGGTTGAAACCTGGGTGATGGATTCAGCGATGCTGCGCGTGGCGAGCGTCTGGGCATCCACCGCCTGAGTGATTTCGCTGTTGGCATCATTGATGTTGCCGATGATCCCCGCGATGGCGTCCATCGCATCGTTGGCCTGCTTGGTGTTGGTCTGGATATCCTCGATGTACTGATAGATCATCTCCGTGGCGGCCCCGGTCTGTCGCGCCAGCTCCTTGACCTCGTTGGCCACCACCGCAAACCCCTTGCCGGCATCGCCGGCACCCGCCGCCTCGATGGCGGCGTTCAGAGCCAACATGTTGGTCTGCTCGGCAATGCCGCGGATGATCTCCACCGCCTTGCCGATATCCTGCGCCGACCCCGACAACCGCTCCATCACTTCGTAGTTGGACTGCGCCGCCTGTTCGGCCTGCTCGGACTCCCGACTCGCAGCCTGGCAGCGGTCGTTGACCTGCACCAGCGACCCTTTCATCTCCTGGATGGAGTGGGCCACCACACTCACCGACTGGTTGACCTGCTCCAGGTTGCGGTTCACCTCGCGCAGATTGCTGGAGATCTCCTCAGCCGCCGAGGCCATGGTGCCGATGTTGTTGCTGGTCTGCTCCGCCGCACTGGCGATGGTGTTCATGTTCTGGGAGAGCTGCACCGAAGCGACCGAAATCGCCTGCACGTTGTCCACGGTGCGCACGACCCCTTGTTCCAGGCGCACCAGCTCCGTGCCCAGCTTCAGGTTCTCGTCGGTCACCGCCTGCACCACCCGATGGGAGGTCTCGGTATCCTGACTCACCAGATCGCGGATGCGGATGATCTGCTGGGCGGTGGCGATCATGTTGCCGGTTTGCAACACCAGCTGCCGGATGATCCATTGCAGGTGCTTGCCCATGGCGTTGATATGCGCGCCGATATGGCCCATCTCATCGTCCGGCAGATGACCCGTCAATCGGGCGGTGATCTGCCCGTCGCTCATGCGCCCGACCACCTGGGTCACACGGGCGATCATGGCGGCAATACGGCGGGTCAAAAGGATCGCGAAGAGCAATCCGAACAGCAGTCCGGCAAGCGATCCCAGTTGGGCGAAGAGACTCCACTGCCTGGCCGACTGGACGAGCTGCTGCTGCTGCTCTTCGAGCAAGGCATCGGCATGCTTGATGTTCTCATCGATCAACGGCTCGATGGCATGCACGACCTTGCGCATCTCCTCGCTCTTCTCGACGATCATCACATTATCGGCCACCAACTGCTTGAAGGCGGTTTGATAGCCGTTCAACTGCCTGATCATCGTCTCCTTCTCCGCCTGCGGCAAAGAGGAGCCATCGATCAGATTGCGAATCGTGGTCAACGTGCCATCCACCTTGGCGACATAGGATTTATCCAGGCGCAGCAGATAATCTTTTTCGTGCCGACGCAGGGTCAGAATCTCGCGCTCCAGACTCCCCATCCCTTGCGCGGATTGCAGACGCAGCTGTTTGGCTTCGCTCTCCAGTTCGTGCACCGCCTTGCGCAGAGTCCCCTGAGAGCCGGACTCATGATTGAGCCCCCGATCCTTCCAGGCATGCACCAGCTCCTTGAACGAGCGGTGATAGGATTCGAGCAGCATGTCGATCTTGTTGCCGGTCTCCGGACCGGCGTCATCCACCTTGGCCAGGGCCTTGGCCTCCTGGCGCGCCTTCTCCACCATCGCGCTGACCCGCTCAGCGTATTTGAGATCAAGGCGCAACAGAAAATCCTTTTCCGAGCGCCGCGCCTCGAGCATCCAACGACCGATGGCCATGGAGTGACTTTTTTCACGATTCACTTGGCTCAACAGGTGATCATAGCCGTCCAGCACCCGATGCAGCGTGCTGCCATACCCCACCACCGCTGCCAGCAGCAGCAGCATGGGAATGCCGACAACAAGCGCCAACTTGCGTCCGAATTTTAAGTTGTCAATACTCTGAATCATGCAAATTTCCAGGATATATTAGTGAACAAACAGATAACTTTTCGTAAGGATTGTCTGTATAATATCTAAGTTCCACGCCAACACCACCTCAAGAAACATAAACAAACAAATGTTTATATTATATTTCCACCAACACTCTGAGTAAGAGTGAGAAATAGTATCGAAAAACCGCAATCCGCGTCAAGTTCATGTCACTGAACCAGCAAAACACACCAATCATCCTGTTCATTGCAGGATGGTGACCCCTGCGGATCACACCCATGAGAGCGGAAAGAAATCGAGGATTCACGACCAGGGGGGCGAATCCGTCGTCCGAGTCGGTTGGAGGCTTGCCAAACCGACTCGGACGCGGTGCGGATGATTGGCCTCTCAGTCGAACGGATGGTTGGGATCGATAGAAACGGGCGTGGACGGATCCACCTCCGTACCTGGCAGCCAGGACAAGGCATCGATGGCTCCCGCGAGCCCATCGGTCGGATGTGCGACCTCACCGAGCACCATCAGTTGATAGGGGGTGAGCGACGCATCACTGCCCGCGACAACCGCACCCAAAGCATCGGTCGAGACGGCTGGTGGCGACGTGCTGAGGGTCTCGGACGGATGCGTCACGCCCTCATCGAGCAGGATCTTCAAGCCGTTCCGGGCCAAATCCCACACCGTTGTCTCACCAGCGGTCGTGACTCCCGCGCTGCTGGCGGCACTGGTTGCCGTAACGCTGTCACTGCTGACGGTCGTGGCACTGGTGGTGGCGGTGTCGCCAGGGTTCACCTCCGTGCCCGCGATCCCGGCCCCAATCTCATAGGTGAAACCGATCTCGGCCATGGTGCCGGTGATGCCATCCCGGGTCTCAAAACCAGCCAGGCTCACCACTTCGTTGTCCGCGATCCGTTGACCATTGCCATCCGCATGCGACTGAAGGTTCAAGGCTGTGATGTGGTAATCGTCCAGCGCATGCAACTTGCCATCCGCAGTCCACAATTGCAAACGCGCAAAGGCTTCATCCCGTGCATCGATGCGCTGGTCATGATTCACGTCCAGGGTGGACAGGGCCTCAAGACTCCCCTTGGCACCCGTTGAAAAATATTCGGAGATCACCTCGTGAATATCATCGATCACCCCGTTCCGATTGCTATCCATGACCAGCAAACCATCCTGGCCGGAGACCCAACCGGTTTGATCCAACTGACCATCCCCATCCATATCGAACGACTTGGGATGACTCACGGCTGAAGTGAGTGTCACACCATCGTGGTCCAAATCCAACACCAACGGGTCGCTCGCGCCCGAGGCACAAAAATCCCCAGCCACCAGATCGCGGTTGAGGTTCTTGACCACGATCGTGACCTGATGGGAACTGTTATCCGTGAACACGATGGTTCGATCCGTGCCGCTGGCGCTCTGACCGGTCAACAGGGTGTCCAGATCCGTGGAGGAGATCACGGTGCCATTCGTGGTCAATTTCAATTTATCAACTTCGGAGTTCTTGTTGAAATCCCAAACCCGATCGGTATCGGATGCACCCGCGTCCGTCAATTCAAACACAAAAATATCGTTGCCACCCAGTCCGAACAGTTCATCCGAACCCGCGCCACCGTTCAGGGTATCGGCCCCGGCGCCGTATCCCCAACTGGTACCCGACGTGGAGGTGAAGATGTTGGCCAATTCCCCGTATACGTAGTTGTAGACCGCCGCTCCGGCATCCGAGAACGACACCACCGACGTGTCACCCGTGGAACCGATTGAGGCGGATCCGCTCTGATAACTGCCGCCATGACCACCCGCACCACCGCTGCCGGCATCCAAACCCGCGCCACCGCCACCACCGCCGCCGGAGTAATACGGATAAGCGGCATTCGAGTCCCCACCCAACGCCCCGCTTCCACCCGCGTTGCCTTGCACGGCGGTCCCACCGGTACCACCCGTTCCGGCCAGATTGCTGTCACCTTGCCCACCCGTACCGCCACCGACACCTCCGCCAACACCGCCAGCACCACCGGGTCCGGTAGCGAGCGAATAAATGAGCGGTGAACCACCGCCGCCACCACCCGCGCCGATACCGCCGACGCCACCCGCCATCCCCGGCTGGGCCGGAGCCCCACCATTCACACCGCCGGAACCACCACCACCGCCACCGCCGCCCAAACCGCCCGCGCCGCCCGGACCAGCCGCCACGTTGTCAAAATAGCCCTTGCCACCGGAAAAGCCGTCGCCAAACAGGATATCGTTGCCACCACCGCCGAACAGGGTGTCGATCCCGCCGCCGCCGATACCACCATTATTGTAACTCATATAGTGCCCGCAACCACCTCCACCGCCCGATCCGTCGCCGAAGATCACGTCATTGAGCGCAGTGCCGTACAACGTATCCACGCCACCACCACCCGCGCCACCGGAACTCACAGAAGAGTTCTGATTGCCACCACCGCCACCACCGCCCGAACCATCGCCGGCGATGAAACGACCACTGCCATCATCCACAGCGCTCGCCACAGTGCTGGCAAAGGTTTCCGCCACCCCGCCCGAATCGATGTAACTCGCCATGAGGGTGATCACCTTGCCCAATTCGCCTGCGGTCAACGTGAGGTTCGGGGCCGTTCCCGTGCCCGAGGCGCCATTGATGGCGATACCGTCCGCCCGCCATTGATAGCTCACCACGCTCGCCACCCCATCCCCATCGTTCCAGCTGGGATTGGCGATCAGGGTCTGGCCCACGGTGGTAGTTCCCGTGATACCCATCGTCCCCAAAGGGGCGTCGTTGACACTCGATATGGTCACGCTGACCGTGGCGGTCGTGGAGTAGAGGGAGCCGTCATACAGCCTGAAGGTGAAAGAGTCCGCTCCGTTCGCATTGGCATTCGGCGCATAGCTGTAAGCGCCGGTTGCGGTATTGGTGATCGTCACCGTCCCTTTGCTCGCCGGCGTGACCAGGGAGAAGGTCAGTGTCCCGCTGTCGGCATCGCTCCCGGAGAGGACGCCTGTGCTGTAGTTATCTTCGACCAGGTTCAGCGTGCCGTTGTTGACCGTCGGCGCACCGTTGACCGCAGTGACCGCCACCCGTGAGTAAACCGGGTCACTGAGCTGGGAAAGATTGGTGGCCTGGATGCTATTGGTATCCTGAACCACCCACTGGATGGTGCGCGTGGCGGCAATGGAGGTCGGGGTATTGCTCGTGGAGGCGAAGGTAATGCTCCGCAGTGCGTTCTCGTAATGGGTCACCGAAGCGATGCCGCTTAAGTTCAAGACTCCCGTTCCTGCGTTGTAACTGCCGGTGATGCCATTCTGATTGACAAAATTGAGGGTGTCGCCACTGGTGAAGCCGGAGGTGATCGAAATCTGCGCCCAACTCAACGACGCATCATCGACATCGCTCAAGGTCAGGGCACCGTTGAGGGACACCGCTGCGCCGTTCTCGGTGTATGAGGCTGTGGGCAGGGCGGTCACCACACTCATTTGAAAACTATCGACCGCCTCCAAAAACGCCCCTTCGGTCGAAAAATAGGGATAATAGGTGCCGACACCGGGCATGATGTCGTTGGTGAGCGCCACGGAGATACGCCCAGGGGCAAGGGTATCGTCGGTCGAGCTGAACTCCGACAGCAGCGCCCCAACAAGACCGGTGTTATCGGCGGCATACTGCTTGAGATCCAGCGAAAAACGATGGCTCCCCACGTCAGTGATCGTCAGGACGAACTTGTACCAGGAGGATGGCGAGCCGATCACAGCAGACCCGGTCCTGGTGAACGGGACATACATGAGCTGACTGCTGACATAACCGCTGGTCTCGTTGAACCAGGTTCCCAGATGGCTGGACACGCCTGACAGCCCGTACCAGGCATCGCTGTCAAACTGGGTCGTTTCGGTGAGACCGAACGAAAAATAGCCGCCAGATGTGCCACCCTTGACGTAGCCGGAAACGGTGTAGACATTGCCGACGCCGCTCGGCAGCCCGGCCTGCGCGACCCACGCCTGATCCGCGCCGGATTGCAAGGAGATACCACCCCCTCCCCCCAGACCCACGCCAGCTGACCAGCCAGAAGCACCGCTGGAGGATGTACTCGCCACAAAATTGGTGCTCAACACATCGCTGTCAAAGGGCTCGAGAGTATCCTGGGAGGTAGACGGAATGGCCACCACCGGTTTCTGGTTCAACGGTATGACGGTGACCGAAATCGTGCCCGCAGCGGTGGAATCCACCGTCCCGTCGTTGGTCTTGAAGGTGAAGGAGTCCGCGCCGGTGTAACCGGTGGTCGGCGTGTAGGTGTAGGCGCCGGTTGCGGCATTGGTGATGGTCACCGTGCCATGACTCGGGTTGGTATTGATCGCAAAGGTGAAGGCGGATCCTTCCGCATCGCTGCCGGTGAGCGTCCCGGAATAGGCGGCATTGATCGTGGTTTGCAGTGTCCCGCTGTTGGCGATCGGTGCGTCGTTGACTGGGGCGATGTTCACCGTGACCGTGGCATTGGCGGTAAACGAGCCATCCGTAACCGAAAAGGCGAACGAATCCGAACCGTTCTGATTCGGATAGGGGGAATAGATATAAGCTCCCATAGCTGCATCGGTGATGGTTACATGACCCTTGCCCCCGTCCGTGACAATGGCATAGGTCAACCCGGTCCCATCCGGATCGCTGCCGTTCAAGGTGCTGTTTCCGGCGCTATCCTCGTTCACGTTCAGCGTTGCACCGGTGGCGACCGGCGCATCGTTGACCGGATTGATGGTGATGGCGATGGCAGCGCTGGCGCTCAGAACCCCACCGCCGGTGTTGCCGAGATCGCTTGAGGTGATGGTCAGGGTGTCGGCACCGTTGTAGTTGGCGGTCGGGGTGTAGCTCAAATTGCTCAAGGCCGCGCTGATCTGCGCGGCGGTGCCGGTCAGGGTGAAACTCGACAAGTCCACGGTCGAGATCGAGGCCCCACCGGCAGAGGCGAAATCCAGGGTTCCATGGGAGACGCCAACCACGGTCGAGAGCCCATCCGTGGCACCGGCCTGGCCGATATCCGCCGCATCGCCGACCGTGATGGCCGGAATGGCCAACGTGCCATCCTCATTCAGTGTCGCGGTGGCAGCGCTCAGGGTGATGAGCGGCGCGTCGTTGACCGCGTTCACCGTGATGGCGATGGCAGCGCTGGCACTCAAGACCCCACCACCGCCGGTGTTGCCGAGATCGCTTAAGGTGATGCTCAGGGTGTCCGTACCATTGTAATCAGCGCTCGGGGTATAGCTCAGGCCACTCAAAGTGGCGTTGATCTGGTCTGTGGTGCCGGTCAGCGTGAAATGCAACATGTCGACGGTCGATATCGCGGCCCCACCGCTGGCATCAAAACCCAGCAAACCATGGGAGACACCGACCACCGTGGAGAGTGCATCCGTGGCGCCGGCCTGGCCGGTATCCGCCGCATCGCCAATCGTGATGGCTGGAAGGGTCACCGTACCATCTTCATTCACCGAGGCGGTGGCAGAGGCCAGGGTGATGAGCGGTGCGTCGTTGACCGCGCTCATGTCGATGGCAATCGCGCCGCTCACCGTGAACGCGCCACCGGAACCGCTGTTCCCGTCATCGCTCGTCTCGATGGTCAACGTGTCCGCGCCGTTGAAATCCGCCGTCGGCGCATAAACCATGCTGTCCAGGGCCGCATTCACCTGGGCTGCCGTGCCCGCGACCGTCACGTTCGCCGTGCCGTTCGCCGTCACCGTTGCCCCACCCCCGACCGTCGCGCTCAACGTGCCATGCGAGACGCTCATCACGGTCGAAAGATGATCCACCGCGCCACCCTCGCCGGTGTCATGCGCATCACCCACCACGATT
>JAMOBI010000095.1:0-11191 GCA_039908105.1 Magnetococcus sp. YQC-9
CCGGGGTGGTGCCGCAGTTACGTTTTCCCGGGGTGGTGAGCGGGGTGGGGTGGTGGCGGCAGGCCTTTTTCCGTCCCGGTACAGCCGGGGGCAACCTGTGGAGCGCCCTGGCCCAGGCGTTGCTGCAGCCGGGCGCGCTGCCGGAGCTGGCGGCAGGGGGTACGGCTGTTGAACTGGGGGTCCAGTGGCAGGCGGCGCCGGCTGTTTGTGCCAACGGTGTCCGGATGGCGCTGGGTCACGCCCGGGAGCGACAGACCGGAATGACGGCCAACACCGAGGGGCGTCTGGTGCTGGTGGTGGATCAACTGGAGGAGCTGTTCACCCTGGCCGTCATCACGGCGGAGGAGCGCAACCGCTTCGTGGAGTTGCTGGAGGGGCTGGCCCGTTCCGGGCAGGTGTGGGTGATCGCGGCCATGCGCAGCGATTTCTTTCACCGCACGGCCGAGACCCCGCGCCTGCGCGATCTGGCGGCGGGCGAGGGGCAGTATCACCTGTTGCCGCCGCGTCCGGCCGAGCTGGAGCAGATGATCCGTCGCCCTGCGGCGGCAGCCGGGCTGCGCTTTGAGTTGGACGAGGAGAGCGGCCTGGGTCTGGATGCCATTCTGCATGAGGCGGCTGCCCGTGAGCCGGGATCGTTGCCCCTGCTCGAGTTCACCCTGGACCAACTCTATCAGCTGGATGTGACTCGGGCGGGCGGTTCGCAACTGACCCTGGTCAATTATCGTTCGTTGGGCGGGCTGGATGGGGCGATTGCCGAACGGGCGGAGGCGATCTGCGGCTCGTTGGGCGCTGCCCTGCCGGCGGTGCTGCGCGCCCTGGTGACCCTTCAGCCCCGGGAGAAGAGCGCCACGGCGCGGATCGCCTTGAAGCAGGAGGTGGTCAGCACGCCGGAGCGGGCCGCGGTACTGGAGCTGTTGGTGCAGGGGCGGTTGGTGGTGAGCAGCGGGGATGACGATGCGGCCATGGTCCGTCTGGCCCACGAAGCGCTGCTCACCCGCTGGCCGCGGTTGGCACAATTGATCGAGGAGGACCGGTCGTTTCTGGAAATACGCAGCCGCCTGGAGTCCGACAGCGCCGCCTGGCGGGAGAAAGAATGCCATTCGGATCTTTTGCTGCCCGGCGGCAAACGGCTGGCCGAGGCCGAAGAGCTGTTGGGGCAGCGCCGCGACGAGCTGACCCCGGAGGTGGTGGCCTATGTCGAGGCATCCAGCCAGCAGGAGCGCCACAACCGCGAGCGGCGATTGCGGCATGCGCAGAAGGTGGCGGAGGAGATGTACGGCTTGGCGGTGACGACCAGTTGGTTCGGGTGGCAGGCACAACAACAATGGCTTCGGGCAGAGAAGGCTTTGGAACAGACAGAAAAAGCCCGGAAAGACGCTGTGCATGCTCGGGAACAAGCTGGTGAGTTGATAAATTATATTTTGTTTGATCTGCATGATCATTTGCGGACATTGGGACTTGGGGATTTGCTGGATGAGGCTATAATCAAGGCACGGAATTATTTTTTCTTGCTAGGTGAGTCGGCCGAATTAGAACAAGATCAGCAGTGTAAGATAGCGAAAGGCATCCAAAGATTGGGTGATTTATATGTCGCTCGTGGTACGGTTACATCATTACTTTATGCTGAAGTGACTTATGACCTGTCTACAAAGGTGATTGACAAATTGGTCAAGTCAGACCCGAATCACCCTGACAGTCGGCATTATTTTGCAATGCGTCATATTGAAAAAGGTGAGAATTTTATGAGTCAAGGGGATCTCCACGAGGCCGTGGTCGAATATCGCTCAGGGATCGAAATATTGGAGAGTTTGATCAAGATTGAGCCAAACAATACTAGATGGTTGTTTGTTCTTGCTTGTGGTTATAATGCTCTTGGTGACATTCTCAAAACGCAGGGAGATCAATCTGAAGCTATTGCGAAATTTCGCGCGCGCATGCACATCATGCAAGGATTGATCGAGCAGGATCCAGAAAATGCTGGTTGGCAGCGTGGCCTGCGCATGAGTTATAAGAAACTGAATGATAACATTAAAAATTTTATTGATTAATCAGTAGTTTTGTCAATATATTTTAAAATAATTGTTATTAGAGAAAAAAACAGTCAAGATTCGTCTTTCATGAAACCTGGGCAGTATACCGCAGCAACCGTAACGCCAGCGCCTGGCAAGGACATTGCCGTGATTGTCCAATTTGGCTTCACAAGAAGCGGTTGCGGTCGTTATCAATCGTGTTTTTAGGCAGGAGTGTGATTTCGAGGTTGCTATGACGACAGCTCAAAAGTTTATAGAACAAGCCAATGAAGAGATGAGAAAATGCGATTATGTGGCTGCGCAGGATGTTCTTGAAGCAGCCCGGCGCGAATTTCCGGATGACTTTGAGATTAAACTGTTGTCGTCCCGGGTCTGTGCAGCTCTAGAGTTCATAGAACAAGCCAATCAAGAGATGAGAAAATGCGATTATGTGGCTGCGCAGGATGTTCTCGATGCAGCCCGGCGGAAATTTCCGGATAATCTGGTGATTAAATACCTGTTGGCCCGGGTCTATGCGGAGCGGGGGGTCATGCATCAGCAGATCGAACTGCTCGATCGGGCCATGAAGGAGTTGGCCGGTCTTGGATTTGAACAGGCTTCGAGCGAACTCAAGCAGGAAATTTTTTGTCTGGAAGGTCGCCTCTTCAAGGATACATGGCGACTGTTGGGCGGGGAGATGCACGGGAACGAGCTGTTGCAAAAAGCGGCGAAGGCTTACAACCGAGCCTTTTTGGAGTCCGGGAGTCTCAACTGTTTTGCGGCGATCAATGCGGCCACCCTGTTTTTTTTATTCGGGAATGAGGGGATTGGCAAGCGCTTGGCCGAGCGTGTGCTGGCTTTGTGCGCGGAAAAAACGGGCAAGGAGAGGGACGATTATTGGGTTCCGGCGACCATGGGGGAGGCCTCGTTGCTGCTCAGATTGGAGCAAGAGGCGGTCGACTGTTACGCCCTGGCCCGCAAAGGGGCGCTCAAAGCGGGTGCCATGAGTGCCTTGGCGAGCATGTTGCGGCAGCTCCGCTTGATCGAACGGATCCTGCCGGTTCCGGAGGCGGTGATCCAATCGGCCACGCCTTTGCGACCGGCGGTGTTTGTGGGTCACATGTTCGACCATCCGGCGCGCCCCGATGCGCGCTTTCCGGCAGCCATGGCCGCTCCCGTGGCCGATGCGATCGCTGAGGCCCTGGAGCGGTTGCAGATCGGTTTTGGTTACTCCTCTTTGGCGTGCGGCGGCGATCTGCTGTTTGTCGAGGCGTTGCAAAAACGGCCCACTCACTGGTGCGACATCAGGCTGCCATTCCTGGAGGATGATTTTATGGAGACCAGCGTCGCTTTTGCCGGGGAGCGTTGGGTATCCCGTTATGAGTTGGCCAAGAGGCGGGCCATCGCAGCACCGGAGAGTCATTTCGGCTGTTTGACCGAAGAGGGGTATTGCGGGGATCCGGTTCTCTTCTCCTATGCCTCCATGTATCTGGAGGGGATGGCGGTGATCAAGGCCCGGGAGTTGGGAGTTGAACCGATCATGTTGGCCGTGATCGATCCGCTGTCACACAGCATTTCCGGTGGGGCTTTGGATAATTTGACCCGTTGGAAGCGCAATGGTCGAGCGGTCGAAATGATTTCGCTGCGGGATTTTCAGCCTTTGCAACCGACCATCCCCACTCCTCCAGCCAGGATCCCGGAAGAGACGACACTGGTTGCAGCCAATCCGGTGGTTGGAGAGTCTGAGCGCATGCCGTTGCTGGGTCGTGGTCATCGACAGATCAAGGGGTTGTTGTTTGCCGATATCAAGGGATTCTCTGGACTGGTCGAAACCAGAACGCCCTCCTTTTTTGTCAATTTTCTCAATGTGGTCAGCAGGATCTTGTATCAGAAACCGTTTCATCCGATCGGTTGGAACACCTGGGGAGACGGACTGTTCATGGTGTTCGATTCCATCGAGGATGCCGGCCATTTTGCACAGCATCTGAAAGAAGGGGTGCGGAAGACCCAGTGGGCGGAGTTTGGTCTGCCAGACAACATTCGTATTCGCATCGGGCTGCATGCGGGACCGGTTCTGCCGGCTCCGGATCCATTGCAAGGCCGGATGAACTATTTTGGACAACACATCAGTCTGGCCGCCCGGATCGAACCGATCGCCGATGACAACATCTGCATGACCGAGCATGCGGCAGCCTTGTTGGCCTGTGAAAGCGGCAGTGACTTGAGCAGTGAATATCTGGGTCTGAAAGAACTTCCCAAAAATGGCAAAGAGATCCGTATTTATGCGTTACGCAGCAAGTAACCGGATTGGTTGCTTGCCGAGGGGATTGTCAAGGTGAGAATCGGTTGCAGAGTGGATCGCTGATGAATTGGAATGGTTTGTTTTTCTCCGACGAGATGCAGGCCTGTCTGTGGCGTCGGGTGGCGCGTCGTTTTCCGGATCCCCTTCTGGCAGAGGAGGCTTTCAATGATGCCCTGGATCGTCTGAGTGCCGAGGATTGGGGACTGTTGCGTTCTTTTCGCGCCGAGAGCTCCCCGGGCACCTATCTTGTTGCCGTGTTTAACCATTGTCTGGAGGAGTTTGCCCGTTCCCGTTTTGGGCGGCCTCGCCCACCGGCATGGCTGCACTATCTGGGACCGATGTGGTTGCGGATCTATCAGCTGTTGTGTCTCGAAAGAGTCGATGCCAATGCGGTCGTTGATCTGTTGACACGGACGGGTGATCGTCTGTTGGAGGAGGTGCAAAGAGCGGTGGATACCGTTCTGGGTCGGATCTCCGATTGTGGTCACAAGGTGGTGGAGTTCTCTTTGGACGATGATTCGGATGGGGGGTATGAGATCATCGCCAGCGATGGCGTTGACAGTTTTCCGGATCACCGACTGCTGGAGCGGGAATGGGAGCAACTTCTGACTGCGATGCGCCGTATGCTGGGCATGCCCTCAGCGTCGTTTGACCCGGTGGAGGCCGGACGTTTCGGTCAAGCCCTGATGAAGGCGGTCGATCACTGCCGTTTGACAGACATGGAAGCCCTGATGCTGCGCATGGTGTTTCAGGATGGTCTGAAGATGTCCGAGGTCGGACGGCGCTTGGCGCTGCCCGGGCACCAGGTGCGGCGGAGTTGTGCGCACCTGTTGCGACGTCTGAGAGAAGCGTTTGCTGCGGCTGGATTTGGCGAACAGGAGTTCCGTGATTTCATGGATCTTTAGGGGGAATGACCGGACGGTGGTCCATTTTGCCGTTTGTGTCCGACTAATCTTTCATCTGGATGACCACTTGTAAGAGACAGGGATACCATGTCGCCTTCGGATCGAATTTTCGGCTTGTTGTTTGCGGCCTTTGCGCATCGGGAGCGTCCTGCGGATGCCTGCCTGGATCTTGAAAGGCTGGCTGCCCTGTCCGAGGGGCGGCTGTCCCCCATGCGTCGGCGAGCGGCGTTGACCCATTTGGCGCGTTGCGAGCGATGTTATCAGGAGTGGTCGCTGGTGCAGGAAGCGGTGGCCATGCTTCCTCAGCCCAATCCTCTCCTCGGGCGGATCAAGAGCGCATGGAGAGCGTGGTGTTCTTCGCGATTCCAGAGGCCGGCCTATTGGGGGACGTTGGGGGTTGCCATGGCATCGTTGCTGCTGGTGCTGTTGCCGGTGGGCGAACCGTCGGATCCTCTGTGGCAAGGCATGGCCCAGTTGCGCCAGGCTGGCGTAACGCTGGATCCCCGACGTGCCTGGCGGTGGGAAGCACAGATCCCTCAATGGCGTGGACCATACCATGAGGCGTGGCAGGAATCCGTTCGAGGCAAGGCGCCGCCCGGTACGCACGCAGCGATGCAAAAGGTCGCTTTTGCCGCCGGTGTCCGTGAGGTGTTGACGGAATTGAATGCCACGGGTTCCCAATGGGAGCATGTCAAAGCGATATTGCCTGACTGGCAGCACCGACCCGATACGCTTCCTGTGGAGGTGCTCGAACCTGCCCGACGTCTGGGGATTTGGGCCGGGATGACCCATTTTGGCTGTCAAGGGTCGCCGTCAGCCACCTTCTTGTCTGCCATGAATGCGGCCTGGGAGGCTGCGGCCTCCAGACCGGAGAGCGAGTCGTTTTTGAATGGCGTGTCAGGGGAGAATTGGTCCGCTTTGGCCGTGTGTGCCAGAGCCGAACGGCTGCTGAATCGTTTTCTGGGGGCGTGAGTCGCCCGTTCCGTACGCCTCACCATTTTTTTTTGTGCAAGTTTTATTCCCTGTCCGACTAAGCATGTCATAGGCCATCGTGGCCTGCTCAAAACGAAATGACATTCAAAGCATGCTCCCGGCCGTCTCTTGAAAACGAGGGGACGCCGGGGAGACAGAAGGAGTGGGAAAATGATTCAATCCTCTTCGACCGCCTGTAACCGGGATGACTACCTGAATCGGAACAGAGAGATCCTCTCTTCCGAGAGTCGGGCATTGCTGGGAAGAATCACCCGGAACATCGGCCAATATTCCGTAGACCCGAGCCAATATGCCTTGCCCGTCACGCAGACTCTTCCCGAGACCCAGCGGCTTGATCCGACACCTCCATCGGGGCGGTTCCAATCCATTGAGACCAGACAATATACCTCTTTTTCGGGCGAAACGACTGCGGCCCGAACCAGGAGAAAAGAAGAGCGCGCACTCTGGCAGCAACAGCAGGAGATCATCACCAAACAGTTCTTTTTCATGCTGTTTTTTGCCATGTCTCTCAACCTGTTCAATGGGTACTATTCGCCGATCGCCTGGCTGAACACCTTTTTCCATGAGATGAGCCATGTCCTTGGAGTCCTGTTCACCGGTGGGGATATTCACCTGGTCCGCATTTACGAAAATGCGGATGGCCTCACCGCACTCAAGAAACAGTCGGTCCTCTCTCTGTTTGCCGTTTGGATCGGCTATGGGGGGGAGATCCTGTTCGGGTTGTTGATTTTTCGCCTGGGTTTGATTCGGGACAGTTTTCGTCTGACCCTCTTCTCTCTGATCCTGCTTGCGGTGATGGTGTATGTCACGCTCAACGGCGAGTTGCCCCTGATTCAGGATCGGACCAGCATGCGGATTCTGGCCGTGCTCTATGGGATGGTCGCCATCATCCCGATCTGTAACCATCTGGGTCTTTTTCCGAACCGGATCAGAAAGGGGGTTCAGATCCTCGGGTTGTTCATGGTCGCACGGGATGCGGTGTTGCCGCTGCTCCTGCTGGGTTTTGGCGGTACCTATGTTGATGCGCTGATTCTCCAGCAACTGACGAAGATCACCTGCGTCGCCTGGATGTTCAGCTGGAATCTGATGGCCATCGGTACACTCCTGTGGATGTGGCGCATGACCCTGGCCGCGCAGCAAAGAGGGAGTGCTCAGGCATGACTTTGGAGGGATGGCTCATCCGGGGTTTTTGTGGGGCGAATCGTTGCCCAGAACTTCAACAGGATCGAAGGGGAAGGATTGGGATGAAAAAATTGCTATGGATTGTTGTCCTGCTGTTGGGGGTTGGTGATGTGCTGACTGCACGCGCCGCCGAGGGGCCGATGGAAACGGTTGGGATGTCGGAACTCTACCAGATGCGCGTTGATGAAGATCGAGTCTACCGTTTGGCGGAGAATCCACGACTGTTGATCTTCGATTTTGCGGATCTGGCCAGACAGGGGGCGGCATTCAACCGCATGGCAGCGTTTCTGGAGAAACGCGGTACCGTGGACAAGATCTTGGATGATCGTCAACTGGAGGCCAGGATTGCCGAGGAGCATACCGATGCCAACCATTTTTTTCTGGGGCATGACTACCGCATCTCCGATGTGGCGCGATTTTTCAATACAGCCTGGGCGCGGAATGTCCCGTTGAATGGCGCGGAACAGCAGGTCAGGCAGAGGCTGGTGGAGATGAAATTCCTGCATTCCGGCGCGCAGGGCGAACTCGAAGGCGAGCCGGAGGCCGCATTGATTGCCGTCGCGCAGGGAGCGACCCAGGCCGATGCGTTGCATACCAGCCTGGAAGAGCGTACCCTGCTGTTGCGCCACGAGTTGAGCCACGGTGAATTTCTGACCAATCCGGCCTATCGTGGCTACTGTCAGGAGTTCTGGCAACGACTCACCGCCGACGAGCGGCAGATTTTCCTGCAAGAGTTGGCGCATTTGGGTTACGAGTCCGCCCATGAATCATTGATGGTCAACGAAATGCAGGCCTACCTGTGGGAGCCGGTCAAGGGGGGATTTTTGCAGATGACGTTGGTCAAACAGGGAAAGAACGATTTTTCCGCACTCCGCAGCCGGTTTCTGGCCGGCCTGATGGAGCGATCCCAACCCGTCACGGCCTTTTTCGATCTGCCGCAACATCGCGATCTGCTGCCTGTGGCCAATCATACCGGCAAGAGATCCGTGATTCGGAAAATCTCCGGATAGATCAGGCCCAAGCGTTTATCTGCTTGTCTTGGAAGTAAAATACCAGCATCACTGGCCGCATCTCCACCCTCGAACGCGGCTTTTACTTGGCGCCGCTTACAGACTGGAGATGCAAACAAAGGCCTGGTACACTTCGTCATGGCGAGATCTCCCTGAAAACCGTGTCTAAACCGTAACCAGCTTGGAATGTGTGGGTTTTATGAGTGAAAAAAAAGAGAGGGTCTGGGAGATTCATCTCCCAGGGTTTTGAATTTGACTTTAGCGCGCTCTTTAAAAGAAGCATTTTTCGCGGTTTTTGCGAAAAATGCTTCGCGCGTAGCCTTGGCGGGAGTCGTTTTTTGCTTTTTGGACACGACTCCCGCATCTTGCACGCAGCCTTGCGAAAAACTGCGCATCCCAGGAATAGATGCAGTTTAGTAAACTGATTATTAAGGAGATTACGAGATTTCGCCACCCGTTTTCGTGCAATATCCAGGCTCAGGGAAACAGGTATGGTGTCCCCGGCTTTCCCCGCAGGAAGGTTCTATTTTACATTGCGATACCATCGATTCACGAGATAGGTCCACAGGGTCGGATGGTGCCATAGAAAGGAGGGTGGTTTCGATATTTTGTTTTCTAGTGTATGATTCTTGATATCATTCAGTGCCTGTCTCATCAAAGGAATTGCTTTGGCGATCTGGTGAATCGGATAGGTGTTGAAATTGTCACTGGCCTCTGGATGAATGCGGTCCTGATAGAGGATGCCTCCGGTATCGATGCCGGCGTCAACAAGATGGACGGTGACGCCGCAATTTTCCGGATCCTGCATGGCCAATGCCCAATATCCCCCATGCACACCCCGATATTTAGGCGTAATCCCCATGTGGGTATTGAGGAAGGGGGCAGATACCGATGAGAGAATCGCTGGCGCAATGATGCGCGTGCCATTGACCACAATAGCATCCGGGTTAATACTTTGCAAAATTTTCATGACGGTTGGGTCGTTGACGCTTGCAACGCGGGTAATCATGACGCTCGGGATGGGTAGGTCATGGATAGCATAAAATCGGATCAATTCATGAATGCGTCTGCTTGAAAAATACCCGAGAAAAACATTGAAAATTTTAAAAAGGATCTGTCCTGTCACTGCGGCGACACCAAGCTTTCGGAGTCTGCGGCGGATTATGGAAAGGCTGGATGGTTTGTTTTCAATAATAACTTTGATTATAGTAAAGTGGGAATGCAGTGCATGAAACATCACACGTGAAGAAAAATTATCGCCACAGAGCAGGACGATCCTTAATTTTTGTTCTTCCATCGATTTCTTGTTTCCTTTATTCGGGATGCGAGACGGACAAAGAAGACAATTCACCCATGTTCAGAGACATCATGTCATGTCTTTGCTGAAGGGTTTTGAAGTGCAGGAGTATCTTACGCAAAAAATCCAGATTTTTCTCGGTGTTGATCCCGAAATTATGGGGATGCCACCACAAATGAAATAGCCGTTGCCGAATTGCTGCATCGTTCATGGAACTGGTGATCCGTTTCAGTCTAAGGGAATCCAAAAAGGCTAGTTTTCTGGAATAGGGGCGCAGAAAGCGGCTGGCTGGGAAATTGTTGGGTACGCTGTTTCGACAATCCGGTAAATTATAGGTATTGTAACCTGAAATGTTAAAGTATGTATCCAACAGGCGCAGTGCTCTTTGCATGTAACCCTGCCCTTCATCTTCTGATGCCTGATAGATCCAGGAGAGTTCGTTACCGCGGAAACAGTGTATTCCGGCTTTGGGCAACAGATGGAGATAGTGAGAGTTCCACTGGTTTCTTGGAAAGACGAGACTGCGAGGCTGGTATCCACATTTCTTGCGAGTTATCGATGCTGCATGATTCAGATCGGCTTGGAACTGGGCAACTGTTTGCCCTTTTTCTAGACAATAATAATGAGAAAAAGTATGCGTCCCGATTTCCTGTCCAGGATAGGCGCAAATCGTATCGATCAGATCCGGGGCAAAAAGATAGGGATCCGGGATGGTGGCATGGTCGCCCTGTTCTTGAAAGACGATGGGATACGGCGACAGCGCACTTCTGGTGTATTCAGGGAATAAATTCGGCAAGGATTTTTTCAGTTCGTTTCTGTTTGTAAAGAACAGAAAACCAACAGCGGCCCATGTGGCATGCACATTGAATTCCACGAAGAGTTCAAGAATTTTCGGAATGGCTGACCTGGCCCCAATGATATTTGCGCCATACTCTTCGATCGTTCTTTTGTCTCTGACTCCCCAATACAGTTCGAAATCCAGGGAAATCGTAAAAATTCCGCGATCAGAGGGGACTACAGAATCGTTTGTTTTGTCATGGCTACCCATGGGGCGAGTCTTTCTTGGAGGCTGCCTGGTGATGCAGAAGTGCAGGATTTCCGAGGTGCCATCACATGCGGCAAAGCGGAAATCGTGCGGAAAATGACCTCGAAATTGTCCGCTTCGTCGTGGAGCAATCAAGCTGATTTGACAGCTTGGCAGATGTTGCTGTTGCTTTTACTGGTGAAAAAAAAGAGAGGGTCTGGGAGATTCATCTCCCAGGGTTTTGCTTTTGTCTTTTAGCGCGCTTTTTTCAAGAAGCATTTTTTCGCGGTTTTTGCGAAAAAATGCGCCGCGCGCGGTCTTCGCCTGCTTCGTTTCCGTCTTTTGGAAACGAAGCAGGCAGCTGGCACGCAGCATTGCGAAAAACTACGAATCCCAAAACAGGTGCGGTTTAACGAAAACCTCCAGCAGAGATTTTATTGTTCAGATATCCGATAGGCCACAGATAGAG
>JAMOBI010000096.1:0-10899 GCA_039908105.1 Magnetococcus sp. YQC-9
AGATTGTTCTTGATTGGATGTTTTGCAGACATCGTTGATTGGTGAATGATAGCCCTTTAATGCCTCTGCGTTTGAGAGCTGATTGTTCCGCAATATGCGCGATCTGAACGCGCTGAAGCCGTAAAGTGAACGGGTGGAGAGAATGGTCGGAATGGTGTGGCTGACCTCCTCATTGGAGCGTGTTCAATCGTTGTTGTCGTTTGCGCAACGATACGCTTTACCGTTGTTTCCGTGGCGGCAGAGGTTCTCGACTTGTGTACGACGCGCGAGAATTGTTCGGGAGATTATTCAACCTCCTCAGATCGTGCAGCTGAAATTCGGTTGGCGTGGCTTCGACAGTATGGTCGGTGTTGGAGAGTCCGGGGTGCTCCTCCCGTCTGTTGGTATGGATCGTTGTGCTTGGCGGGATGAGTTCGCGGACAATGATCAATGGCATCGTCGCCAGAGTTTCGTCAAGCTGCTTCGTACGGTTTCGACCAATCGTGAGGCTACGATTTTCAGACCTATCCAGCACCAAAGTTTGCTCTGTCATCCTGTCGTGTCTCAGATGTTATCCATTCAGTCCGCCAAGAACGATTTCATCGAACGCCTTTTTTTTAGACGACAAGACGCGACGGCGAGCTGCCATTGCCAAACGCCAACGCGGTTCATACAACCACATCCAGGCATTTTTGTCTCCAAGCAGATCCGGAATGCGCTGCAAGCCCAGGGTTCTCATCCGGCAGTTCTGGCCTGTCACGAACCTTACGGTCACAGTCCGGAAACGCAAAGTGATTTTGTGCGTGTCCTGGAAGCTCGACAGAGATCGTTGCACCGTAAGTGGTATATGAATTTTGTACCGTTGCGTAAGCGTATCCGTGCAGTACGGTTGCTATCATCCCAGAATGTCCTGGTTCAACATCTGCGTTTGTTCTGTCGCGCCTCAATGATCTCAAACAAAACTGTTTGGCGAATTCAGTCGTGGAAAGTTTCGACGGAAACCGGCTTTGTCCAACAAGCAATCGTCCTGTTGGATAAATTCTCTCGAATTGGTGATGTCTGCAACCAGCGTGTCGTTAGATTTTTTATAGCAAAAATAGTACCATTTGTTACGTGTGGTGTCAAGGGAATCCTATTAATTATGAAAACGGGGGAGTGCTGATTGTATGAAAAAGCCATCTGAAGCGTTGGTGCGTGGCATGGCGTCGGAAACGCATCCATGGACTCAATCCAAAGACTTTGCAGATAAGCTGGAAAGCAAGCAGCGTCCGATCCGGGATAAAGTGAAGCAGCAGGAGCGCATGTCGCAATTAAAGGAGCATCAGTTGTCCACTCCATTGGGATGGGAAGCGCAGCACTGATTTTTCTGTCTGCCGAGGGAACGGATTGGCTTGAATGATAAGGGGTAAGCCAATCCGGTTCCTCTTTGATGTTGATTATTTCTGGGATTATTCAATCGTTTAGATCGCAATAACACGCGCAAACGATTTTACAAACATGGAAACCAATCAATGGAATATAAAGTTTTCTCCTGCAATTATAATAACTTATGTTAAATTGTTGCCGACTATATCAGTAGGCCAGTTGCTGAAGTTTCCAAAACGCCTTCTCTGATGCGCCTGTATCAACTGCTGGCACAACAGTCGCCACATAAAAATATGATCCTGATTGAGCCGGAATATGTCGATAAATCGCATCTGCAAGATTATTCAAAGCTGGATGTGTTTACATTCCGGGATTATGATCGTTTTTGTTGTCGCATTCATATTATTAAGCATCATTATCTGGAATCGGATATCGAAGTTGCATTGCAAAATCATTCCAGTTCTTCAGGCAGTATACAGGTTTCAGATGTTATTGCGGCGTTCAAGGAGAACTATTTGGCATGCGTTGTTGTACGCAAGCGGCCCAAGGCTTTTCTGTCCAAAATCTTGGTGAGATTGCCGGATTTCTACAGCGAACAGTTTGCTTTGCCATTTTTGAGGAGTTATTCCTTCGGATTGACGTGGCATCATCTTGAAATCGACCGGACCATCGCCTGGACTGAACAGGACGGCGTGGTTTCGGCATGTGCAGCAGCAGCGCTGTTTGCCCAATTCCATGCCCTTAAATTGGATTGCAACAATCCAAAATTTCCTTCCCCGGCGCAAATAACACAACAGGCCCACATGTATGTGTCGAGACATACCATCTTTCCGACGAATGGTTTGACGCCGGAGATGATTGCTCAGGCGATTCGGGAGCAGGGATACGAGCCATACACGATAGATCTATCACGAAAACCGCCTTACAAAGATGTGGTGAATCGACTGATGCGTAATGTATATGCTTATGCGCGCAAACGCATTACAGCACCGATACTTGGCGTGCGATGTTATTACAAGGATCGTCAGTCAGCCGAATCGGAGGCAAAATATTTCTTCGATGGTGCCCATGCGGTCACCATTTTGGGGCATCAGCTTTTGAATGCGCAAGAGATCTCTGCGCAATCTGCGGGCAGATTGCCAGATTTGACATTGGACGGTGACGGTTATCATTCGATTGCCGATTCGCTTGATCATCTGATTGTCCATGATGATCAGGCTGGTCCATTCATGGTTTGTGCACGGGCGATGCGAGCTGAATCTCTCCAAACCAACAAGATAACCTTGATTATTGACGACAAAAAAACAATTATTCTTGACGAGGATCTGCAATATCTTGTGCATGTATGCAAAGACAACAAGAGAAATAGTTTTAATACGATGCATATTGACAACAAGAATCCAACTTTTTTGAGGAGACCAGACTATGTGTTTCTGGCGATGCCCTCAGAGATTCGTATTCATCTGTTTAAAATTGAGTCTCTGATCATGACTTTTGGTGCTATGTTGGAAATACTGATGGAGCGAAAAAAAGAAATACTTAAGATGAAAGAAATAATCGATAAAAATAGCTATGGTGGGGAGTGGGAGTGGTTCAATTATGCGTTGTGGCCAAAAAAAGATCATACATTGAAGGATGGGACTACAGAATCAGGAGATGATCAACAGTATCCGTACATCGATGGCAGTGTGGTTAAACGGGGCGTTTATCAATGGGAAATCCGATTGTATCATATTACCCAGTTGAAAGATGAACTTAGTCAAGAATTTGTCCGATTTGGGCCGCCTGTGCATCCTAATCATGAAGAATTGATGATGGAGAGTTGGCCGCTTTACTTGTGGCGTGCAACAGCCTGGTGCGAGGGGCACCGGATGCTGGATGTGCTTTTCGATGCAACGGATGCACGTCATTATAATGTGGTCAAGCATGTTCTGATCTATTGGCAGCCCATGCAGGACTGGGCCAACTGGTATCTGTCTGGCGCAATGTTTGAGTATAATCGCCCGGATGGTCCTTCTACGGTAGGTGACCAGCCAATCATTTCGCATTGGGTCGAGCAGCTTCATCCTAAGAGAAAGATCAACTTCTCTGATATGGATGAGAAATTTGGCGAGAGTTATTATCCGAATTATATCAGAAGTGAAGAAACGATCGGGCATCTGATCAGTTTGAATCAAGGCGAGTTGTCGGATTTTGATGATTCGGGCTGCCATCATAAGGATGTTGGACATAAAGACCTTCCGATTTTGATGGTGGATCTTCTTGATTTGTCTCGACCATCAATTGTTAATTCATATTATACGGTCCATTATTTGGATCATGGTAATATGAAAGACAATGTTCGCATGGAATTGAATCGCAGAGAAAGATATATATGGCTGATTAATCACGATGGTAGGCTTGTTATTGCAAGGGAATTTATTGAGTTGTCAGAAATAACGGAGAAAATCAAATCGTCTCTTCAACATGATCAAACAACAATCAAAACAGGGCATCCGAATTTGATCGGTGGTGCCAGGGCACGTATTGCTGGTGAACTGTTTTACTCGGATGCGGGTCTCTGGGTGGTGAATAACAAATCCGGCAGGTATTCTAAATGGGCAGAATCTAGAAATCGCAATCATTTAAAGAATGCGTGTAACTTTATAGAAGAAGTGGTATTGATTGGGGGAGGGAAGAGCATTGCACCAGTTTTCATTGAGGAGATCGGACGCGAGTACATTACAAACAGAGATGCCTTTAAAAATGAGCTGTCGGGCTACGTTGATGGTGCACCGCCGAGTGTGGATGATCTGGTGGAGAATGGTCTGTTCCTTGGCAGTGCGCTGTTTCATTCCAAACCGGCGACGGAAGACGCCTTAGGGGCGCCAACCTGCCTGGAGTGTCTGAAGATTGCACAGGAATTGTGTGTGTCCCCAAAATTGTCTGACAAGGGGAAGCAGCAGGCACATTTGAAAATTGTGGTGAACTGGGCATTGGTTGGGTGGTGGAAACTGTTGCAAGAGCAGTCAGATCTTTCTGAACAGAATCAAAATGTGGAATTGGCGTTACCTGTGCTGAAAAGTATAATTGATGAAGCAAGAAAAGATCAGCAAAGTGTGGCGAGAGTGATAGAGATTTCTGCCTCTGTTGCACTCTTGCAGGCGGCAGTGCTGCTAAACAAGGAAGATGGAGTGTTGTCTCAATTCTGTAATAGGTGGTCAAGTTTAAATAAGAGGTTGGATCGTGAAGTAAAAAAATGTATTGAGCTGCATAACAAGGCCTTCAGTATTGTGCATGATCTTTCTGGTGATTAGTCATCCAACAAAGAAATCGTAGAGCATTGTTGTTTCTGTGATCGTTAATGTTATTTAATGATGGCGATTTATGGATCTTCACTGTTCCATGTGGGTAGGTAAAATCAATATCCAGAAAGCATTAGAGGCTGTTTGGCAATTTGGCAAATACCAAACAGCCTCTAAACCGTTTAGTCGTCTGGCTACCGCGTTGGTTGATGCTGAAATCGGCGCGGTTGGCATGAAAGGAGGCCTTCCTTGATCGCTTGCGCGCGAAGTTCATAAAACCATACCCGATTGGCTTGTGCCTTTCGCTCATGTCCTGCTCAACTGCGCTGGATCACCCACTTCAACCACCCCGAACACCGAACCGGAGCGCTTCCCGACACGGGAGATGTCCGGTCTGGGCGGTTGATCGACCTGCCCGATTTTTTTGCCAGTTTGTCAAGAGTTCCCATATCAGGAAATTTTTTTTCAAGCAAAAATTGATACAAATCAATTTTAAGTGATTGCATCGTTGCGTCTCCTGGATGCCCTCCTAAAATTGCGCAATGTCAAAACATGTTCGCGTGTATTTACATTTTTGGATATAAGTTGGTTGTGGCAGTGCTCGGGGTGCCGGAGTGGGGCATGGCACCGACAAGGGTGAGGTCGTCATGAGCACCATCAGCGAGAACAGGAGGTCAGGCATGAAGTTATCGGATCGATCCGTTTCACGACGGAGGTTTCTGCAGGCCGCAGGAGCCGCGGGTTTCGGGATGCTGGCCGCCCCGAGCGGGGTGATGGCCGGATATCGGTTCTTGGCGCCAACCACGGTGGAGAATCCGCTGGCAGCCTATCCGAACCGGGAGTGGGAGCGGTTGTATCGGGACATTTTCCGGCACGACAAGTCATTTGTCTTCATGTGCTGCCCGAACGACACCCACAACTGTCTTTTGAATGCGTATGTGAAGAACGACGTGGTGGTGCGCATTGAGCCGACCTACGGTTACGGCAAGGCGCAGGATCTCTATGGCAATCAGGCGACCCATCGTTGGGATCCGCGCTGCTGCCAGAAGGGTCTGATCCTGGCGCGGCGTTTCTACGGCGACCGCCGGGTCAACGGCGCCTATCTGCGCAAGGGGTTCAAGCAGTGGGCCGACAAGGGGTTCCCGCGCGACAAGAATACCGGGGCTGCGCCCAAGGAGCTGATGCGGCGCGGTTGGGACAGCTGGGTGAAAGTGACCCACGAGGAGGCTGCCGCCTATCACGCCAAGGCGCTCTACAACATCTCCAAGACCTATTCGGGCGAGCAGGGCAAGAAGTATCTCCTGGCCCAGGAGTACGATCCGGACATGGTGGATGCGGTCGGCGGTGCCGGTACGCGCGTCACCAAGTTCCGCGGCGGTATGGCCATGCAGGGTGCGGCGCGCATCTTTGGCGCCTTCCGCATGGGCAACAGCATGGCGCTGTTGGATAAGCATCTGCGCAAGGTCTCCGACGACGACGCCAAGGGTTCGGGCACCTGGGACTCCTATTCGTTCCACACCGACCTGCCGCCGGGCCATCCGATGGTCACCGGCGATCAGACCAACGACTTCGAGCTGTTCGACGCCGAGAACGCCAAGCTGATCATCCCCTGGGGCATGAACTGGATCTCCACCAAGATGCCGGATGGTCACTGGTTGACCGAGGCGCGCATGAAGGGGGCCAAGACCGTCGCGGTGACGGTGGAGTACTCTTCCACGGCCAACAAGTGCGATGATGTGCTGGTGATCCGTCCGGGCACCGATCCGGCCTTTGCGCTGAGTCTGGCCCAGGTGATCCTGGCCGAGAAGCTGCAAGATGATGTCTTCATCAAGCGCTTCACCGATCTGCCGACCCTGGTGCGTATGGACAACCTGGAGCGGTTGAAGGCCATTGATCTCTTCGGGGGCAAGAACACCCCGATGACCAACCAGACGCAGATCATTGCCAAAGGGGAGAAGGCCCCGCCCACGCCCAAGCAGAAGGGTGTGCAGGTGCCCGAGGCGCTGGTGGGCGAGTTCAGCGATTTCGTGGTCTGGGATGCCAAGAGCAACCAGCCCAAGGCCATGACGCATGACCAGTTGGGCAAGCATTTCGATGCGTTGGGCATCGATCCGGCGTTGACGGGCAGCTTCGAGGTAACCTTGGCGGACGGCAAGAAGGTGCAGGTGCGCACCGTGCTCGATTTGACCAAACAGTATCTCGATGCCAACATGACCCCGGAGCAGGTGCAGAAGATCTCCTGGGCGCCCGCTGCGGGTATCCGCTCCCTGGCGCGCGACATCGCCAATGCCAAGGGATCGACCCTGTTTGCCACCGGCATGGGGCCCAACCAGTTCTGGAACAACGACAACAAGGACCGCGCCATCTTCCTGGTCGCGGCGCTCACCGCCAATCTGGGTCGTCATGGCGGCAATGTCGGCAGCTATGCGGGCGTCTACAAGAACACCCTCTTCTCCGGCGTGCCGCGCTGGACCCTGGAGGATCCCTTTAATCCGCAACTCGATGCCACCGGTCCGGTCAAGGTGCGTCCGTTGATCCGTCCCGAGTCCATGCACTACTGGGCCAACGGCGAGCGGGTCATGAAGGCCGGCAACAAGAAGATCACCGTCGGTGCGCACATGCCCACCCCGACCAAGGCGATCTGGCAGGTCAACTCCAACTCCAGCCTCGGCAACCAGAAGGGCCACTACGATGTGGTCTTCAACACCCTGCCCAAGTCCGAGTTGGTGGTCTACAACGAGTGGTGGTGGACCGCCTCGTGCGAGTATTGCGACATCGTCTATGGCGTGGACTCCTGGATCGAGATGAAACAGCCCGACTTCACCGGGTCGAATACCAATCCGTTCATCCAGGCCTATCCGACCACCCCCTTGAAGCGCATCTTCAAGACCATTCCCGATTGTGACACCTACATGCTGGTGGCCAAGCATCTGGCCAAGCTCACCAAGGATGAGCGTTTCAACCAGATGTGGAAGTTCGTGGCCGAGAACCGGGTGGATGTCTATCTGCAACGGATCATCGATGGTTCGACCTCGCTCAAGGGCTACAGCTTCAACGGTCTGGAGAACCTGGCCAAGCAGGGGATCCCGGCTTTGTTGAACACCCGCACCTATCCGCGCGTCAACAGCTACGAGCAGGTGCAGGACTCCCACCCCTGGTATACCAAGACCGGTCGGTTGGAGTTCTATCGCCCGGAGATCGAGTTCATCGAGGCGGGCGAGAATCTGATCGTCTACCGCGAGCCTTCGGATGCTACCTTCCACGAGCCGTGCGCCATTGTCGCGGCCCCGCATCCGGCGATCAATCCGAAGACCCCGGCGCAGTGGGGCATCGCCGCCGGCGATCGCAGCCACCAGACCCGGCAGATGCGCAACGTGACCATGACCGTGGACGAAGTGGTGGCCAGCAAGCATCCGCTCAATGCCAAGGGGTGGACCTACATCTTCCACACCCCGAAGTATCGGCACGGAGCCCACACCACGCCGATCGACACCGACTTCATGGCTGTGCTGTTCGGTCCGTTCGGCGACATGTATCGCCGCGACAAGCGCATGCCGTCGGTGGGTGAGATGTATGTGGACATCCATCCGGAGGATGCCAAGAGCATGGGGATCAACGACGGCGACTACGTTTACGTGGACGGCGACCCGAACGATCTGCCGTTCCGCGGCTGGAATGATCCGAAGCGCAAGGCCGAGTACAAGGTGGCGCGCCTGATGTGTCGTGCCCGCTACTATCCCGGCACACCGCGTGGCGTGACTCGCATGTGGTTCAACGGCTACATGGCTACCCCGGGATCGGTCAAGGCCCACGAGACCCGCGAAGATGGTCTGGCCAAGAATGCCGAAACCAACTATCAGTCGCTGTTCCGTTACGGCGGACACCAGAGCCTGACCCGCTCCTGGCTCAAGCCGACCCATCAGACCCAGACCCTGATCACTCGCAAGTCGTGGACCAACGAGGTGGTCAAGGGGTTCAATGTCGATGTGCACTGCGTCACCAACGCCCCGCGCGAATCGATCGCCAAGTTCACCAAGGCCGAGGATGGAGGCCTGGGTGGCAAGGGGATGTGGCGTCCGGCGGCCCTGGGTCTGCGTCCGGCCAACGAGAGCGCGGCGATGAAGGTGTACCTCGCCGGCGGTTTCGTGACCATTACCAAGAAAAGCTGATCTAACGACCGAGCAAGGAGTTGACTCATGCCGAAAGTTTATAACTGGCAGATCGGACGCGAAATGGAGTACCTCTACGATGAGGCGCGTCCCAAGAAGCAGTTCGCCATGGTCATGGACACCAACAAGTGTATCGCGTGTCAGACCTGTACCGTGGCCTGCAAGACCACCTGGACCTCCAGTCGTGGTCAGGAGTACATGTTCTGGAACAACGTCGAAACCAAGCCGTATGGTTTCTATCCGTTGGGCTGGGATGTGAACATTCTCGACAAACTGGGCGTGCAGGATATCGCAGGCCCGGTTTACCAGGGCAAGACCATCTTCGAGTCCGCCTCCGAGGGCGAGCGCATGGTGGGCTATCTGCCCAACGATCTGGATTATGCCCATCCGAACATCAGCGAGGATGACTCGGTTGGCAGCATGACCCAGGGTGCCTTCATGCAGGTGCCGCACATGCAGTGGATGCACTATCTGCCGCGTATTTGCAACCACTGCACCTATCCGGCCTGCGTTGGTGCCTGTCCGCGTCAGTCGGCCTACAAGCGGCCCGAGGATGGCATTGTCTTGATCGACCAGATGCGCTGCCGTGGCTATCGCGAATGCGTGCGCGGCTGTCCTTACAAGAAGCCGTTCTTCAACAGCATCACCCGCGTCTCGGAAAAGTGCGTGGGCTGTTATCCGGCGGTCGAAGAGGGTCGCCAGACCCAGTGCACCGTGACCTGCATCGGCAAGATCCGCCTGCAAGGGTTCATCACCACGCCGCAACAGGCGCGGGACGACAACCCGCTCGACTACATCATCCACATCGCCAAGGTGGCGCGTCCGCTCTATCCGCAGCTGGGACTCGAGCCGAACGTCTACTATATCCCGCCGGTGCATGTGCCGCCGGCCTATTTGAAGCAGCTGTTCGGCGGCGATGTCGCTTCCGCCGTGGCCGCTTATCGCAAGGCAGCCGACGACAAGAAGCTGTTGGGTGCCCTGCTGCTGTTTGGTGCGACCTCCGACATCACCCATCACTTCAAGGTGACGGATCGTTTCGCCATTGCCTACAACGAGAAAGGTGACGAGTTGGTGCGGGTGCCGTTCAAGGAGCCGATCTATCTGCGGCCCTCCTTTGACGAGGCCTATCAATCCGTCCGCAGCAACATCACCTGATCGAGAGGAGAGCGTCATGAAAGGGATGAACAGACTCTTGTATTTCACGGCGCTGGCCGTGGGGCTGAGCGGATGTGCCACGACCCCCGAGAGCGATCAGGCCGCCGAGGCGCCGAAGGCTCCGCACTACGCGGCCCTGTTGCCCAAGGCCGCGCCGGCACCGGAAGGTGGCGTGCAGGCCGCACGCGTTTCTGGCAAGGGGGCGATCTTGAACCCGTTTGCCAAGGAGTGGGAGGGGGTCAAGCCGGTCAAGGTGGCCTTGCAGCCGCAGATGGTTACGGCTCCCAACCATGCCACGCCCGCCATTGGCGAGATTGCGGTGCGTGCGTTGCATAACGGGCAGTGGCTTGGCGTATTGCTGGAGTGGAAGGATCCCACCAAGAACGATCGGTTGGTGGTGGATCGCTTCGGGGATCAGGTGGCCCTTGAGTTGCCGGTCAACTATCGTGCGGACAGCACGCCGAATCCGATGATGGGGGCTGCCGGCGAGCGGGTGAACATCATTCAGTGGCGTGCCGCGTTCCAGGCGGATCAGGAGCGCAAGCGCGACATGACGATTCGCGACAACTACCCCAATGCTGCTGCGGATCTCTATCCGGATCAGGTGTTGAAGACTTTGGATGTGCGCTCTTACATGGGTGCCGCCGGGGTGGACAATCCGGTGGCCAAGCATCGCGACAGCCCGGTGTTGGATCAGGTGGCCGAGGGTTTCGGCACGTTGACCACCAAGCCGCATCAGGAAGCGGACGGGCGCGGTGTGTGGAAGAACGGCGTCTGGCGTGTGGTGATCACCACACCGATGGTCGCGGATGGGGCCAATGCTCCGAAGTTGAATCCCGGTGAGAACACGGTGATGGCGTTTGCCGTGTGGGATGGGGGGTCGCAGGAGGTGGGTGCGCGCAAGGCCTGGTCCGATTGGGTGGCATTGAAGTTGGCCAAGTGATCGG
>JAMOBI010000097.1:0-23163 GCA_039908105.1 Magnetococcus sp. YQC-9
CGGCTTTGTTCTTGGGCCATGTTCGCGGGATTGTTTTGCAAAAGGCGCAAAACAATCCCGCATCCAAGGCGGCGCGCGGCGCATTTTTCGCAAAAGGCGCGAAAAATGCTTCTTGTAAAAAGCGCGCTCAAGTCAAAGTCAAAACCCTGGGAGATGAATCTCCCAGACCCTCTCTTTTTTTTACCAGTAAAAGCGAATCATGCCAGGCTGTCAAATCAGCTCTGTCGACCCACTACGCATCCCAAAATGGAATGTGCCTTACGTTAACCTGGTGGCTCAACCAAGCTGATTTGACTGGTTGCGATGGGCTGGCACGCCAGTCACTCAACCTTAAAGCCTCTGTCACGCGGCTTTGTTTTTGGGCCATGTTTGCGGGATTGTTTTGCAAAAGACGAAAAAACAATCCCGCAAGCCTTGGCTTACGCGCGGCGCATGTTTCGCAAAAGGGGCAAGAAATGCATCTTTTGAAGAGCGCGCTAAAGGGCAAAGTCAAAAGAAAAACCCTGGGAGAGGAATCTCCCAGACCCTCTCTTTTTTTTTCCAGTAAAAGCGAATCATGCCAGGCTGTCAAATCAGCTCTGTCGGCCCACTACCCAAAATGGGTGCGCTTCAGATATCGTAAAGGCTGCCCTGGATATACAGAGCAGCCAAAAAAAGCGCCAGTTGAACCAGAGAGGCTCGGAAGCTGACCATTGCCTGGGTTGAGGTGGGATTATGCACCAATAGCCAGCTTTTTGCCAAGAAGATCGCACTGCCGGTCAAAGCACCCAGCAGATAGATCCATCCCATGCCCAGGAATGCCGGCAAAAGGGAAGCTATGGCCAACAGCACGGTGTTGAGGAACACGGCCTGCGCAGCGCGGGTTTCGCCCGCCACGACGGGAAGCATGGGAATGCCCGCCGCGACGTAATCTTTCTTTAAAGCGATGGCCAGGCTCCAGAAGTGGGGCGGGGTCCACAAGAAGAGGATGAAGGCCAAAGACATTGCCAACGGAGTGGGTTCAGGATGCTGGATGGCTGTGCCGGAGAGGATCGCGAAACTGCCGGCCAGGCCACCAATGACGATGTTGAGCCAGGTACGTCGTTTAAGCCAGATGGTATAGACCACACCATAAAAAAAGGCGCCCATAAAGACATGGATGGCTGCGACCGGGTTGATGGTGTGCCATACCAGGCCAACGGGCACCACCACGAGCAGGGCAAAGAAGACGAGCCAGAGTGACGATCTCGGCAAGGTGCCGGTGACGAAAGGACGGTTGCGAGTACGCCCCATCACGGCATCGATGTCATAATCGTGGTAATGATTCAGCCCCCCGGCAGCACCGGCGGAGAGCAGAACGGCGGCAATCAGCAGGATGATTTGGGATGCAGCGGGTGCGGGTCCGGGCATGGCGACGATGCCGGCACCACAAGTCAAGGCCATGGCCACACCGATGCGCAGTTTGAAGAGAATCAGAACCTGCTTGATCAAAGAGACCATGCCCATGCCTCACCGCAATCGAAAACAATTTGATCAAAATAGAAGAAAGTCAGCAAAACGGTATAAATTATTCAATAAAAATGAGCCTGGGACGGGCCTTGGCAGGCCCATCCCAGGAAGGTGATCGTATCAGCCCATCGGCCAGATCGACGAGAGATACTTGGCATTGATGAAGAAGTAGATGATGAACGAGGCCAAAAAGACCAGAGCCAGTACGAAAGTACCCTTGGCTTGGGCACCACCGTCACCGGCCTGCTCGATCGGGGCCAGGCCCAACTTGCCCGGTTGGGCGATGTTGTAGCAGGAGGCCGCCATCGGGAAGCCGAAGCTGGAAAACAGGCTGGCGCCTTGATCCAGACGCTTGCCGAAGACCAGCGAACCCACGGCGATCAGGCAGAACATCGCGCCACCCACGGCAGCCAGCAGGCCACCGATACCGGCGATACCCAGCATGGTGATGGCGGTACCGGCGAACTGGAACTGCAGGGCTGCATCCGCGAAGTTGACATCCCAGTGACGACGCGGCACACCCAAGGTACCGGCACCCAGCAAGAAGAGGATCAGGATCAGCATGCCGCCGCCGAAGATGTAGGGCTGCCACTTGCAGGCGTTCGGCCAGATCAGTTGACGACGGAACAGCACCGGAATCAGGAAGAAGGTGATCGCCATAAAGGCCATCGTGGTACCCACCGCCACGGTGGCGTGGAAGTGACCGGGCACGAAGATGGTGTTGTGGATGATCAGGTTGATCTGCTCGGTACCCATGACCACGCCGGTGATACCACCGATGAAGCCGAAGACGATCAGGGAGATGAACATGCTGGAGAAGACCGGATTGGCCCAGGGAGCCTTACGCAGCCACTCAAACAGACCGTTGGTGTAACCCTTCTTGCGTTGCGCGACTTCGATGCAGCCCGGCACGGTCAGACCATGGATCATGCTGGCGAGTACGGCCAGGTACATGGCATAGCTGGTGTTGAAGACCTTCCAGGTGGAGCTGACGCCCGGATCGGCCAGGATGTGATGGGCACTGGCCAATTGCAGGAAGAGGATGTAGAGCAGGAAAGCGGTACGGCTGACCTTCTCCGACATGGGACGGGCGCCGAACAGGATGGCGGCGATGGCATACCAGATGGAGACGTGCGCCGAAACGTTGATCTGCTGGGAGGAGTGACCCAGGCCCCACCAGATGGTGCGATACATCAGCGGATCGATGTGATTGATGAAGCCCAGCGACCACAGGAGCGTCGGGATGAGGATGACGGCACCGGAGGCGATGGTGAAGATGGCGATGATCGTGGCGGTCAAGGCACCAAAGGTGACCAGCGGGATGGAGCCGTCATAGGTCTTCTCCTGCTTGGCGACCACGAGGGTGGCCAGGAAGATGAAGCAGCCGATCAGCGCGCCCACGGCGAAGAGGATCAGGCCGAGATAGAAGATCGGCTCTGCCGGCATCGGCACGTAGGAGGTGAACATGACGCTCGAATTGCCGCGCAGGAAGGCGACCATGGTCAGCGTGGAGCCGGCGACCATGAGCAAAAAGCCGATCCAGCCGAAGCCGGGTGCCGCCGGACGGGTGCGCAGCAGGGTCGACGATGCGAAATAGAGCACCGCGATTTCAAAGAAGATGATCCAAAAGATCAGGATGGCCGTACCGTGAATGGAGAGGGCCAGGTAGAAGTTTTCCGCGCTCAAGACGTGCAGGGTTGGCATGCGGGTCAGAGCGACGAGCAGTCCGAGGATCCCACCGATCAGCAGATAGACCACTCCGAAGACCGCATGGGCCTTCATTAATGACTCAGCCGATTTGTGGAAAAAGAGTCCCGTATCCGGGCATTGACGAAACATTGTGGCAGCCATGTATGAGTTCTCCCCCTTATTTCACGAAGATCTTGCCCAACATGGTGTGATGGCCGACGCCGCAATATTCATTGCAGACGACGCCAAATTCACCCGATTGGTCTGGAGTAATCGTTACCACCGTCTCGTAACCTGGCAGGATCTGCAGGTTGATGTTGGTGGGTTGCAGGGAGAAGCCATGCTGCCAATCCAGTGAGGAGATGTGCAGACGATAGGATTTGTTCTTTTCCAGCTCCAGGATCGGCCACCATTGCCAGAGACGCCCCAAAAGATAGACATCGCTGCCAGCCGGGGGATGGACCACCGGGATCTTGGATTTGTCGTCGGTCCGCACGGTATGGGCCTTGGCCATGGCATTGGCCTTGGCTTCGAACACCTCGGGCGGGGTTTTGTAGGATTCGTTGGAGAGGTTTTGCTTGCCATACAGATGCCAGTAGGGCATCCACAGGAACAGGACCAGACACCACATCAACGCCAGAATGATCCAGGTCAGTTCAATGCCATGGATCGGCTCCTTCCACCAGATTTTCTGCGAGGGAGGCAGAATGCTCATGCGATAACCCTCCTTCCAATAAAGTTGAGCATAAGTGGTTCCTTTCAATAAAAGGAATGATTATTTAACTGCCGGGATGGAAATGATTTCCATGATCCCCCACAGGGTATAAAAGACCGTGGGAAAGAGGACACCCAGGAGCAACAGCATGAAGGGGTTGTCCAGGAGTTGCTGCATGCCGGGGACCGGCTCATTCGGATTCTCGTTTTCGTTTTTTTGCATGGTGATTCCCTCGTCTTGGAGTGATAGAAGTGGAAAAAAAACGGTTTTTGATGGAAAATGGCGCAAACCGATCCCTAACCTATCATTACAATTTAATGCGATGAAGATTTAACGTCCTTGACCTGCATCAAGGAATGTTAAAAAAATCGATTTTTGCCACAAAGGTGTGTGTTTTGCCTTACATGCCTGGCTGCCAGGGAGTTGCTGTGGCGATTTACGTGAAGCACAATTTGGATTATAATCGCCTCACGCTATTGATTTTGACGAAAACTCCCATCTCTTTCAAATTCTGCTCGAGAGGACTCACCTTGACCCCCAATCTCCCTGCTTCATCCAACTCCCCGTATTTGTTTGAAAAGGGGTTTATTCAGGCTGCGATCTTCTTTTACGCTCTTGCCGGCACCGTCCTGCTCGTCTGGGATGGACGAACGCACACCCATCTCCTCTCCCCGTACACGGTAGCAGTGGTTCATCTGTATGTGCTTGGCGTCCTCACCATCGCCCTGATCGGTCTCGGGCTTAAACAATTGCCGATCTGGACCGGTCTGCCACTCCCGTGGCCTCAACTGAATCGCTGGATATTATCAGCTTTGATCGTAGGCGCACTGACGGTATTTCTGGGTATAGGGACCAATCTGCACCGTTGGAATCTGTTGGCCGCCTCGGCAGGTGTCGGTTTCGGCGTTGGATTCTTTCTTGCGCAAGCCGGAAAAATGCTGTTGCAAACCGCGCGGCATGACGGACTGATCCTGCTGCTCAAACTTTCGATCCTCTCGTTGGCAGGCGTTCTGACGCTTGGAGCGATCTTTCTGGGGGAGTATGCCCACGGATTTCTGACGTTTGACCGATTGGCCATGCTGGGCACCCATCTGACACTGGGGATTTACGGCTGGGCCGGATTGATGCTCATGGCCTTGAGGCACTCTTTCGGGCTGAGTGCCCATGCTCGCGAAAACGCCTTGCCCATGTTTCCGGTGATCGGCGCCTTTCTCTCGTTGGCATTCATTCCCTATATGCTTTTCAAACCTGACTCCGGTGAGTACTGGCTCTGGTCATCCATTCTTCCCGGCTTCGCCTCCATTGTTATGCTTTCAGTTCAAACGGCCTACAACCGTTTTTGGCGTGTTGCGGATTTTTTTGGCGTTGCCGCCTTTCTTGTCCTATGTACTTGGCCGGTATGGCCGGATGAGCGGGCACGTTTCCTGTTTGGTGTCCTCATCCTTCCAGGATGGACCCTTGGACAGCTGCTTGGCCTGTTTGACCACCTGCGACCGGGAAAAATCGGACTCCTTCTGTTGATTATCCATACGACAACCGTTCTGCTGCTTGCGATCGGTCTTTTTTTGCCCTGGAGAGAAATTTGGCAGACAGGTGGTGCGACGATGCTGCTTTCCTCCCTGCTGTTCGTCATCGCAGCCAAAAAAAGGTGACCACATGACCGACCCGAACATCGCCACTGCTGTCGTCATCGAACGACTCAAGTACTGTTATCCGGGAGGACGCAGGCAGCCGCCACGCATGGCTCTCGACGGGTTGGATCTCTCGATTCCGCGTGGGGCATTTTTCGTCCTCACGGGTCCAAACGGCAGCGGCAAATCGACCCTTTTCAAAATTCTCTGCGGTCTGGCACTGCCGAGCAGCGGCACCATTTCTATCCACGGTTGCGATTTGATCGCCTCACCGGTTGATGGCAGACGCGACATGGGGGTGGTATTCCAGCGTCCAGCACTCGACAAGCATCTTACAGTCCTGGAAAATTTCCGTATTCACGCCCGGTTGTACGATCTTTCCGAGTCTCTCTTTCAAATGCGTCTCAAAGGGGCGCTTCCCTGGAGCGACCTGGAGGGACGGCTGCACGATCGGGTCATGACACTTTCAGGCGGATTGGCGCGACAAGCTGAGCTGGTCAAGGTTCTGTTGCACGAACCGACGCTGCTTTTACTCGATGAACCCACCGCAGGACTCGATCCTGGCGGACGCCTCGCCTTCATGTCCACTTTGCTACGCTTGCAAAAAAGACGTGGAGTGACAATTCTGATGACCAGTCACATCTTCGCCGAGGCGGAACGGGCCGATCTGGTGGGCATTCTGCGCCACGGCAAACTGTTGGCGCTCGATTCACCTGGGAATCTCAGTCAGAGACTGGGTGAGGAGATTCTGGTTATTAATTGTGACCAACCGGAGTTGCTGGCTCAGGCGTTAAGCAACCCCTCCGGATTACGGATCCAGATTCAGGATCACGAATTGCGGGTTCAGGGTGAGGGGTTGTTGCTTCTGATGGAAAATCTATTAAAAGAGCACCGACAGAAAATTCATACCCTCTCCATCAAACAGCCGGCATTGGAGGATCTCTACATTCACCTGACCGGACGCGATCTGGCCAGGGACGAAGAGGAAGAAAGCCGATGATCCGCCCCACGCTCGCACTCTCGCGCCGTGAACTGGTGCGTTTCTTCCGCCAGCCTGAACGGGTAATCGGCAGTCTGGCTCAACCGCTGTTGATCTGGGCCTTTCTGGGGGCTGGCTTCACCCCCTCGTTCCGCGCGCCGGGTATGGAACAGCTCTCCTACGCCGAATATTTCTACCCCGGCGTGCTTTTGATGCTGATGCTATTCTCCGGCATCTTTTCGACCATCACCTTGATCGAGGATCGTGCTCAAGGGTTGATGCAAGGTGTGCTCGCCTCCCCTGCCCCACGCATGGCGATCGTCTTTGGCAAGGTGCTGGGTGGAATCGCCATTGCCATGCTCCAGGCAGCACCTCTGCTGATCGCAATTCCCTTCATCGGCCTTTCGGTGAGCCTGGGATCCCTCTTTTGGATGCTGTTCGGAGCTCTTGTCGCCTGTCTGGGATTCACAGCCGTGGGATTTTTGATCGCCTGGAACATGGAGAGCACCTCTGGTTTTCATGCGATCATGTCGATCTTCTTGATGCCGATGTGGATGCTCTCCGGTGCCCTTTTCCCGATCGAGCACGCCCCAGGCTGGCTTTGGGCACTGATGATCGTCAATCCGGTCACCCACGCCTTGACGCTGATCCGCACTCCGCTTTATCACGCTCCCGGCCAGTTCCTGGCCGATCCCAACTATTGGATGGCGATCATGATCGCCATCCTGTGGGCATTGGGTTGTCTGATGCTGGCTTTGTGGCGCGTCAACCGCGTGGAGCGGGGTGCCTTCATTTCCGCATAGACAGTCACCATGGACACCGGACGCTTCATTTAATTGTCCAGTCATGGGTGGTGCCTTACGTTAACCTGGTGGCTCAACCAAGCTGATTTGACTGGTTGCGATGGGCTGGCACGCCAGTCACTCAACCTTAAAGCCTCTGTCACGCGGCTTTGTTCTTGGGCCATGTTCGCGGGATCGTTTTGCAAACGCACGGATCTGCCGGTCCACTTCGCGCTGGCGATCACTGATGCGGTGGAAAAATCGCTGCGCGCGCACATCTGTTCTGCTCGGCGAGGTGGTGGTGCGGGTGGAGACTTGATCACGGGCCGGTTGGTGACTATTCTATGTTGCATTATACCGCAAGGATCTTGAGCAGCGTCATTTCCTGTTAAGCCGTGTGCAAGATGCGAGCATCGTTTCCAAAAAATGGAAACGATGCTCGCGAAGGCGTTGCGCGGCGCATTTTTCGTAAAAAACGCGAAAAATGCTGCTTGAGAAGAGCGCGCTAAGGGCTAAAGTCCCATGGGCTTCGCCCCTGGACCCCACCAGGGGGATAATCCCCCTGGACCCCTATTTAGGAATGACGCATTCCATGATGGTTGCGGTTTGGTTGCACCGGTCTTTTTTTTCATTCGCATCCACCGAATCCCCCACGCGCCCATGCTGCACTTCGAATGGCCCTGGGTTTTCCTGCTGCTGCCCCTTCCCTGGCTGGCCAGACAGCTGCTGCCCCTTGTCCCTCAACCCGCCGAAGCACATCTGATCCTCCCTTTCTGGGAAGATCTGGCGGCCTGCACCCTGCCATCCCCCCGGAACCGAACGCGCACGCCACGCTGGCAGTGGCTGGTTGCCGGGATTGCCTGGCTTTTGCTGGTTGCCGCAACTGCCCGACCGGTCTGGCTGGGGGAGCCTCTGGAGATCCCCGCCAGTGGCCGGGATCTGCTGCTGGCGGTGGATCTTTCGGGCAGCATGCAAACCAAGGATTTTCGCCTCCAGGATCAGCCGATCGACCGTCTCACCGTGGCCAAACGGGTGGCAGCCGAATTCATCCGTCGTCGGGTTGGCGATCGGGTCGGCTTGATCCTCTTTGGGTTGAACGCCTATCTGCAGGCGCCGTTGACCCTTGATCGCGAAACCACGGCACACCTGTTGGAAGAGGCGGAGATCGGCATGGCGGGCAATCAGACCGCCATCGGCGAGGCGATCGGTCTGGCGGTCAAGAAACTGCGTCAGATGCCCAAAGAGAGTCGCGCCCTGATTCTGCTCACCGACGGGGCCAACACCGCCGGTGTGGTGGCACCGCTCAAAGCCGCTCAGCTGGCAGCGGACGAGGGCATCAAGATCTACACCATCGGGGTGGGTGCTGACGAGATGACCGTGCGCACGCTGTTTGGCAGCCAGAAGGTCAACCCCTCGATCGATCTGGATGAAAAGGGACTGACCGAGATTGCGACCCTGACCAAAGGAAGCTATTTCCGCGCCCGGGATACCGCAGGTCTTGAGGAGATCTACCGTCAGCTCGACTCGTTGGAACCGGTCAGCCGCGAACAGCAGACCCTGCGCCCGATCCGGGCGCTCTTTCCCTGGCTGCTGACGCCCGCCTTGCTGTTGGCCATCTGGCTTTTGATCCTTCGTCATGGCAGGAGGGGCGGATGATCGAAGCGTTCCACTGGCTGCGTCCGGAGTGGCTGTTGGCGCTGTTGGGGTTGATTCCGCTTGGCTGGTGGCTTGGCCGCCGTGCGAAATGGACCCACAGCGATTGGCACAAGGTGTGTGACCCGCACCTCATGCCGCGCCTGTTCGGCAGCAAGGGATCTCATACCCCGGCGCGTCATGTGGCTGGTCGCACCTGGCATCTGGTGATTCTGGTTGCCGCCGTGGTGATCCTCGCCCTGGCCGGACCAGCCTGGCGCAAACTTCCGCAACCACTCTATCAGAAACAGAGCGCGCTGGTGCTGCTGCTTGATCTCTCCTTGTCGATGGATGCGACCGACGTGGCCCCGAGTCGGCTGGAGCGCGCCAAGTTGAAGATCACCGATCTTCTGAAACGGCGTCGCGAGGGGGGCACCGCGCTCATCGCCTATGCCGGCGAGCCGTTCGTGGTGGCCCCTTTGACCACGGATGTCGAGACGATCCGCGCGCAACTGACCGCCTTGACGAGTGACATCATGCCGCTATTGGGCAGCCGTCCGGATTTGGGGATTGCACTGGCCGAAAGGCTCTTGGTCCAATCCGGGGTGGCGCGCGGTGGTGTCCTGCTGATCACCGATGGGGATTTTCCCCCGGAATCCATTGAAAAGGCTCGTGAACTGACCAGATCAGGCCGAACGCTCTCGGTTCTGGCCGTGGGCACAGCCGAGGGGGCCCCGATCCGGCTTAAAAAGGGGGGATTCTTGCAGGATGCCCAAGGTGCGATCGTGATCCCGCGCCTGGCGGAGACCCCGTTGCAGCGTCTGGCTCAAGAGGGCAACGGTCGCTACGCCCGTTTGACCATTGATGATGCGGATCTGGAACGTCTGCTGGCCGAGACGCTGCCGGACCGGTTTGATCCAGGCTTGCAGAGGGAGGGCGGAGTCGGCCAAGCGGATCTTTGGCACGAGGAGGGTCCGTGGCTTTTGCTGGGAATTCTGCCCGTGGTGGCGCTGGGTTTCCGCCGGGGGGTGCTCGGCGTAATGATGGCTTTGGCGATGCTGCCGCACGAGACTTACGCGCTCGATTGGGAGACGGCCTGGCGTCGTGCCGATCAACAGGCGCTGGAGCAATTTCAGGCCGGGAATCCTCAATCCGCAGCCGAAGGGTTCGCGGATCCGGCCTGGAGGGGGGCGGCGCTCTATCGGGCGGGCCGCTTCGAGGAGGCTTCTGAACTGTTCATGAGGGTGGAGAGTGCCGATGGCTCGTACAATCGTGGCAATGCCCTGGCGCGTTTGGAGCGTTATGCAGAGGCGTTGCAGGCCTACGACGAGGCTTTGAAACGCGATCCGAACCACACGGATGCACGTTACAACCGCGACCTGGTGCAACAGCAAATCGAGAAAAGCAAAGCCGAGCTACTGGCCAGAGTGGGGAGAAGCGTCCAGAAAACCGGGAAATGGCTTCCCAGGAAGAAAAGCAGGCGTCAGCTGAGCAACAGTCGAAGAGAGAACCGTCCGAATCCAGCTCCGAGGAGCCTGCACCATCGAGGCGCGACGCAGCCGAAACAGGGGTATCCACCCCCGACGACCTCAAACAGCAGTCAGCGCACCGTAATCCTGCGCAATCGGAGCATAACAAATCGCCCGAAGAGGCGGCTCGACAAGAGCGTGGACCGATTCAACCGGCCACGCCGGACGATCAGCCGGATGCCGAGCAGAAGGAGCGCTCGCTGGCCATCGACGATGCGCGCCACACCGGGGCCGAGGAGCGCCAGCAGGCCGATGAGCAGTGGCTCAAACGCATTCCGGATGATCCCGGCGGGTTGTTGCGCAAGAAGTTTCTCTATCAATATCAACGACAAGGTCAAAGCCGTCGGGAGGCCAATCCGTGGTGATCCGACTCAAACGCTCATCTGTTATCCGGGGGCCGATCGCTGTCGGTTTCTCGACCCGGTTGGTCGGCCTCTGGGCCGCGTGGCTTTTCTTTTTCATCGCGTTGCCGCTCCAGGCAGCCGACATTCAGGTGCGCGCCTCGCGTGATCCTTTGATCGTGGGGGAATCGTTCGCGCTGATCTTCTCTTCAGCGGAGAGTCCGGATGGCGAGCCGGATTTCTCCCCCTTGAGCCGGGAGTTCGAGATCCTCGATCAGGGGAAGAGCAACAATTTTCAGTTCATCAACGGTCAGAAGAGCCACTCGGTCACCTGGACCCTGGAGCTGATGCCCAAAAGAAGCGGGGAGATCGCCATCCCGGCCATCGCCTTTGGCCGCACGCGCAGCACGCCGATCCGATTGAATGTTTTGCCGGCCAATGCCCGCCCGCAGACCAATGGTTCGGCTCGCGACGACAACGACTTGCTGCTTGAGGCGGAGTGGAGCAACAGAAGTCCCGTTGTCCAGGAGCAGATCATCCTTACGCTACGCTTTTTGAATGCTGTGCCGATCGCCAAGGCCGCCATGCAGGAGCCGAAGGTGACAACCGGTGAGGCATTGATCGAGAAATTGGGTGAGGATCAGGCATTCGAGACAACACGCAACAATCGACGTTACGTCGTGACCGAACGTCGCTACGCGATCATGCCGCAAAAAAGCGGGATTTTGACAGTGGATCCCATCCCGCTGACCGTGCAATTGCCTGGCTCAGGGCCGGGGAGTTCGCTGTTGCAGGAGTTTTTCAACGACCCGTTCATCAAGAATTTGCCCCTGGGACCGGGTCGGGCCGGACGCACGGTCAGTCTCTCAACCGAAGCGGTGCAAATCGATGTCAAGCCGCCTCCTTCTGCTTGGCGTGGCGGTCACTGGTTGGCGCTGCACCGCTTGGAGTTGAGCGAAAAATGGCAACCGGAGCCGCACCGCTTTCAGGTGGGGGAGCCGGTGACACGCACCCTGACACTGCAGGCCGACGGAGCCACGGCAGCCCAACTCCCGGATCTTCGCCTGATCTTCCCGGACGGGGTCAAAAGTTATCCGGACAAGCCGCAACTGGAAGATCAAAAGCTGGTCACCGGCATCATCGGCAAGAGCACCACCAAAGTCGCCTTGATCCCTTCCGCACCCGGTGAAATCGTGCTGCCGGCACTCGAAATCCCCTGGTGGAACATCGATAAAGCGCGTCTGGAGGTTGCCAGGGTGCCGGAACGGCGCATCATGGTGCTCCCGTCCGCCGGTACGCCCGCTCCAAGCCACCATGCAGCGGCAACCACACCAGGTTCCCGCTCGGCAGCGGATGCACCGGCCAGCAACTCAGCTGCAGATGCACCGCCTGGCAGCTCAGCCACAGGCCCAACTGGCACAATCAGCACGCCTCCCGCCAAACCGGAAGATGGAGCCAAAACAGAGCAGCAGAACAACGCATCCGCGACTCCGGCTCCTCTCGCATCGCCTGGTGCAGCTGCGGCATTGCCGCCATCCCCCTCAACTCCGGTCCCTACCGATCTCTCCAGCGTTCGGAGTGCCGGATTCTGGCCGTGGCTGACCTTGTTTCTCACCAGCGGCTGGCTCGCCACTTTGGGGGCGTGGTGGTATCAGAGCCAAAAAAGGAGAGCGCAGCGCACGGGGGGTGATGCGCAACGTACGGCTGCCGATGCCACCCGTGCCACACTGGAGGCGCTGCGTCACGCCTGTGAGGCCAACGATCCCAAGGCCGCTCATACCGCCCTTTTGAATTATGAGCGCGCCGATGCGCCCCTCTTGATGGACGCGATCCATGCACTGCAAAACGTCCTCTACGGTCGCGTGCCCACCCCATGGCAGGGCCAGACCCTCTGGCAGGCGTTGCAAGCCGATCGATCCCATGTCGCTGCATCACATGAGAAGTCGGACATTCTACCGCCTCTGTATCCGACATGAGCGCGCCAGAGCCAGTCAAATTGGCTAAATCGCCCATTCTGAGTTACAGTAATTCAATTATTGTAACTCAGAATCATCGTGATCGTCTACTGCGCGCCGCAAACGACCGCCCAGGAGACGGTTTGCCGTCCGATCATGCACGCGACCATCTGTTGGATCTCGATCCGCGTCGTCACCTGCTTTGCGGTCGATGTGGGAAGCGCATCACCAGCCATGCCTGGCGCATCCGCGTGGCCGGTGGTCACGAACACACGTTGTTCAATCCGCATGGCGTCGTCTTTCACATCGGCTGCTTTGCACGCGCTCCAGGCTGCATCACCCGCGGCCCCTCCTCCATGGAGTTCACTTGGTTCAAAAACCACAGCTGGACTCTGGCCGGTTGCAGCCAGTGTCTCATTCATCTCGGCTGGATGTTCCGTCATGAAACCTCGGCCACCTTTTTCGGGCTGGTCTTGAATCGTCTGAAAGAGGAGAAAACTGGCTGAAAAGTTGACCCATCCTGTCTTTTTTTGATAAAATGCGTCATGCTGAGCAAAGAGAAACTTGCATGATGGGGGAGAGCCCCTTCACCCCCACCCGTGGAACCCCCTCCGGGCATTCCACGGTAAAAAAGCCCCATAACCTAAAGAATGGCCGCCTTATGCCAAAGACGCGCTCCTTGTGGCCCTTTGCCTGCCTGTTGACCTCCATCCTGGCGATCGTCCCGTCGTTGTGCCCCCTTGCCGGTGAGTACGAAGCGATTGGTTCCCTCAAAGAGACCCAGCGTGCGGCCCAACAGGGATCGGTTGAAGCTCAGAACAACCTTGGTATGATCCATCGCGACGGTCTGGGTGCTGCGCGTGATTATGCCGAGGCCCTCAAATGGTTTCGTCTGGCGGCTGAAAAAGGTTCCCCGGAAGCGCAAAGCAACCTGGCCGCCATGTATCGCGATGGCAAGGGGGTGGAGAAAAGTCCCGCCCAAGCCAAAGAGTGGTTCCAGAAAGCGGCGGACAAGGGGTTGGCTGAGGCGCAACTGGCCTTGGGATTGATGTATCGTCAGGAAAGGAGCTCTCCGGAGAGTCAGCGCGCAGCGGTCGACTGGCTGACAAAGGGAGCTGAACAGGGGTTGGCCGATGCCCAATACGCGCTCGGCCTGTTGTTGAACGACCCGGCAACCCCGGTGCGTGATGATCAGCAGGCGCTCCTCTGGCTGCGCAAGGCCGCCGATCAGGAGTTTCCCAAGGCACAAACCGCGCTCGGGCAGATGCTGGCGGATGGCAACGGTGTTCCCAGGGATGCTGTGCAGGCGTTGATGTGGTTCAATCTGGCGGTGACACAGGGAGATCCCGCAGCTGCAAAAAAACGCAAAGTTCTCATGGAGTCGATGAGTCAGGAGGAGATCGCCAAGGCGCAAGGGCTTGCCGACAAGTGGCTCCCCCCGGCCATGGAGCGGCTTCCGACCCGACCCCAACCACCGGCGACGGAAGGCGGGCGGGCTGAAATCAGGCGCGAGGATCCCAAACCCGGCATGCGCAAGAAAAGCGAATGAGCCCCTTTGTCCATCTGCACGTCCACTCGTGCTATTCGCTTCTGGCCTCGACGGCACGCATCGAGGCGTTGGTGGCGCGTGCCAAGGAGCAGCGCATGCCCGCCCTGGCGATCACCGATCAGGGCAATTTGTTTGCCACTGTGCAGTTTTTTCTCGCCTGTCTCAAGGCTGGCATCAAGCCGATCATCGGCGCGCAGGTCTACATCGTTTCCAATCGGCACGACAAAAACCAGCGTCCGGATCTGGAAGGGCGCGATCAACTGATCCTGCTTTGTCGCGACGCGACCGGCTGGCGCAGTCTGACCCGGCTGGTCTCGGCGGGACATCTGGAAGGCAGCCACGACAAGCCACGCATCGATCTGGAACTGCTGCGTCAAAACCGGCATGGCCTGATCGCCCTGTCGGCTGGACCCAAAGGGGTGGTGGGTCGTCTGCTCAACGCCGGTCAGAGTGAGCAGGCCCGTGAAGCCGCTATGCAGCTGGCCGAGATATTTCGCGATGAAACAAATGGTGCGCCGGGATTCTATATCGAGATTCAACGGCATGGCGATCCGGATGAGGGGTTTGTCGTCTCCGGGAGCGTGAAGCTGGCCCATCAGCTCGATCTGCCGCTGGTGGCCACCAACGACGTTCATTTTCTCGATCCTGCCGATCATCGGGCGCATGATGCCCTGGTCTGCATCGGCGCCGGTTTCACGCTGCTTGATGAAAAACGTCCCCAAATCAACGATCGCTATCACTTTACCTCACCCGGGGAGATGTCCACCCTGTTCGCCGATCTGCCCGAGGCCCTGGAAAACAGCCTGCAGATCGCCAAACGGTGCAACTTCCGCTTGCAACTCGGCAAGACCGTACTGCCCGATTTTTTGGTACCCGAAGGACAGGATCTGGCCTCGTGGTTGAAAAGCCAGGCCGAACGCGGTCTGGAGCGCCGACTGGAGCGCTGTGTGGCCCCGATCACCGATCCGGCTCGTCTCAAAGAGACCTTCCGTCACTATCGCGAACGACTTGAATACGAACTCGACGTGATCGTGCAGATGGGGTTTCCGGGTTATTTCCTGATCGTCTCCGACTTCATCCGCTGGGCCAAGGAGCACGGCATCCCGGTGGGACCGGGACGCGGCTCGGGGGCCGGCTCGGTCGCAGCCTGGGCGTTGGACATCACCGATCTGGATCCTCTGCGTTATCAGCTGCTCTTCGAGCGTTTCTTGAATCCCGAACGGGTCTCCATGCCCGACTTTGATGTGGACTTCTGCATGGATCAGCGCGAAAAGGTGATCCATTATGTGCAGCAGAAGTACGGGGTCGATCGGGTGGCGCAGATCATCACCTTCGGCACGCTCCAGGCACGCATGGCGCTGCGCGATGTGGGCCGGGTGCTGCAACTCCCCTACGGCCAGGTCGATCGCATCGCCAAGCTGATCCCCAACATCCTCGGCATCACCTTGAAGGAGGCGATCGAACAGGAGGATCGCTTCGCGGTGCAGCTGCAAGAGGAGCCGGAACTGCAAGAGTTGATCGATCTGGCCCTGGCACTCGAAGGGTTGCCGCGTTCCGCCGGCACCCACGCCGCCGGCGTGGTGATGGCCAACGGCCCCTTGACCGACATGGTGCCGCTCTATCTGGATCCACGCTCCGACATGCCGGTCACCCAGTTCAATATGGTGGATGTGGAGAAGGTCGGTCTGGTCAAATTCGACTTTCTGGGTCTCAAAACCCTCACCGTGATCGATGATGTGATCAAACTGGTCAATCAGAAGCACGCCAGGGAGGGAAAACCGCCCATCGACATCGCCACCATCAGCATGGAGGATCACGAAACCTTCAAGCTGCTACAGAGCGGTCAGACGCGCGGGGTGTTCCAGCTCGAATCCTCCGGCATGCGCGACATCTTGAAGAAACTGGCTCCGGACACCTTCGAGGACATCATCGCCCTGGTGGCGCTCTACCGTCCCGGACCGCTCGGCTCCGGCATGGTGGAGGATTTCATCAACTGCAAACATGGCCGGGTGGAGGTGGTCTATCCCCTGCCGCAACTCGAACCAATTTTAACAGAGACCTACGGGGTGATCCTCTACCAGGAGCAGGTGATGAAGATCGCCCAGGTACTCGCCGGCTACACCCTCGGCGGGGCCGATCTGTTGCGCCGCGCCATGGGCAAGAAGAAACTCTCCGAGATGCTCTCGCAGCGGGATATTTTCGTGCGCGGCTCGCTGGCCAACGACGTACCCAGGGAGCGGGCCGAGTACATCTTTGATCTGATGGAGAAGTTCGCCGGCTACGGCTTCAACAAGTCCCACTCGGCGGCCTATGCGCTGATCTCCTATCAGACCGCCTGGCTCAAGGCCCACCACCCGGTTGAGTTCATGGCCGCCACCTTGACCTGCGACATGCTCAACACCGACAAACTGGCCCCCTTCATCCGCGAATGTCGCGCCATGAAGGTGCCGGTGCTGCCGCCGGACGTCAATCACTCGATGATCGTTTTTTCGGTGGAGAGCAACTCGGTGCGTTATGGTCTGGCGGCAATCAAGAACGTTGGCGAAGGGGCCATGGAGGCGCTGGTCAAGGCGCGCGATAACAGCGGCCCGTTCACCTCGCTGCACGATCTCTGTCACCGCATTGCGGCAGCCGGGGTCAACCGTCGGGTGATGGAGAACCTGATCAAATCCGGTGCTTGTGATTCACTCGGCGGCAACCGTGCGGCCCTGTTCACCGTTCTGCCGGAGACCCTGGCCCAGGCGTTGAAGAAAAAAGCCGATCGTGGCAAGGGGTTCATGGATCTCTTCGGCGATCAGGAGGAGCCCGCTCCCCTGCCCGAGCTGCCCGAATGGGCGTTTGAGGAGAAGCTCGCTTTCGAGAAGGAGGCGATCGGCTTTTACATCACCGGCCATCCGGCACAGCGCGACGCCGAGGAGTTGCGCGCCTATGGCATCGATTCGATCGCACGGGTGAAATTCAAGGCGCGCGCCCGGCTGGATGGCAATCCCAAGGCGCGCGTGGCCGGGGTGGTGGTGGAGCGCAAGATCCATCGCACCAAGAAGGGGGATCGCATGGCCTTTATCACCCTGGAGGATCCGGAGGATCAGATCGAGGTCGTGGTCTTCTCCGATGTGCACCAGGGCGCACGCGAGTTGATCGAGGGTGAGGGGGTGATCGTGATCGAGGGCAACCTGGAGGTGGGAGAGGATGAGCCGAAGATCACCGCCGAACGGATCCAGGATTTGAACACCCTGCGACGGGAGTGGTGTCGGGAAATTTTGATCGAGATCGACGCCCTGACCTTGACCCAATCCACTCTGGAGCATTTGCAGGAGTTGATCGCCCGTCACCCGGGCACCAGCTGTCGCATTTTGATGGCGGTGCGGATGGAGAGCTGCATCGGCACCTTTGTGTTGGGGGAGTCGTTCCGGGTCACGCCCGAGGCCGATTTTTTGGAGGGGGCGCGCAAGTTGTTCGGCCACGAGCGTGTACATGCCAGACGCTCGGACATGGTGTGAATCAAATCACGACATCCCCTCGTCAACGGTTGAATTGCCAGCCATCTTCCATTAGATTATCGCATGTTTAGCTGGGCAACGCATATGTTCAAGGATACACTCTCTTTAAATCCTTTCCGAGGATAGTAGCCATGTCCTGGCTCCATCAAATCAAACTGCGCACCAAATTCTTGATCATGCTAATGATTCCATTTGTTGGCATTCTCGGCTTCGGTGGAGTCGTCACCCTGGAGAAGCAAGCAATTCTCAGGCAGATGCGCGCCATGGATGAATTGATGATCCTGGCGGTCAAAATCAGCTCGACAGTGCACGAATTGCAAAAAGAGCGTGGCATGACCGCCGGTTTTCTGGGCAGCAAGGGCGAAAAATTCAAGGCCGAACTTCCGGCACAACGCACCAAAGGAACCGATGCGACCTTGGCCAACCTGAAGGAGTTCGTCAAGGGATTCGACTCCAAACGGGTCACCGAGGATTTTGCCAAAAATCTCGATCAATCGATGCAGAAACTTCAGGGACTCGATGGCAACCGCAAACAGGTGAACGAGCTGTCCATCGCCGCCCCGGAGGCCCTCGGATACTACACCTCGACCATCACCTCACTGCTCTCCAATATCTACGCGGTCACCAAATTCACCACGCAGCCCGAATTGAGTTCGATCACCCATGCGTACGTCAATTTTTTGAATGCCAAGGAGCGCATGGGGTTGGAGAGGGCCACGCTGACCAACACCTTCAATCAAAATGCCTTTGGACCCGGCATGTTGCGTCAGTTCGGACGTCTGGTGGGCGAACAAGAGAGTTATCTCAACAGTTTTCTCAGTCTGGCTGAACCGGCTCATGTTGCTTTCTACAAGGAAAAAGTCACGGCCAAGACCATCGAGGAGGTGGAAAAATTCCGTCAAATTGCATTCGAGAAGGCCGGGACGGGTCAATTCGGGGTTGATGGCGCGCTCTGGTTTGCCGCCATCACTGAAAAAATCAACCAGATGAAGGAAGTAGAGGATAGACTTTCTGCAGATCTGAACAGGAACGCGGATGAATTGCAGGCCAATGCCTTGAACGAATTGATCAGTGTCATCATCATGGTCGTGGCGCTGCTTGCCCTGACCACTGTTTTGGGTTTTTATTTTTCCCGTAATATTTTGTATCTGGTCGGTGGCGAACCCACCGAGGTAATGCACATCATGGAACGGGTGGCCACCGGCGATCTGACCGTCTCCTTCAACGGGGGGAGTGCGGAGAAGACGGGAATTTACGATTCGGCGGCCCGCATGGTGGAGAATATCCGCCAGATCGTCCACCAGATCCACCTGCAAACCGATACGCTCAAAGCCTGTATTTCGGAACTCATGGAGGCCAAAAAAGCGCTCGACACCGATGCCGTCGAAGGCTCTCATCTGGTCGAGGCGGTCTCTGACGCCAACGGCCAGATGGCGCAGAACGTCGGCATGATCCGCGAAAACGCCTTGAATACCGATACCCGCATCAACACCGTGGCCGCAGCCATCAGTCAGCTCTCCCATGCCATCAACGGCATGGCGCAAGCCTCGCAGCAGGCATCCTCGACCGCTGGCACCATTGCGGCGGCCTCGGAAGAGATGACCGCCAATCTTTCGGGGGTGAATGAGAGCTTAATCCAGGTGAACCAATCGGTTGGCACGGTAGCCACCGCCGTGGATCGCATGACCGTTACCATCAGTGATGTGCGGCAGCGTTGCGAGGCGGCCAGTCGCGAATCGAGCCAGGCGGACAAGGTTGCCGACGAAGGGTTGGCGGTCATGGAGAAACTGGCCGACTCGGCGCGCGAAATCGGCAATGTCACCGGCATCATCAACAGCATCGCCGAACAGACCAATATGCTTGCCTTGAACGCCGCCATCGAGGCCGCAGGCGCCGGTCAGGCCGGCAAGGGGTTTGCCGTGGTAGCCAACGAGGTCAAGGATCTGGCCCGGCAGACCGGCGAGGCCACTCTGAATATCGCCAACCGCGTGCAAGAGATCCAGGATCTCACTCAACAAGCCTCGGATTCGGTGCGCCGCATCGCCATCATGGTCGAGAACCTGGTGGTCACCAACAACGAAATCACCCAAGCTGTGGCCGAACAGGCCAACGTGACGCTGGAGATCTCCCGTTCGATGAGTGCGGTCTCGACCGCTGCCGATGATGTGACCCGCAACGCCCAGGAACTCTCCGCAGCTGCCACCGAGGTGGCCCATTCCGCCGAAGAGTCGGCCTCGGGTGCCGAACAGATCGCTCACGCAGCCACCGAATCCGCCCGTGCCGCCGAAGAATTGACCTCAAACAGTCAGGAGGTGCAGAACCTCTCCGGTTCGACGTTGGAGGCCGCCGATGCTTCGCTCGTCACCCTGGACGACGCCTCGGGCAAGGTGCGCAATGCCGTGGAGCGCATGGGTTTCATCGAAGGAACGGCGCATCACACTTCGGGGTTGGTGGATGTGATCCACATCTCGACCAACGACTTGACCGCCGCCACCAACTTGATCCAGGTGGGTGGCAAACCGTTCGACAGCGAGACGATCAAGCGTGCCCATCTCAAATGGCTCGGCAAATTGGAAAACATCATCCGTGGTCGCGCTCAGATGCTGGCCAGCGAGGTGGCGAGCGGCCATGAGTGTGATTTCGGCAAATGGTACGATACCGAAGGCAGCAGTCGGTACGGTGAGCGCGAGACCTTCCAGGTGCTCGGCAGGGTGCACATGTCGGTGCATGAAGCCGCGCGTGAGACCGTACGTCTGGTGAATGAGAATCGGGTCGAGGAGGCCGTCAAGTCGATGGAGAAGTTCAACGAGATCCGCCGGGAGCTTTTCTCGCTGCTCGACAAACTCTATCTGGAGACCGCCGGAGGCAAGCGCGGGCATTGAGAATTTTGTGGCAGGGATGAGGGGGTTCGGGTATTGTTGATGGCACGAATTCTTTAATTTTGGAGGTCCATGCGCATGACTACGGCCGCATTCGATACGCTTGAATCCATTGAGTTGCTCAAATCCTCTGGCGTTCCGAAGGATCAGGCCCGAGGTCACGTCAAGATGCTGGCCTCGGCCATTCGACAAATCGAACTGCGCGTTGAGGAGTTGGCGGAAAAGCGCGACAAACAGTCCGACGAACGACTCGCTTCCCTATCTGAAAAGAATGAACGTGACGTTCGCGCCCGTATGGATGGTCTCATGACAAAACAAGAGACCGATTTGAAGTTCAAGGAACTTGAGGTCGAAATCATTCAGTGGATGTTTGGTGTCGCTGCAGCTCAATCCGCTTTGTTTATCGCCATGCCCATGATGTTTCCCAAGCATTGATTGCCGATCCACCGCCTACGCATCCAACCATTCGACTGCTGAACCGCACATAATGAACACACCTCCACGCCAGATCGGCGAGTTTCCCGATTGGGAAGCCCGCTACCAGCGAGAAGCGATCGAGAAACTCCCGTGGTATACGGTGGAACCGGATCGCGATCTGGTTGCCACGCTCGCCGGACAGATGATCCAAAACGGCCATTTTCTCGATCTGGGCACTGGCCCCGGAACCCAGGCCGTGTGGCTGGCGCGTCAGGGCTTCCAGGTCACCGGCAGTGATCTCTCCCGCACCGCGCTCGCTTCGGCTGCGGACCATGCCCAAAGCACGTGCGTCGAAGTCACCTGGGTCTGCGACGACATCCTGGCGACCACCTTGCATGGACCGTTCGACGGGATCTTCGATCGCGGTTGTTTCCATGTCCTGCCCCCGGAAAGTCGTCTGCAATACGTTGCCACCGTCCATAAGCTGCTGGCAGCGGACGGCGTGCTGCTGTTGAAGACCTTCCATGTTCTGGAAACCAGCGTGGAGGGCGGACCTTTCCGCTTTTCCAGCCAGGAGATCGAAGCACTCTTCTCAAGCCACTTCGATCTCATCGAGAGCCGTGAAAGCCGTTTTGAGGGGGCGCTCGAACATCAGCCCGTAGCCCTGTTCAATCTTCTCAAACCCCGTCTCCTGTAAGCCGATGAACGACCAGCCCCCTCTCCGCTACGATCCCATTGCGCGTGGATTGCACTGGGTGATGGCGCTCCTGGTGCTCGGCATGGTCGGACTCGGATTTTATGCCGCAAACTTGAACCCGAACGATCCGTTTTCCCAACGTGCCTTTTTCTGGCATCGTTCATTCGGCATGCTGGTTTTGCTCCTGGCGATCATCCGTATTGCCTGGCGGTACCACCATCCTTCACCGCCTGCGCCCGATTATCTGCCCGTGTGGGAAAAGCGGGATGCCTTGCGGATTCAGCTGGCACTCTACGCACTCATGATCGTCATTCCGATCACCGGCTATCTGATCTCCACCGCCGACGGAAATGGGGTGAACTTTTTTGGTCTGTTCGAGATCCCGGCGCTGCTCGATGTAGACAAGGGGCGCGCTACCACTTTAAGCCCGGTCCATTTCGGCACCGCACTGGTATTCATCTCGCTGGCGGCCTTGCACATCATGGCCGCCTTGAAACACCATTATCTCGATCGGGATGGATTGTTGTCCCGGATGTGGTAAGATCAACCATGTTTCGGAAGTCACCCGTTCGCTCGGTTTCGTGACCGAGGAGATGTATCCGGGGTTGGATATCGAAGGGGTACGGTCATAACTGTTTTTTTTGTGGAAGGAATTTTTGCAGATGGATGTCTCTGCCGCCATTGAAAATCGTCGTGCGGTCAAACGGTTCGACCCTGATCACGTCATGAGTCGCGAGGAGGAGGATCGTCTGCTGAAATTGACGATTTTCTCGCCCACGGCCTTCAATATCCAGAACTGGCGCTTCGTGGTGGTGCGTTCGCGGACGCTGCGCGAGCAGATTCGCGCCGTGGCCTGGAATCAGGCGCAGATCACCGATGCCTCGTTGTTGGTGATTTTATGTGCGGATCTGAAGGCTTGGGACGAACAACCCGAACGTTACTGGCGAACCGCGCCTGAGGAGACCCGCAACGCCCTGGTTGGCATGATTCGTGGCTATTATTCAGCCAGCGAGGCGCTGCAACACGATGAGGCGATCCGATCCTGTGGCATTGCGGCCCAGACCCTGATGCTCGCTGCCCAGGAGTTGGGTTACGACTCCTGCCCGATGACCGGTTTTGATTTCGAGGCTGTGGGACGGTTCATTCGTTTGCCACCGCATCACATCATTACTATGGTGGTCGCGGTTGGCAAAGCGCTCGAACCGGCCAAGCCGCGTGGTGGGCAGTTGAGCGTTGATGAGGTGCGGGTGGCAGATCGGTTCTAAACCGCAACCATCACGGGATGCGTAGTTCCATTAATAGGGGTCCAGGGGGATTATCCCCCTGGTGGGATCCAAGGGCAAAGCCCTTGGGACTTTAGTTTTTGACTTTAGCGCGCTC